>JAFARZ010000141.1 GCA_019245115.1 Streptosporangiaceae bacterium | reverse complement strand
GGTGCATCGGCGGCCTGTGCCACCGACCCGCTAACTGTGGCCCTCCAGCAGCACACACCGCAACTGATTAACGCAGCCACTCCGCCCACCCCCGGCCAACCCAGACATCAGCCGGGCAGACCTCCAAGACCAAGGTCCCTCAGTGGGGAAGATAAGAGCCCGGTGGAAGAAAAGGCGCCGAAAAGCGACGCCTTTCTTTCCGCGAGGCTCCGATCTTCCACGCCGTCCGGCGCTCGCGCCGCCCGCAAAAGGTCATATCCCGGCAAATCGGCAACTGCTCACGACGGGCCGTGAACTCGTTTTACTCTGAAAACGCTTACATGGTGCAGCGGATTTACCGCAGAGCACGGTTTTACCGCAGAGCAGGGGTTCACCGCCCAGGGTGCCGCCTTTTACTGGAAGCCGAGGTCATCACCCTCCTGCGTGAACAAGCCCGCTGGGACGGCGGCGGCGAGTGCTCCGTAGCCCGCGGGGTTGAGATGCAGGTGGTCGCCACTGTCGAACGCGGGGAGGATCTGCCCCGGATTGGCCGGATCGCGCGCCACCTGATCGAAGTCGAGAACGGCGTCGAACTGATGGCTGGTACGAATCCATTCGTTTACGGCCGCACGGGAAGCCGCACGCAATCCCTGCGGATCGTCGTACATCGTATTGCCGCCGAATGGGGTGATCGTTGCGCCGTAAACGCGAATACCCAGCGCGTGCGCCCTCGTGATTATCTGCTGAAAGGCCGCGATCAAATCGGCCGTGACCTGCTTCTGGGCGGCCTCCGTGGCATCGGCCGTGCCTATATCGTTCACTCCCTCGAAAACGATCAGCCATTTGACCCCGCTCTGCGCCAGCACGTCACGATCCAGCCGGGCCAGCACGTTGGGGCCGAGGCCGTCCTGCAGCACCCGGTTACCGCCGAGCCCCTGGTTCAAGACCGCTACGTTGGCCGCGACCCGGCTGGACTGCAGCCGGTTGAACAGCTGGTCGGTCCAGCGGTCGTTCCCATTCGTCGTGGAGCCGCGTCCATCGGTCAGCGAGTCGCCGATCACGGCCACCGCCGCCGCGGGCGCGCTGGTCCAGATTTCGGCGCCACTGAGGAAATACCAGTGCGCGACGGACGTCGCTCCGGGCAGATCCTGGTCGTTGACGTGGTTTCCGGTGACCATATAAGAGTTCGTCCGGGAGCCAGGGTGCGATGTGATGCTGGTGGAAGCCTGGCCGGCGGACAGGTAAATCGTCACGGTCAGGTTGGTTCCGGTGGCTACCGGGAAATCCAGCGGATCGGAGACCATCTGCGCGCCGACCGGTATATCGATGGCGGTCCGGCCGTCGAACGTCACCGGCCGGGAGGTGCCCGCCTGGATCGCGCTCACTCCTGCCTGACCGCCCAGCGGGCGGGCCACGGACACCGCGGTAATAGGCAGGTCCGCGCCCCCGTAGGCGTTGGAAAAACGCAGCCGTATCTGCCGTCCGCCGACCGATACGCGAAGGGTCTGCCGCAGCGTGCTGTTGGCGAAGACGACATTGGTCCCGGTAAACGGCGGAGGCGGCATATTGGCCGGTTCCGTCAGTTGCGGCGCTGCGGTCCAGGTCCCTACCCAGTGACCATTCAGGTCCGCTGAGGCGTTGCTGGCGGACAGCCGGGGGGCGGACGACCTGCCCGCCGCCCCCACGACCCCGGTCGAGAACAAGGCCGCGACGACAGCGGCGGGAAGGATTCCCGCTATGAGCAGCCGGATCACTGATTTCGTTAGCAGGTGTCGAGGGCTGAAATGCGTCATCGGCGCTAATCCTCGAAATATTTCGACTGTTATCGGCACAATCTGGCAGACAACATACCTCTGACATTTCAGGCCGTCAACGAAGACCAGCGGAACCTTTGGCTGCCAGGCCAGCCGATGCCTGCGAAATGTTTCGAGTACGACGCTGGCCCGGAGGTCGGTAAACCTGCCTTTGTCGTGCCCAGCAGCTTCGGCAGTCCGGTCAGTTCCTTCTGGTAATCGGCGCGGAACTCCTCGACCGCGGCATTGAGCGCCTGCTGGTTGGCGTTGACGAGCTGCTGCTCGTAGCTGGCCTGGACGGCGAAGTAGATCCCGGCCAGGTCGGTGGACTCGGTACAGTCCGCATCGGTCACGGCCAGCGCGATCTCGGCCTCCTTCTGCTGCTTGTTTTGCGGGCCACCCAGGGCCTCTATCGCGACACTCCCGGAGCCGCCGCTGGCGGAGCCCCCGGAATATATGACGGTGCCGCCGGCTCGCAGCGCCTGCTGGAACGCGGTCTGCGGATCGGTGATCTTGTAGCCATTCTGCGCCATGCAGGCCGACCAGGCTTTCGTGGCCGCCAGCACCGACGGGTCGTGCTGGACATCGGTCTTTATATCGTTGGTCAGCGTACTGATTCCGGCCAGCGTGCTGTGCCCTTCGGCATCGAAGAACTTTCCGGTGATCGGGTCGCACTTTTCCATCGCCTTCTGTTCCGCGGCCGAAGGCGGACCTGACGCGTTCGGAAACGCCCTCTGGATAAGAAAACCAGGCTGGAAACCGTCCTGCTCGGCCTCGGCGACGCCAAGGTAGCCCCATGGCCCGTACGGCAGCCGGCCCGATAGGGGGCCATCGACGAAGAACCCGAAGCTGGGAGCGTTCGGAAAGCCCGTGTCGGTCAGGCACGCCTTGGAGAGTGCGGAATAAGACTCATTGGGCGCCAGGCCGTCGTCGTTGCTCTGGCCGAGTTCTTGGTAGGGCGTGAACGCCTCGCTGGATGTCGCCGCCTGCACCGAGGACGGCGGGGCCGGGTGCCCGACGGCGGGCCTGGTCACGCTCGTGTCCGGCTTGAACGAGGGTGCCACCGTGCACGCGGCCAGGCCCAGGCAGCAGCAGATAACGACGGCGGTTCGCATGTGTCACACTCCATGGCGCAAGGCGGACAGCGGGTCTGTGCGCGCGGCGCGCAGCGCGGGATACAGCCCGGCCAGCAGCCCGACGACGCTCCCGAGCAGCGGCGCGGGCAGGGTCACCGCTGGGTTGAGCACGGCGGTCCAGCTCTGGGTCACCGCGAAGACGACCACGGTGAGCACGCCCAGCGACGTGCCGAGCAGGCCGCCGAGCGTGCCCAGCGCGGCGGATTCGGTGAGGAACTGGCCCGCGATGTGCCGGGGCAGGGCCCCCAGCGCGCGGCGCAGGCCGATTTCCTCGGTGCGCTCCAGCACCGCGACGAGGGTGGTGTTCGCTATCCCGACCGCGCCGATCAGCAGGCTGATCGAGGCCAGGATCAGGAACAGCCCGGCGAGGTCGCCGCTCACCTGGCTCTGCAGGTTCAGCGGGTTGGGCGGCGTGGTCACGACCAGCCGGCCGGGGTCCGTCGGCAGCTCGGCGCGGGCGATCTGCTGACCGACCACGCGCGCCGCGCCCAGCTGGGTCGCGACGACCATCTGCGCCTCGTCCTGGTTGCCGATGCCCGGCACCGGGTTGCCGTAATCGGCAAACGCCGTCCGCTCCGGGATGATCACCGCGCTCTCGCTGGTCACGACCCGCTTGGCCGCGCTGTACACGCCAACGACCGTGTACGGGATGCCGTTCACGAACACCGCGGGGCCAGCGGGCAGCCGCTGCGGTGAGATGCCAAGTTCCTGCGCCACCACCGCGTCGATCAACGCGACGTGCTGTGCGGTGTCGTTCTCGTACGTGGTCAGCGGCGAGCCTGCGACCATTGTCAGGCCCATCGCCCGCACCGCACCGGCGGACGCTGCCAGCAGGTTGATGTTCTGCGCCGACGCGGCGGCGAGGGTGGGCGCCGAGGTGAAGGTCGAGCCGTTGGGGAGAACGACCGGCCACCAGACGCCAGCGGCGACCACGCCGCCGATGTGACCGGCGATGGCGTCCGCGTCCGGCGGGAACCCGATCGCCGGGTTCGTGCCGGGCGGGGCGGTGTCAACTGACGGGCCGTTGTCCTCGACGGTGACCGTGGTGGCGTCCAGGGCGGTGAACTGGGTGGAGATCTGGCCGGCCGCGGTGGCGGTCAGGCCGAGGATGGCAACGAACGCGCCGACCCCGAGGAGCGTACCGATCATCGTAAGCGCCGCGCGGCCTGGTCGCTGGACGATCCCGGCGACGGCTTCGGCGAGCGTGTCACGCATGCAGCACCCCGTCCCTGATGGCCACGGCCCGGTTCGCCCGGCGCGCGACGTTCGGGTCGTGGGTGATCACCACGACGGTCAATCCGGCGGTGTGCAGTTCGTCGAACAGGTCAAGGACCGTGGCCGCGTTCTGGGAGTCAAGGTTTCCGGTCGGCTCGTCGCACAGCAGCAGGCTCGGACGGCTCACCAGCGCCCGCGCGATCGCGACCCGCTGCCGCTCTCCGCCGGACAGCGTCGTCGGCAGCGCGTCGATCCGGTGGGCGAGACCGACCTGGGCGAGGGCCTCCTGAGCGAAGGCGCGGCGGCGGGCACGCGGGGTGCGGTTGTAGAGCTGGGCCAGGAGCACGTTCTCTTCCGCGGTCCGGTAGGGCAGCAGGTGGAAGGACTGGAAGACGAAACCGATCCGCCGCCCCCGTAGGGCGGATCGGTCCCGGTCCGGCATGGCGTTGGCGTCGAGACCGTCGAGCAGGTAGATGCCGTCGGTCGGGGTGTCCAGCAGGCCGAGCAGGTGCAGGAGTGTCGATTTGCCGGAGCCGGACGGGCCGGTCACCGTGACGTAGTCACCTTGCTCGATCACCATGTCGGCCGGGAGCAGCGCCTCGACCGGGGGCGGCCCCGGGTAAGTGCGCGTCAGCCCGCGCAGCTCGATCACCGGGGTCGTCGTCACGGGAGTGGTCACCGGGGCCGTCATCCGCTCACCACCACGTTGTCCCCAGCCGCCAGCGCGCCGTTCACGCGAGGAGTGACCTGGACGTAGCCGTTTGCTGACATTCCCGGCGTTACCGGGACGTTCGTCTGCTTGCCGCCGAGGCCGACGACGGTGACCTCGCTCTGGCCGGAGGCGGTGGTGACGAGCGCGGCGACAGGCACGGTGAGCACTGGGCCTTCGGTTTGCCCGGTCTCCACAGTGACCAGGACGTTCTCGCCGTTCAGCGCCGACGGGAGCGGCGATGCCGGGGTCACGTTCACCGGGACGAAGGCGGAGCCGCCCGAGCCGGAGCCAGAACCGGATGAACTCGAGCCGGAGCCCGCGCCCGAGCCTGAGCCGGACGACCCGCCGCCGGACGAGCCGCCGCCTGACGAGCCGCCGCCGATGTCCACCGTCGTGCCGGATGGCGCGGTGGTGGTCGTGGCTCCGACCGATGACACCTTCCCGGTCGCGTGGTCCCCGGTCACCTCGTCATAGATCGTCACCGTCAGGCCCGGTTTCACCTGTGACGCGTAGGCGGGCGGCAGCTCTCCGGTCAGCGAAAGCGAGCTGGCGGCGGACAGCTCCACGAACGGCGATCCCGGCTGCTGCCCGACCCCGCCGTTCACGGCGACCACCGTCGCCGGTACGTCGGGCAGGAACACGACCTGGCCCTGCGGAACCTCGGGACCGTTCACGGCCTCCGCGGCGGACAGCGCCGACTCATCAGACGACAGCTGCGCCTGCGCGGCGTTGAGCTGTTGTCCCTTGAGTGTCGCGATTCGCTGCTCGTCGGCGGTCACCGCCTTCTGTGCCTGGTTCACCGCCTGCTGCGTGGCGGCCCCCGTGGTCGGCGCGGTGTACCCGAGATGGGTGTAGAACGCGGACACCGCGTCCTGAGTGGCGGCACCGTAGTACCCGGCTTTGTCGCCTTCGTCGTAGTAGCCGAGAAGGTTCAGCGCGTCCTGGAGCTGGACGACGTCCGGGCCGCTCTCGCCGGGCGACAGCGTCCGCCAGGCGGGTACCGCGCCCTTGAGCACGAACATCGGCTCGCCGTCGATCTCCGCGAGGAACCGCCCGTTGGTCACCGAGTTCCCCGCCGACACGCCCAGCTTCGTGATGTAGGCCGGCCCCCCGCCACCCGCTGAGCCTCCGCCGCCCGCTGAGATGTCGTACTGCGTCGAGGGATACACGACACCGCGCATCGCCACCGTCGCGGTCAGGACCTGATCAACCGTCTTGGCGGTTGTCACCGTCTCGGCCGGCGGGGCGGTGTCGGCAGCCAGCTGCGCCGGCGACTTCACGAACGTGGCGCCTATCAGCCCGCCGATGGACAGCAACGCCGCCGCGGCCGTCACTCCCAACAGCACGACGCGACGGCGGGCGAGCCGTGATCTGGTTCGCATGGCCGACAGCGTGCCGTGCGCAACTACGGTGTTCGCGTGAGAAATATGCGAATCGCGTGTGAGGCCGTTTCACACGAAACTTTAAGAATTCTCGGAGATGGCCCTCGCGCCGCCGTGGTCCTATGGCTGGATGGCTGGCAAGCGGGAGCGAGCGCCACGGCGGTTGCCGTGGCGAGCGCCACGGCGGTTGCCGTCCCGGAGGGGCGGCGGTTCCCGTTGTGGCCCCAAGCCGGCGGATCCGCGCGGTGCTCCGCCGCGCCCGGCCCTCGTCCGGGTCCGGCCAGCTCCTCGAGTTCGCGGACCTTTCCCTCGATCAGGAGACCTACGAGTTTCGCCGGGCCGGACACGTCATCGAGCTGTCGCCCACCGAGTTCCGGCTGCTGCGGTTCTTCATGCTCGCCTACCTGCGCCGCAAGCTCGCGCGGCGCGGCCCGGAGCTGGTCCGCACCCGGCGTGCCGTGGGTTACAGCCTGCGCATGCCGCCATCCGGCGATACCCAGTCCCGACGAGCCCAGTCCCGACGAGCCCGGGGAGCGATCATGCTGACTAGACGGATCACGCTGCGGCTGCGGGTCATGGCCGGCGCGGTGGTCATCACGCTCATCGCACTCGCCGCCTTCGACTTCGCCGCGGTGAACACCATGCGCGGCTACCTGCTCCGGTCGGCCAGCGCGGACCTCCAGCAGGCGCTGAAGACGACCGCTCCTCAGCTCAACGCGGTGCTCCCGGCGGCGACCTTCAGGTCGGCGGCCGATCTGGCAGCGAGCCGCGCGCTGTCCCTGCGCTATGTCGTGGGCGAGTACTCGGTCGTTTACCGGCCGCTCCACGGGCAGCGGGTCATCCTGCAATACGGGGTCGCCCAGAGCGTGCTTGCGCTGGAGGACTGGCGGATCGCGCACGCGGGAACCCCCGTCACGATGGGCGTGACGTATACCGCGGTGTCGCCAGGAGCGCTCGTCGTGGGGCAGCGCGCACCTGGCGGCGTGCTGCTCGCCGGCACCAGCCTCGACCAGGTGAACCGGACGGTGGGGCGAATCGTCCTGATTGTGGTGCTCGGATCCGTCGCCGCTGTGCTGCTGATCGGCCTGGGTGTCTTCTGGCTACTGCGCCGCGGCCTGCGCCCGATCGAGGCGATGGCCGCGCAGGCTGACCGGATCACCGCCGGTGACCTCGCCGACCGGGTGACGCCGCACCACCCCCGCAGCGAGGTGGGCAGGCTCGGCGCGGCCCTCAACGGCATGCTCGCGCGGATCCAGGCCGCGGTGCGCGAGCGCGAGAGCAGCCAGGACCAGATGCGCCGGTTCTTCGCCGACGCCAGCCATGAACTCCGGACGCCGCTGGCGTCGCTGCGCGCTAACGCCGAGCTTTACCAGCAGGGCGCCCTGTCCGGACCGGGTCAGGTCAACGAGGTGATGCGCCGCATCACGCTGGAGACGCAGCGCATGAGCCGACTGGTCGATGACATGCTCCGCCTGGCCAGGCTCGGCCTGCATCCGGACCGGTGCCGCGAACTGGTTGACCTGACCACCCTGCTGCGGGCGTGTGCCGAACGGGCGCGCTCCGCCCGTCCCGGGCGGGTCTGGCAGGTATACGTCTCCGATGACCTGACGACCATCGGAGACGAGGAGCTGCTGCGCAGCGCCATCGACAACCTGCTCATGAACGTGCTCGTACACACCCCCGACGGCACCGTCGGGACCATCACCGCATTCCCTTCCGGTCACGATTACGGCGCCGACGATGGCGTCTCGGTGACGATCGAGGTCAGTGACGACGGACCCGGCGTCCCGTCAGACGAGCTCCCGCACATCTTCGAGAGGTTCTACCGCGCCGGAGCCACACCGGCCAGGCCGGGCTCCGGCTTGGGCCTCGCCATCGCGGCCGAGGTCGCCGCCGCACACGGCGGCACAGCCCAGGCGGCGTCAGCCGCGCCGCACGGGCTGCACGTGACGCTGACCCTCCCCGCCCACCGGCCGCCGGACCCGGAGCGGGCCACGGGACAAGTCCCAGAACTGGCCGCGAGCACAAGGTGCTGATGGCCTGCTCTTCCGAGCCGCGATGAGGCCGCCTCTTCCGCAAAACCATCGCGATACACCCAGCAAATGCCCTGTCGGCCCTGGTGAACTTGCACCTATCACCGCATAACTGGCACATGGGCCGGTTATCTCGCGGAAGAAAAGAGCCCCCTGGAACTAAAGGCGCCGGAAACCGGCGCCCGCGCCTCCGCGAAGCTCTTTTCTTCCGCGTCGCCCCACCGTAGTCGCCGTCGCATTACGGTCATATCCTAATAAAATCGACGGTCCGCCCGCGACACGGCCGCCAGCCCGATTTGTTGGGAAAAGTTCGCAACCGGCGCCATTTCTTCCCGCTGGCCCTTTATGGCCACCGCAGCGCTCTCAAACCGTCGAGGTTCCCCCACCGCACCGCCTGGGCTCAGCCTTCGCCGCGGGCGGACTGGGCCGGGCCCGCTGGGTTAGCATGCGGGGCATGAAGGGCAAGGTTTGCGTGGTTACGGGCGCGACATCTGGGATCGGGAAGGCGGCGGCCACAGCTCTCGCCAAGCAGGGCGCTACGGTCGTGCTGGTCGGGCGCGACCGCGGCCGGACCGACGCGGCCGCCGCTGAGATCGGTTCGGTGAGCGCATCGCCGCCGCGGGCAGAGATCGCCGACCTCGCCTCCCTGGACCAGGTGCGCGGGCTCGCTGAGCGATTGGGCGGCCTGGAGCGCATCGACGTGCTCATCAACAACGCTGGCCTGGTGCTCGGTGAACGACGGATCACCCCAGACGGCTATGAGCACGTGTTCGCGGTCAACCACCTGGCACCTTTCCTGCTGACCAGCTTGCTGCTGCCGAAGCTGACCGCGTCCGCACCCGCGCGGGTGGTCACCGTCACCTCCGACGCGCACTCCGCCGCCCGCCTCGATCTTAGCGACCCGGACCTGCAACGCGGATGGGACAGCTGGCGTTCCTATGCCAACAGCAAGCTGGCCAACATCTTGTTCACGCGCGAGCTGGCCCGCAGGCTGGATGGCACCGGGGTCACGGCCAACTGCGCGCACCCGGGGGTGGTCCGGACGGGCTTCGGCCGGCAGGCCAGACCGCTGCTGAGGCTCGGCATCAGGATCGCCCGGCCGTTCCTGCTGTCGCCCGAGCGCGGCGCGGACACCATCGTGTACCTGGCCAGTTCGCCGGATGTGGCGGACCAGACCGGCGGGTACTACGTCAAGCGCCAGCGGCGCGAGCCATCAGCCGCCGCCCGCGACGAGGGGGCCGCGCGGAAATTGTGGGAGATCAGCGAGAAGATGACCGGTACGGCGCCCGCCCGGAGTTGACCGATGGGGCCCTACCGCGGCGTGACACGCTCATCGCTGGGACCTGGCCGGACAGGTGGTGATGCGGCCACGATTGGACGTGCATACCTGTCGCTTTGTGCGGCGGCGTGCGGGGCGCGGCGTTCACGCCGCCGTAGTTCGCCGCGCCGAGCGCGACGACAAGCATCAGGCCCGCGCCGGCCAGCGCCGAGATCCGCACCCGGGCCCGCAGCCGGCCTTGTACAGGCGACGATATGCTCCCGGCCACGATCGGCCGCCGCGCCGCCCGCACGCCCTGGTATCCGGCTGCCAGCAGGAATAGCGGCGTGCAGCAGATGATGAAGAAGTCAGCGGCGTTGTAATAATGCTCGCCGATATGGACGAAGTCGACCACGCCACGGACGCTTCCTGGGGCGGTCCAGTAGTGCATTCCCAGCCGGTCGGACAGGTTGCTGCCCCACCCGCCGGTCATCAAGGCGCCGGAAACACGAACTGCCGCTGTTGCCCGCCAGCGCGCCAGGAGGGATACGGCGATGCTCAGCAGCCCGAAGTCCAGCAGGTCGAGCAGCGCGCCCGAGACCGGGCCGGCATACCAAGTGCCGATCGTGTGCCCGACGAGGACGTCGCCGCCGGAGTTGATCCTGGTCCACGAGACGTGCCGCCAAGCCCACCACTTGGCCGCCTGATCCAGCACGACCACCACGACCACCAGGGCCAGCACCACCACACTCTGCCTGGCTCCGTGATGTCGCGCCGCGGCGCACGGCTGAACGGCGGAATCTGTCGAAGGAGCGCGGGTAAGCGGGACAAGACCACGCGGAATCAGACACACATCTCGGGACGATAACATAAATATCACGCCAAGATCACGTCGCCTCTGGCCGCCGGCTGTCGGGAGGTAGGCGAATTGCCTGGTGGCGGTGTAGCCGGCCGTCGCGACGGCGGCGGTGAGAGGCATGATGGTTACATCGGAGTCCGCAATGACCCTCGGCGATCAACGCAGGGGTGGCCTCGGCGAGAGGCTCGTATCTTTCGGTTATGAACCTTGCGGGAATGAATCTTGCGGAGGGAGCCCTTCCGGCCGGCGGGGGTTGGGTGAGCTTGCCGTATTCAGGCTCCCGGCTGGATCGGGCTGGCGGCCGGCGGACAGATGCTAGCTGGATCGCCGCCCTGCTCGATGACGGCGAAGCCCGGCTGATACCGGTCTGGCGAGATCAGTGCCTCGTCTCGGGCGATCCGCCGGTGCCCGCGATTTCCGCCGAACCTGGCCGTCACGCCACCTTGCGCGAGGTGTCCGCACCCGTGCTCCTGGGCCTGGATGGGACAGCAGGAATATTCGCGGTGGACTTGTCGGCGCTGCCCGAGGCACGCGCGCTTGAGGCCGCCGTCTCAGTCGATGGGGAGGAGATCCTGGAAGCCCGCTGGTTCACCAAGGCCGAACTCGCCGAGCGGGAGGCTTCCGGTCACCCGCTCGGCCGTCCGGACTCGATCGATCGCTATCTCCTGCGCTCATGGCTGACGGAGAAGGAGTGAACGCGCTGTCACTGTGCTGCCCTCCCGTACCGCGCGAGCACGGCGGCGCCGGACCGCTCGGCCGACAGGCACTCCAGGTCTGCGGGCGGGCTGCCGGCGGGGAAGAGCCGCTCCCCGCTGCCGAGGATGGTGGGGAAGGTCAGCAGCCGGTACTCATCGATCAGGTCCGCGGTGATCAGCGGCTGCACGACGCTCAGGCTACCGGTGACGATCACATCACGCCGCTCGCGCTTGACGGCGTCGATGGGGTCGCCGTCAACGACTTGCGAATTCGCGAACGCCGACACGTCGGTCAGCGTGCTTGATGCGACCAGCTTGGGTACGGCGTTCAACCGCCTGGCGAACGGGTCATCGCGTCCAGGCCAGATCCGGGCGAACAACTGCCAGGTCTTCCGTCCCATCAGCATGACCCCGTTGTCCAGCACGCTGCCGAGCCGGAATTTGTCCCCGGCGACCGCCTCGGGGCCGTGCCGGAACGCCCAGCCGCCCCCCTGCGTGCCGTCGGAACCGTCCGGGTCGGACACGATGCCGTCCAAGGTGATGAACTCGATGACTATGACGCTCACGATGGGTCTCCCTTTCGGTAGGTGCTCACCGGTATGTACCGGCGGCACCGCCCGAACTCATCGCGGCTGGCGGACCTCGTCACCGGAGATCTGCCCGGGCAGGTCAAACGCCTCGAACACGCGCGGATCGGCAAACACGACGTTGCGTGTGACCCGGCCGGCGGTGACGGTGAAGACCTGGAGCGTATGCAGCCGGTGCCCGCCACCGGATTCCGGTACGTAGGCGGCGAGCGCGGGCTGACCGTTGGCGGTGAGCTGCCTCATGGCCCAGCCTGGCCCGTTCAGGTCGAACACACGGCGCATGAACAGGCCGTAGTCGCGGCTGCCCCGGTACCACAGTGGCACTGGCGGCATCTCCATCACCGCTTCATCGGCGAGCAGCCGCACCAGCGCTGGAACGTCGGCAGCCTCGAACGCCTGCACGTATCGTTCGATCACCGCGCGCACCCCGGGGTCGTCCGGTTCGGTGACCTCGCCCGCATCGTGTGTATCCGCGAGGGCGGCCCGGGCCCGCTGCAGAGCGCTGTTGACGGCCGGCACCGTGGTCTCGAGCTGCTCGGCAACCTCTGCGGCGCTGAACTCAAGTACCTCCCGGAGGACCAGCACCGCGCGCTGCCGCGGCGGCAGGAACTGCATCGCCGCCACCAGTGCGAGCCGCATGTCGGCCCGCATCCCCGTGTCGAACCGCGCATCGGGAAACGGCTGCAGCCAAGGGATGTCGAACGCCGGTGTCAGTGGCGCCCCGGTATCCTCGCTCGGCGCGCCCAGCCCGGACGGCAACGGCCGCCGCGCACGCCCCTCCAGCGTGGACAGGCATGCGTTGGTCGCGATGCGGTACAGCCAGGTGCGTACCGACGCCCGGGTGCTGTCGTAGCGGTCGCGCGCCTTCCACGCCCGCAGCATCGTCTCCTGCACCAGGTCCTCGGCATCGGGGAGCGAGCCCAGCATCCGGTAGCAGTAAGCCACCAGCTCACCCCGGTACGGCTCGAAGTCCATAGGCCCAAACAATTCCATACGCCCTGCGTGCATGCACGCAGGTGGCTAAGCTCGCAAGCTGTGGACCGGATCGCCATCATCGGCTGCGGCGGCAGCGGCAAGTCGCATGTGGCGCGCGAGCTCGGCCGGATGCTCGGCATCATGCCGGTGCACCTGGACGGGCTGTACTACGATCCGGACTGGCAGCCGCTGCACACCGGGCAGTTCACCGCCCTGCAGCAGGAACTGGCCGCTGCGCCGCGGTGGGTTATCGACGCAAGCTACGCCTCCAGCCTGCTGATCCGGCTGGCACCCGCCGACACGGTCATTTTCCTGGACCTGCCCGCGACCGCATGCCTGCGGGGCATCGCGCAGCAGCGACTGCGGCACCGGGGCGGGCAGCAGGTCGCGATCGGCGGCTATGACCGGATCACCTGGAACTTCATCCGCTCCATCATCGGCTACCGCAAGCACATGGTCCCACAGGTCCGGCGCCTGATCGCCGACCACGCGGGCGATGCGCGGCTGATCGTGCTGCGCAGCCGCCGCGCGGTCCGGCAATACCTGGCGTCGGTCGCCGATGAATCCCGCCGCGAACCTGTTCACCGATCCTGACCTCATCGGCCTGCTGCATTGCGGAAGAAAAGAGCTTCCTGGAAGAAAAGACGCCGGAAACCGGCGCCTTTTCTTCCACGAGGCTCTTAATTTCCATGCTGCTGGACGGCGGACGACAGACCAAGTGGGGCAGAAATGGACAAAATGCCCCGGGCGATGCAAGCGGCTGCAGCGTCCGGATTTTGCAGTACTTGTCGCGTGGGCAGATACTTCTGATTATCCCGAACGGCGGTGGCTCGACGAATCCTCATGTCGCATTTGACCACCGGCGCCGGGTCCAGCTCGGGTGCGGGTGTAGCGGCGGCGGCTATCTCGCGGGCCGTGCGGACGAAGGCGGCTACGGCCGAAGACCGGGATTCGGAGAGCCGGAACCAGACGAGTTCGGTCACCAGTGCTCCGCTGTCCAGCCCGCGCTCGTCGAACGGCGTCAGCACCAGCGCCACGTCGGCCCGCCCATCGCGCAGCGAAGGCACCTGGTCCCCCCGGGCCGCCCAGTACCGGAATCCAGCACCCCGACCACTTTCCGCCAGTGGTGCGCCGACGTGCTGAAACCGGCCATCGCGCTTTGAGCGAACAGTCTGTTCCGCGCTGATCCCCGGAGAATGTCATAGGCCACCGGTATGGTCTGGTCTCGTGAATGTGGCCACTCCGGATACCGCCGCCGGTCCTGGGGAAGGTACGTCCGCCGACGCCTTCGGCATCGACGCCTTCACCCTGGATGACCGGCTGCGCCTGTTCCACTTCGCCGCGGCGGAGAAGCGGCACGAGTACCTGTGGCTACTGCGTGCTTTCGACCGTGCGCGGGCCAATTACCACGTCCTGATGCACGCCTCCGACGCCAGGGCGATGCTGGACACCCTGGCCGGGGAGCACGCGGACGCGGGGGCGGTGGGCGACGTTCAGGTCCTGCTTGACGCGCTGGCCGAGTGGCAAGTGCTGGACCGCTCCTACGACGGTACGCGCGCCGCCAACCTGGCCGAATACCGTAACCGGCACTACGTCTACCAGTTCACCCAGGCCGGCTACCGCGCCTACCGCGCGGTGGAGGACGTGCTCGGCGCCAGCCTGGAGGACGCGCAGCTGTCCCGGCTGGTGTTCCCCGACATCCTGGCGGATCTGGTCACGCTGGCCGAGGCCGCGAGAACCGGTGACGCCGCCGAGGTGTACCGGAAACTGTCCCGCCTGGACGGGGTGCTGGCGGACATGGCCCAGCGGGCCGCCCGCTTCTACCTGATGCTGGGTGACCTGGCGCGGACCAACGACACCCGGCCAGAGGTCTTTCTCGCACACAAGGACGCGCTGCTCACCCACATGCGCGAGTTTCACTCCGAGCTGTCGCGGTTCTCACCGATGCTCGCGGACGCGGTCGCCGAGGTCGGCGCGGTGGGCGACGACCGGATCGCCGCGCTGGCCGCCGAGGCCGACGAGCGGCTGTTCCGTACCACCGCCGAACGGGTCGCGGACTGGCGGCACCGCTGGGCCGGCCTGGTGCAGTGGTTCGGCGCGGACGGGCCCGGCGCTGGCTCCCGCAGCGAGGCCGAGCGGCTACAGGACGCCACGATCACCGGGATCGCGAACGTCACCGCGCTGCTGCGCCGGGTAACGGAGTCGAGACGGGGCGGGGTCAGCCGGGAGAGCCAGTTGCGCCATCTCGCGCAATGGTTCACCTCCGCTCCCGCCGATACCGACGCTCACGCACTGTTCCAGGTGGTGTTCGGGCTAGGCGCGCCCCGGCACATATCGGCCGCTTATGACGATCCCGACCAGATCCCGGGCCGGCTGTCGTGGTGGGAGGCCGAGCCGGTCGCGCTGTCGCGCACCCTGGTGCGCACCGGAAAGAACCAGTCGCTGCACGGCCCGGCCAAGATCCAGCGCAACGAGGAAGAGCTACAGCGGCTACGCGCCGAACAGCTCAAGGCGACCGCACAACGGCGAGCGGCGACGGCGCAGCTAGCGGCCGACGGTGTGTACGATCGCGTGCTTGACGAGCCGGAATTCCAGGCCCTGCTCAGCCTGCTGGACGTGGCACTGTCGGCGCGGGTCCCGGTGAGCCGGGTGGCCGGCACCCGGGCACCGGGTCCGGTGGCGACCGGTTCGGCACACGGGATCCGCCTCACCCTCCGCCCCGCCGCCGGTTCGACGACGGTCCGGACCGTCCGGGGGAGACTTCATCTAGACGGCCTGCGGCTGGAATTGAGCGAGCCGAGATGAGGGTCGCCGCGGACGTCAGCCCCCTGGAACTCGACGAATACCAGCAGGCCGCTCGGCTCATGCTGCGTCACCCCCTCGTCACGACCAGCTACCCGGACAAGACCTCGCTGCCGCTGGTCCGTAAGTGGGCCGGGCAGCTACGCGCCGATTTCGCCGAAGTCCTTGGATACACCCTCGTCAGCAACGGCGAGACAGCCCGGCTGCGGCGAGTGCAGGACACGCTGGACGCCACCCGGCCGGCCCTGACCCGTGCGCGGCGTCCGTTTGACCGGCGCCGCTACGCCTACCTGGTCCTGGCCCTGTCCGCACTGGGCCGTTCCGGCAAGCAGATCGCGCTCGGCGAGCTGGCCGAAGCCGTGGCCGCCGAGGCCGGCCGTATCGATGGCCTGGGCATGGACACCGGCCGGAAGGCCGACCGTGACGCATTCGTCGACGCGGTGGCCTGGCTGGAAGCCCGGGGCGCGCTGCACATGGCCGACGGCTCCGCTGCCGAGTGGGTCAATGACCCGGAACACGCCGAGGCGCTGTACGACATCGACCGGGAGGTCGTCGCGGCCATCTACGCCCCTAGCCGCGTACTGCAGCACGTGAGCTCGGTGACCGAACTGCTCGACGGCACGCGCGGCGTGGGCCAGGGCATCAACGCACAGCGCCGGCTGACCGCCCGGCGCGCGCGCCGGCTCGTCCTGGAGAACCCGGTCGTCTACTACGCTGACCTGGACCCTGGACTTCATGGCCAGCTCCGGTCGCCGGCTCTCGCCGAGGACCTGGAGCGGCTCACCGGGCTTACCGTGGAGCGCCGGGCAGAGGGTGTCGCGCTGGTGAACATCGGCCAGCGGCTCACCGACATCACCTTCCCGGGAACCGGAACGGTCGCGCAAGCCGGGCTGCTGCTGTGCGCGCGGATCGCCGGGTACCTGCACCGCAATCGTGCCCGGGTCGAGCATCTTCCCGCCGCCACCGCGGCCGAGCGGCTCGCTGAGGCGGCCCAGCGTATCGACTCCGCGCTACCGGATCGCGGCTGGGTAGCCCGCCTCCTCGCCATCGACAACGATTACATGGTGACTACGGCGCCGGGTGATACTACGGCGAGAAGCGGCGCGGGCGGGGGGTCCGGGGGGTTGGTGTTTACCCCCCGGGAAGAACAGGCGGCCCCTGCTGACGTCACCTATCCGTTCCTCAGCGAGACGTGGCTGCGCACCGAACTGCGCAAGCTAGTCGACGAGTTCGGGTCCGGCATGGCCGAGAAGCAGGTCGCCGACCTCGGCGGCCTGCTGTCCGAGGCACTCAGCCTGCTCGCGGGCGTGGGCCTCGTCGCCCGGGTCGATGGCGGCGTGCTCGTGCTGCCGCTGCTGGCGCGCTACCGCGGTGTCACCGCCCAGATCAAGGAGCCATCGAAACCGTGACACGATTCGAGCCCACCCGCGCCGGGATCATCAACATGTGGGACTACCGCGACGAGGAGTTCTGCTTCGCTGGTGGCTGGCTCGTCCTGCGCGGCCCGAACGGGTCCGGCAAGACCAAGGCGCTCGAAGTGCTCTTCCCGTTCGTGCTCGACGGCCGGATCGATCCGAAACGGCTCAACCCGTTCGCGGCCGAGGACCGGACGATGAAGTCCAACCTGCTGTTCCGCGGCGGCGAGAACGCTGTCGGCTACGTGTGGCTGGAACTGCGTCATCGGGATACCGGCGAGGCGGTCACCGTCGGGATAGGCCTGCACGCGCAGCGGCACCGCGACACCCCCGTCCGCTGGCACTTCGTAGCCGACGGCCGGGTCGGGGAGGATTTCTCGCTGATAACCTCCGACGACCGGCCCATGACGCGCAAGCAGCTCATCGACGAGATCGGCGAGGCTGCCATGTTCGGGTCGCCGACCGAATACCGCGCGGGCATCGATCAGCGGCTGTTCGGCCTCGGTCCGGAACGCTACGAGCAGCTCCTCACGCTGATCCTCACGCTGCGGCGACCGCAGCTCGCGAAGAACCTGGACCCGGTGAAGCTGTCCGACACGCTCACCGACGGCCTCCGCCCGGTGGACGACGACCTGATCACCGAGGCCGCACGGTCGTTCGACGACATGGAGGCGGTGGCTGCGACGCTGGAGGGCCTGGTCGCCGCGGACGAGGCGACCCAGACGTTCCTGGCCAGCTACACGACCTACCTGCGCACCCACGCCCGGTGGGCTGCCGATGCGCTCACCCGGCGCCGCGAGGCGACCGAGGCCGCACGGGTAACGGTAGCCGCGGACGAGCACGAACAGCGGGCCACCGAGGAACGGCAAGAGGCCGCTGGGGCACGCCGGGAGGCGGCGGAGGACGGCGTCGCCAGGCTCCGCGCCCGGCTGGAACAGCTCCGCGGCAGCAGCGCCTATCAGGCGGTGGAGCAGCTCGAAGACCTCGACCGCCTGGTCCGGACCTGCCTGCATACCGCGACCGAGGCGGCCGCCGAGCTGGCCAGGCGCCAGGCCGCCACCGCCCGCGGCCGAGATGAGCTGCATCGGGCGAATGCGATCCGGGCTGACATGCAGGCGGCCGTCTCTCGTGCCGCCGCTGAGCTCGCGGATCATGCCGGTACCGCCGGGATTCCCTGGCAGGCGGCGGACGCCGAGCCCGCGAATCTGAACGAACGGGCGGTGGCTCGACTGACCGTCAGGCTGGAAGCGGTCCGGGCGGTACGCGCCGCCCTCGCCGAGCATCACAAGGCCGAGCAGGCCCGGGATCTGGCCAGGCTCGCGCTTGATCGCGCGCTGGACTCGCTGGCGGCCGCTGAGCAGGCCGAGGAGGCCGCCGCCGACGCGGTACGGCAGGCGATCGCCGAGGCCGAGCGCGCCCTCTCGGACTGGACCGCCCGGCACGCCGGGCTGCTTCCGGCCGGCCAGTGGGAGTCACTCGCCGGGACGCTGGCCGACGCGATCGCCCGCTTCGGCGAGCCGGACGTGCCCGCGCTGGAGACCGTATACGGTGATGCGACCGCCGGCGCCGAGCAGGCCGCCCGCGACGAGCAGGCAGCGCTGCGCGCCGGCCGAGCGGCGGCGGTGGCGGAGCGGGACCGGGTGATAGAAGAGCGTGACCGCATTGCCGCCGAGCGCGACGACGCGCCGTCCGCCTACCCTGGCCGGACCGCCGACCGTACGGGCCGCGATGGTGCCCCGCTGTGGCGGCTGGTCCGCTTCGCCGACCAGGTTCCCGGCGACCTCGCGGCGGCGATCGAGGCGGCGCTCCAGGCGACCGGAATGCTGGACGCCTGGATCGCTCCCGCCGGCAGCGAGATCGCGGCGGACGACGGATTCCTGATCCCGGGTACCCCGGTGCCCGGGATCAGCCTCGCGGACGTGCTCGAGCCCGAAGCGGGGACGCCGGTGCCCGCGGCGAGGATCACCGCCGTGCTCGCCTCGATCGCGCTCGACGGCGACCCGTTCTCGGCCACCGCCGTGATCGGCCCCGACGGGCGCTACTCGCACGGCGTCACCGCCGGGCAGCACCGCAAGGAGCACGCCGAGTACATCGGCGCGACCGCCCGCGCCCGCCGCAGGGCCGCCCGGATCGCCGAATGCGAGATGAAGATCGCTTCGTATCAGGCGGAGATCGCGGCGCTGGACCGCAGGATCGCCGGGCTGGCGGACGCACTGTCGGCGTTCGCCGAGGCTCGAGCGGCGCTGCCTGCCACCAGGGCGATCGCCGCCGCGCAGCGCGAGCACTCTCACGCGGCCGGGCACCTGCGTGGCGCACGGCGTGGCGCCGAACAGGCCCAGGCGAGCTTCGACGAATCCGTCGCGGCGTGCACGGTGACCGAACGCGCGTTGCGCCGCGCGGCCATCGAGCACGCTCTCGACCCAGACGACGTCGACCGCGTGGAAGGAGCGGCGCGCAGATTCGAGTCGGCCGCACGCGACCTCGCCGCCCGGCGCCGGGAAATGTCCCGCCAGGAAAGTGTCGTGGCCGAGGCGGCCGGCCGGCTGGAGCACGCGACCGGGGAAGAGGCCGCTGCCGCCGGAACCGAGCGCACCGCGCGGCTGCGGCATACCGAGGAGGCGGCCAAGCTTGACGCCCTGCGCGGCGCCGTCGGCATGGCGGCGCGGGAGGTTCTCACCCAGATCGAAGAAAACGAAGCCGGGCTGGACGCGGCACAGACCGAGGAGAAGGCCGCCCGCAAGGCCGAGATCGACGCGATCAAGGCGGCGGCACAGACGGCCGAACGCGTGATCAAGGGCAAGGAAGCGCTGGCGGTCGCCGCCGGAGAAGAGCGCGAGACCGCGCGTGGTCTCGCGGCGTTCGCCGCCAGGGAGCTGCTGGATGTGCTGAACTGCCCGCCCGGCCTGGCCTGGCCGGCGACAGACGCCGACTGGGACGGAGCGGACCTGCCCCGGCCGGTCCTCGGCATTTACGAGGCGATCCTTACCGTCACCCGCGACCTGAGCCCGACCGAGACGTCGCTGAAGATGTCCACCACCCGGCTGACCCGGGCGCTGGAGGAACTGCAGACTCAGCTTGCCGCCGCGGGACAGGATTACCACCCCGAATGGGATGGCGCCGACGGGATCATCATCGTCCGGATCGCCGACGAGCAGGGCCCGCTGCCGGTCGCCGCGTTCGCCGGACGCATCGCCGCCGCCCGCGGCGACCAGCAGTTGCTGCTGACCGAGTCCGAGCAGCGCATCCTCGAGGACGCGCTGCTGACCAGGCTGGCCCAGCAGATCCATGACCGCACCGTGGACGCGAAGGATCTGATCCACCGCATGAACGCCGAAATGCGGTCACGGAAGATGTCGTCGGGTAAGACGGTCGGCGTCAGATGGCTGCTCGCCGACCACCTCGACGACGAGCAGCGGGCGGTGTGCGCACTGCTCGACGGCAGCGCCGCGCGGCTCGGCACGGACGCCCTGGCCAGGATGCGCGGCCACTTCGCCGCGCAGATCAAGACCGCCCGTGCCAGGCATCGCGAACTGCCCTACCGGGAACTCCTCGCCCAGGTACTGGACTACCGGCGATGGCGGCAGTTCGTTTTCCAGATGGTGAGCCCGGAAGGCGGCGAAGAGACACTGACCCGGGCGAGGCACAGCCGGCTGTCCGGCGGCGAGCAGTCGGTCTCGCTGCACTTGCCGCTGTTCGCCGCCGCACACGCCATGCTCAACTCGGCGCAACCGCATGCGCCACGGCTGCTCGCCCTGGACGAAGCCTTCGCGGGGGTGGACGATACCGGACGCGCGGAACTGATGGGCCTGGCCGCCCAGTTCGACCTCGACCTGTTCATGACCGGCTACGATCTGTGGGCAACCCAGGGCTCGATCCGGGCCGCCGCACACTACGATCTGGCCCATTCTCCGATCCAGCACACGGTCAGCGCCCTGCTGCTGGTCTGGGATGGATCGGAACTTGTCGCCGACGAGGCCGGCGAGCTCGGCACCACGCTCGGCTCGCCCGGAACGCGCCGGGCGATCACCGCCGCGGCCTGAGGAAGCGGCTGGCCGTCAGCCGGCCGGCTTCAGGTGCAGGATGGTGTACTCGTCGTACGGGCCTTCGGGTTGGCCGGGGTCGTACGGATCAGACGGCGACGGCCAGCCGGTGAACTTGCTGGTGCTGTAGTCGAACCAGGCCACCGAGAAGATGATTGGGATGACCGGGAGCTGCGTCGCGACGATCTTCTCCATGCCGACCACGGCGTTGAGCTGAGTAGCGGGATCGTTGGAGCCGGCGAACTGCGCCAGGAGAGCCTGCGCCTGGGGGCTGTAGAACCGCTCGAAGTCGCCGGTGGCATTCTTACCGATAGGGGCAGTGATGCTGTCGTCCAGGAACTGGTCGTACATGAAGTACGGCGTCGGGCCGACGGTGCTATAGCGGTTGACCATCTGGAAGGTCCCGTCGTTCACGTCGGTGCCGAACTTCTGCACCGAGACGCCCTGCACGGACACGTCCATGCCGACCTGCTTCAGCTCCTGCGCGATGATCTGGTCGGTGGTGATGTAGTCGGTGTACGCGCTCGGGTCCTCGATCGTGAACGCGAGCGGCTTGCCGTTCAGCTCGAAGATGCCGTTGCTGCCCATCTTCCAGCCCGCGGCCTTGAGGATCTGCTCGGCCTTGGCCGGGTCGTAGCTGGTGGTATACCCAGAGGTCGCTGGTGTGACGTAGCTCTGGTCGGTTGGCATCACCAGGCCGGTCAGCGAGGCCGGACCGGTCGCCCCCGGCTGCTGGGAGTCCTCGCCATCCTCAGAGATGACCGTCCGGTTGATCCCGTCGGAGATCGCCTCTCGCACCGCCAGGCCGGCGGTGCCGTTGAACGGGAACTCGGTGAGGTTGGGCAGCAGGTTCTGGGTCGACAGCGGCGCGTCCCAGTAATGGTTGGTGGACGGGTTCCTGTCCACGAATGCCGTTTTGATGTTCTGCACGAAGTTGCCGGCCCAGTCCAGCTGGCCCTGTTCCAGCGCGAGGTTGGCGCTTGTGTTGGAGGAGTAGGCCGGGAACTCCACCTTGGCCACGGGCGGCACGCCACCCCAGTAATGCGGGTTCCTGGTCAGGGTCATGCCCTGCGACGTGAAAACGGACACCTCGTACGGCCCGGTGCCGACCGGCTTATTGTCGGGAAAAGTGGCTGGGTTGACCTTGCTCCACACGTTCTCGGGGAGCATGGGCGTGTTGGCGATGAAGTACAGCAGCGTGTACACCGACCGGCTGAAGTTGATGACCACCGTGTTCGAGCCCGAGGCTGATGCGCTGGCGATCGGCAGCCCGTTCTGGTTGGCCACGGTGTTCGATTTCAGCAGGTTGAACTCCCACGCGACGTTGGCGGCGTTGAATGGCTCGCCGTCGGTGAATTTCACGCCGCTGCGCAAGGTGAACGTGATCGTCTTCCCGCCGTTGGACCAGTTGTAAGCGGTCGCCAGCCATGGGTAGATCGTGCCCGGCTTGAGAAAGTTGAACTGCAGCAGCGGCTCGTAGACCAGGTTCGTGGCACCGGCGGTGTTGGCCGGGTCGACCGGCGAGAACGGGTTGAAGACCTGGGGCATGGAGCCCAGCGGGCTCCCCTCCATCACGAGCGTGGCAGAGGATGAACCCGAAGACTTGCCCGGCGACGAGCCCGATGAACTGCACGCCGCCAGCCCTAGCGCGCTAACAACGGATGCCGCGGCTGCGAGCAGCACCTTTATTCTCATTTGACAGCTCCGCAGTGTCAGGCCGGCAAGTTGCCGGCGGTGGGGATATCGATTGCGTCCTTGTAATCGGCGTGGCGGAGCCAGCAGGCCGCCATATGGCCCTCGCCTACCGGTATGTCCGGTGGCTGCCGCTCGGCGCACACCGGCATGGCGTGAGGGCACCGGGGGTGGAACCGGCAGCCCGAGGGCAGTGCGACGAAGCCGGGAGCCGACCCCCGGGCCTCGATCGCCCGCGGACCTGGCCGTTCCGGATCGGGCGCCGCGTCAAGCAGCAGCTTCGTATACGGGTGCGCCGGATTACCGGTCACCTCCAGACTCGGCCCGGACTCGACGACGCGGCCGGCGTACATGACGGTCATGGTGTCGGCGAAGTACCTGGCGGACGCGATGTCGTGGGTGACGTAGAGAATCGCCAGGCCCTCCACGTCGCGCAGTTCGCCGAGCAAGTTGAGGACGCCAAGCCGGATCGAGACATCCAGCATGGAGACCGGCTCATCCGCGAGCAGCACGGTCGGGCCGGCGGCGAGGGCCCGGGCGATGGCGACCCGCTGCCGCTGGCCGCCAGACAGCTCGTGCGGCAGCTTGTCCGCGAACTGCCCGGGTGGCTCCAGCTTGACCCGGGACAGCAGCGCGTCGACAGCCGTGTTCACCTCCCGCGTGCCGCGCGCCCGCTTGTGGATCCGCAGCGGCCGGGACAGGTGGTACCGGACGTTGTGGACCGGGTTCAGCGAGGCGAACGGGTCCTGGAACACGATCTGCACCTTGCGCCGGTAGCCGCGCAGCATCCGGCCCGACACCGGCGCGCCGCCCAGCATGATCGTGCCCCTGGTCGGCTTGATCAGCTGGGCGAGCATCCGCGCCACCGTGGTCTTGCCGCAGCCGCTCTCACCCACCACCGCGGTGACCCGGCCCGCCTCGAGCGTGAGGTTGACGTCCTCCACGGCATGCACGACGTTGTGGGTCCGCCGCTGCCCGCGGGCTGGCCGGGAACGCGCCCGGAAGTGCTTGGTGAGCCCGCGTGCCTCCAGGACCACCGAGCCTCGCGGCCGGTCGCTGGCCTGCCCGGCGCGCCTGCCGTAAGGTGCGCCGGTCATCGCGCGCCTCCGGACGACCCAGGGACGACGGGCACCGGCGTGCCCGTCTCGTCGTCCGGTTCCGGCACAGCCAGCCCCGCGGGCAGCTCACGCTCCTCGTGGAGCCAGCAGGCGACGAGGCGGCGCGCGGCACTGGCGATCGCCGGGGAGGTGATCGCCGGGTACTGCTCCACGCAGCGCGGCAGCGCATAACGGCAGCGGGGGGCGAATGGGCAGCCGGGCGGCAGGTTCCGCATGTCTGGCGGAGAGCCGGGGATACCAGCCAGCATCTTGGGCTTACCGTGCAGTGACGGGAACGAGTCAAGCAGCGCGGCGGTATACGGGTGACGTGGCGCGCGGAACAGCCGCTGCGCGGGAGCCGATTCGACGATCCGCCCCGCGTACATGATCGCGATGACGTCGGCCATCTCGATCAGCAGTGACAGGTCGTGGGTGATGAACAGCACGGAGAAGCCAAGCTCTTCGCGCAGCCTGATCACCTGCTCCACGATCTGCCGCTGAGTGACCACGTCCAGGGCGGTAGTGGGCTCATCCATGATGACGACCTGCGGGTCGAGCGCCAGCGCCAGCGCGATCATCACGCGCTGCTTCATGCCCCCGGACAGCTCGTGCGGGAAACTGCGCAACCGGTCCTCGCTGATGCCGACGAGCTTGAGCAGTCCGGCGGCGTGCTCCCGGCGCTCGGACTTGGTGGACTGCGGTAGGTGGGCGGCGACGGTGTCGGTGAGCTGGGCCTGCACGCTCAGCACCGGATTCAGCGAGTTCATCGCGGACTGGAAGACGATCGCCACATCGCGCCAGCGCAGGCCGCGTAGTGTCTGCGGGGAAGCATCCAGGATGTCGATGGCGAAGTCAGGGCTCTCGGCGCTTGGCCGGAACAGTACCCTGCCGCCAGTGATGATCCCAGGCTGGCGGAGCAGCCGGGTCGCCCCGTAGGCGAGCGTCGACTTCCCGCTCCCGCTCTCGCCGGCCAGTCCGAGCACCTCGCCGCGGTGCAGCGTCAGGTCCGCATCGATCACGGCGCGGGTAGCCGTGGCGCCGCGGCCGTAATCGACGCAGAGCCCGCGGATCTCCAGCACCGGCGCGTTCGCGGGGTTGCCCGGGCCCGCGCTCACCTGGTCCTCCGCGTCGCGTTGGCCGTGTCGCGGCCAGCCGCGAGAGGGGCTGCGTTCCGCCGGTTCGCCGCCACCGGGGTGATCCCCTGGTGCCTGCTGGCGGCGCGCAGTTCCCGGCGGCTTATCCCGGCCGCGCGGAGCCGCGGGTTGATGAATTCGTCGATGCCGAAGTTCAGCATCACCAGGGCGAGGAGGATCAGGGCGACAGCGACGCCGGGTGGCCCGTACCACCACCACGCGCCGCTGGTGATGGCCTGATTGCTCTCCGCGTAGTAGAGCATCGTGCCCCAGTTCCACGTGTTGATGTTGCCGATGCCGAGGAAGGCCAGCGCGACGTAGAACGAGATGGCGCCGACCACCGTGTACACGAAACTCGTGGCCACAATGGCGATCTCGTTCGGCAGGATCTCGAAGAAGATGATCCGCAGGCTCGACTCCCCGGCGGCCTCGGCGGCCTGGACGAAGTCCTGTTGCCGCAGCGCCAGTGTCTGCGCGCGGAGCACCCGCGCGCCCCACGCCCAGCCCACGACGGCGAGCACCAGCGCGATCTCCCAGTTGCTCGCCCGCGGTACGTAGCTGGTCAGCACGATCAGCAGCGGAAGACCGGGGATCACCAGGAAGACGTTGGCCAGCAGGGACAGTACCTCTCCGCCGCTGCCGATGAAGTAGCCGGCGCTGACGCCCACGATGATCGAGAGCGCGGTCGCGACCACGCCGGCCAGGAAACCGATCTCCAGCGTTGGTCCGGCCCCGACGAGGAGCTGGGACAGCACGTCCTGCCCGGTCTGCGTGGTGCCGAGCAGGTGCGCGGCCGACGGCGGCGCGAGCATCCGCGTGCCTATGGCCGACGGGTCATAAGGCGCCAGCACGGACCCGAAGATCGCGAGGAACACGAACACGGCGAACAGGACCAGGCCCGCGGTCACCCACCGCGATCGGCCGATCCAGGCCCAGGACCGCGTCCTGGCGACGCGGTGCGGTAGAGCCTCGAGGTCCGCGCTGCTAACCAAGTCGACGGCCATGTCAAGCCTCCTGTCGCGCCCGCGGGTCGAGCAGCACGTAGACAAGGTCAGCGAGGAAATTCGCCACCAGCACGGCCAGCGTGATGATCAGGAAGATCGCCTCCATCAGCGGGTAATCCTCGTTGTTCACCGCATTGAGCAGCAGGTAGCCGATGCCGGGATAGGAGAAGACCAGCTCGACGAGCAGTGCTCCAGAGACGATGAGCCCAAGCGCCACGGCAAAGCTGGCGAAATTCGGCAGGATCGCGTTCCGCGCCGCGTACATGATCATGACGCGGCGCTGGGATATGCCCTTGGCCTGCGCGACGAGCACATAGTCCTGATCCAGTGTGGTGATCATGACATTGCGCTGGCCCACCATCCAGCCAGACATGGACGCCGCCACGATCGTGAAGGCCGGCAATATCGCGTGATAGCTCGCGCTGCCGAGGAAACTCACACTGAACGACCCGGGCAGGTTCGGGTCGTAGCCACCGGAGATCGGGAACCAGCCGAGCTTCACGGCCAGGATCTCGATCGCCACGAGCCCGACCCAGAAGTACGGCAGCGCCTGCAGGAACGCGGTCGTGGGCAGCGCGACGTCCAGCCATGATCCGCGCCGCCAGGCCGCGACCGTGCCGATGGCCGTGCCGAGGACGAACGCGATGACCGTCGACATCCCGACCAGCCCGATCGTCCACGGCAGGGCGGCCGCGATCACGCTCGCCACGCTGGCCGGGTAATCGGTGATCGAGGTGCCAAGATTGCCGTGGAAGAGCTGCTCCCAGTACTGGAAATACTGCGTCAGCAGCGAACTGTTCGTGTTCAGGCCGAACGCGACCTGCAGGGCGTGGTACAAACCCGGCGCGATCGGGCCCTGCGCCGACAGCCGGCTCACCAGGATCTGGGCCGGGTTACCCGGCATCAGCCGCGGGATGAAGAAGTTCATGGTGATCGCCGCCCACGCGGTCACCAGGTAGAAGCCGAAGCGCCGAGCCAGGTAGCTCATCTGGCACCTTCTCCCTGACGGACCCCTCAGCCGCGCGGCAAGCGGGCGGGTTCGCCGCTGCCTACGCGGACAGTGCACAGGGGGCAGCGCTATCAGGCGGTCCGAGAAGTTTCGGATCATTTGCCAATGATGTTTCGATTATCGCCATCCTAAAATCAGGCAGATAGCGGGTCAATACCGAGTTTTGTCAACCGAAACTTTTCGGAATTTACTTTAATCACTTGCGCTTCGCGACGGCGGGTCCCGTCGCAGAGACTTCAGGGAAACAACCACCGTCCGTTCGTTGTAAAGCTCTTGATCTAACGAACGGACGGTGGTGCGTCGATCGGGTACATGTCACTGGTGTTGGGCGGCCAGACCATGACGGCCCGGTAGCATCACGCGGCAGGCTCGGCCGCGCGTGGCTGGAGCGAAGGCTCGCCCGACGTCGATGGTGGCTGGGCGTGGAGTTCCTTGCCCGGCCGGGCGGGCAGGAAGAACCCGGCCATGATCGCTCCGGCGATGACAACGCCGCCGGCCACGGCGCAGCCGCCGTGGAGGCTGTGCAAGAAGGCGCCGCTCGCGCTGTCCGCCAGGGCGTGTCCCGCATGGGTGAGGCCGGCCTGGGCAAGGACGCGTGACACGTCGATCGCCGCGCCGGCCGACGCTTTCGCCGCGGATGCGGCCTGCGCCGGCAGGTGGGCCGGGGCGGTCGAGGCTAGCCGGCTCGAGTAGAGAGACGCGGCGACGCTGCCGATCACCGCCACGCCGAGGGTGCCGCCGAACAGGCGGGTGGCGTCGTTGACCGCCGAGCCCGCGCCGGCCTTGGCCTCGGGGACGGCCCCCATGATGGCCTCGGTCGCCGGCGCGCTGGTCAGGCCCATCCCGGTGCCGAGAAGGACCATCTGGAGGACGATCGTCGGATACGAGGTGGTCGTCGAGACCGTGGCGGTCCACAAGATGCCCGCTGCGAACAGCAGCAGGCCGCTGGCCACGACAATCTTGTTGCCGGCCCGGACGGCGAGCCTGGTGCCGGCGACCGAGGAAACGGCGACGGCGGTTGCGACCGGGAGTAGGCGGACCCCGGTGCCGAGCGGGCTGAAGGCCTTGATGAACTGGAAGTACTGGGTGACCAGGAAGATGAACCCCTGGAGGGCGAAGAACGAGATGGCCACCGATCCGCTCGCCGCGGTGAAGCGGGGATTACGGAACAACCCCACGTCCAGCATGGGGTGATCGGTCCGCCGCTCCAGGAGAACGAACAGGACCAGGAGCGCCACGCCGACCGCGATCGTCGACACCGCTGCGGCCGACCCCCATCCCCAGTCGGGAGCCTCGATGACGCCGAGGATGAGGACGGCCATGGCGGCCGATGACACCGCGAAGCCCCGCCAGTCGATCGGCGGGGTCTGCGGATCCCGCGAGGTGGGCACGGCCCGGGCCACGAGCAACGCGATGACGCCAGCCGCCGCGGCCATGAAAGCGAAGATGCTCCCCCACCAGAAACGCTCCAGCAACCACCCGCCCACGATGGGCCCGATGGCAATCCCCACCCCCGTGGTCGCCCCCCACAGCCCGATGGCCTTCGCCCGCTCGCCCCGCTCGGTGAAGACGTTCACGAGCAGCGAGAGGGTGGAGGGGAACATGAGGGCCGCGCCTAGTCCCATCGCGGCCCGTGCCGCGATGAGCTCGCCCGTCGTGCCGGCGAGCGCCCCCGCCAGGCTGGCCGCCGCGAAGACGACCAGGCCGATCAGCAGCATGCCCTTGCGGCCCTGGCGGTCGCTCAGGCTCCCCGCCGCCAGCACGAGGGCCGCGAACACGAGGCTGTAGGCGTCGACCACCCACTGCAGCTGGGTGGTGGTAGCACCCAGCGAGCGGACCAGGGTGGGCAAGGCGACGTTCACGATCGTGACGTCGACGCTGATAAGGAAGGCACTCAGGCAAAGGGCCAGCACGATGGCCATCCGCCGCCGGGCCGTGAACCGGGTCTGCATTCGTCTGCTCCCGCCGGAAGGGTTGGTGGACACTGTCCACATTTTGTGGACAGTGTCCACTATATTGAGCCAGGTGGATGCTGTCCACTAAAATTTGCCGAGCGCAGGTAACGTATGAGGTGCTCGCCGAGGAGGGCATGTGCACATCCTGGTGACAAGGGCGGCTGGCCCCGATTCCGGCGCCGGCCCGTTCGGTTCCCATGGATTCACCGCCGAGCCCGGTTGCGCGGCCAGTATGCGGACGATTTCCGTGGCACTCCAGCCGTAGTCCGTCGGCGGACGTCCTGGACCTCTGGCAGATGCCTGAACGGTGAACCACCGCCCGTTCGTATAAAAGCTCCATCGAGCAGAACGACGATGCGACCACGCCAGCGGCTGGCTGCACTGCCGAGTAATTCTGCTGAAGCGCCTCTCGTGATGTACGGCGGTTGGCTACAGTCACGCTGAGTGGATAGGACCGGTTCCGAGGTACGGGAGGACCAGGCCATGGCGACGGCGGCGCGTGACCTGCTGGCCAGGACACTGCTCGGCGACGCGCAGACCGGGTACAGCGTGGAGCTGACGGCGAGGACAGAGGACCTGAGCCTGGTGGTTGAGGGCTTCGGGCCGGTAAAGTTCCCGGTCACCCCGGCAAAAGCCCGCAAGCTTATCGGCCTCGGCCAGCCGGCCCGGTTCGGCCGCGGCGAGCAGACGCTGACCGATCCCGACATCCGCGACACGTGGGAAATCCCGACGCGCCTCGTCCGCGCCGAGTGGGACGACGCCACGCTGAAGGACGTACTCGCGACGATAAAAGAAGAGCTAGGACTGCCGAACGCCGCCGAACTGACCGCCGATCTCCATTCCCTACTGGTGTATGAACCGAACCAGCACTTTCTCGCCCACCAGGACTCCGAGAAAGAGGACTCGATGGTCGGAACCCTGGTGGTGACCCTGCCATCCAGCTACACCGGCGGCGAGCTGATGGTGGGCCACAACGAGGAATGGAAGGCCTTCCATGGGTCGAAGACAGCGCTGTCGCTGGCCGCCTTTTACGCCGATTGCCGGCACGAGGTCCTCAAAGTGAAGTCGGGCTACCGGATCACGCTCACCTACAACCTGCTCCTGCACGGCGACACCAGCCGGCCAGACGGCGACGAGGGAGTCGTAGCGGAACTCGCGGATCTCCTTAGCGAGCACTTCAGTACGCCGGTACCCCGCTACTACGGTGGGCCCGCGGGCGACCCGCCGAACCGGCTCGTCTATCTTCTCGATCACGAGTACACACCGCGCGGGCTGAACTGGCGGCGGCTGAAAGGCGCGGACGCGAAGCGGGTGGCCCTGCTCCGGGCCGCCGCGGACAAGGAGGGCTGTGAGGCCGTCCTAGCGCTGGCCGACATCAAGACGACGCACAGCGCGTTCCCAGCCGGTGAAGGCTACGGATACCGCGGCTGGTACGACGACGACGAGTATTCGGGCGACGAACGCGACTACGACATCCAGGAACTGGTCGTCTCTGAGGTCGTACTCACCCACTGGACCGGGCCGGACGGTACCCGCGTCGAGGAAACCTCTCTGTCGGTGGCCGACGGTGAGGTGTGCGCGTCCACCGAGACCGGCGACCTCACGCCGTATTCCTCGGAGTACGAGGGCTACATGGGCAACTGGGGCAACACCCTGGACCGCTGGTACCACCGTGCGGCAGTCGTGGTGTGGCGCCGCGAGCAGGCCTTCGCCAACCGCGCCGAGACATCCCCGGCCTGGGCTCTGGACGAGATCACCGCGATGGCGTCAGCAGGCGACGTGCCGGCGGCGCAGGCCGCCGCGTCGACGCTCCAGCCATTCTGGGATCGGACCCTGCGCGGCCGGACGCCAGCGGGCAGGGATCTGTTCGGACCGGCGCTGCGGGCGGCACAGGCCGTGGCGAACGCGGAAACCGCGGCGATGCTGCTGCGCCCGTTCCGTATCGAGAACCTGACCCGCACGCACGTAAGCTCCTTCGGCAAGATCGCCGGTGAGTACGGTCAGCAGTGGACGGCTGAGCTGCTGCGGACATGGTTCGGCGGCGATCAGCCCGTATGGGCATACGGCGGGGGATCCGAACGGCCGCAGTGGGTCGCGGACTATCTCCCCGGCGTGTGCGAGGGGCTGCACGCCGCCGGCCATGATGGCGTGGTGGCCGCACAGCGGCTTCTCGACCTGACCTGGGAGCGGATCGGCAAGGACATCAGCTCGGGGCTAGCATCGTCGTCGCCCAGCTACCGCGACCAGAAACTCAGCGAGCTGGGAAGACCGCTTGCCTCGGTGCTGACGGCCGCCGCGGGAATCGGCGCGGCCAGCACACGAGACACCATTACCGGATACATCCGCAAACAGGACGACGGGGTAACCGCGCTGGAAATGTCCGCGCTGCGCGCCTCGGCGGAGCCGTCCCCGGCCGGCACGCACGAAGACGCCGGCTTCGGCGATCTGGCCGCCGACTGCGCGGCACGGCTCCGCACCCGGGTCGCCCGCCCGGAGCGCGCGCCCGGCGACTGGGCAATCGAGCTACCCGCAGGCGGCTGCACGTGTGACTTGTGCGACACTCTCAGCGCCTTCCTGCGAGACAACAAGCGGCGCACTTTCGAGTGGCCGCTCGCCAAGCAGCGCAGGCAGCATATCCACTCCCGGATCGATGCCGCCGAACTGCCCGTCACCCACACGACCAGACGGCAAGGCAGCCCTTACACCCTCGTCCTGCACAAGACCGACGCGGTCTTCGCTGCCGAGCAGGAGGGACGGGCAAGGGACAAGAAAGATCTTGACTGGCTCACGGCGCAGCGTAATCTCGGCACCTGAGCGGTGCCAGATCAGTTCAATACCTGTCAGGTTTGTGATGTTTACTCCCGGCCTTCGTGGTGATCTCCGGCTATAGGGCACGGGGAAGGGAGGCCGACCTGACCATGGCTCGTGGCGGCCGCCCGGATACGGCGCCCAGCTCAGGAAAGCTGACGTCGTACCAGCGCAAACGAGACTTCGCCCGGACGCCGGAACCAGCCGGGGCGCCAGAACCGGATAGCGCGAGCGCGGGCGGGGGCGCCGCACGGTTTGTGGTCCAGCTGCACCGGGCGCGGCGGCCGCATTATGACGTCCGGTTCGAGATCGGCGGCGTCCTGGTGAGCTGGGCTGTACCCAAGGGGCCAACCCTCGATCCCGGGATCAAACGTGTCGCCGTGCATGTCGAGGACCACCCCATCGAATACCTGGACTTCGAGGGCGTCATCCCGTCCGGGCAGTACGGTGGCGGTGACGTGATCGTCTGGGACCGTGGCACCTGGGAGCCGCACGGAACCGACGACGCGGCAGCAGCTGTCGCGGCCGGCGAGCTGCACGCGGACGTGCGCGGTCATAAGCTTCGCGGCCGCCTGGTCCTGGTCCGGCGCGGTCGCGACCGGTCAGGCAAAGACGAGTGGCTGCTGCTACACAAGCGCGACCAGTACGCTGTCCAGGGCTGGGAGCCGGCGGACTACCCCAGGTCGGTACTCAGCGGGCGCACCAATGACGAGGTCAAGGCCGATCCGCGGCGGATGTGGCGCTCGGACCTGCCGCCCGCGCAGGCAAGCGTCGCGATCGATGGCGCCGTGGCCGGAGGCCCAGGCCAATCCAGCGCCGTGGCCGGAGGCCCAGGCCAATCCAGCACCGTGGCCGGAGGCCCAGGCCAATCCAGCACCGTGGCCGGAGGCCCAGGCCAATCCAGCACCGTGGCCGGCCCGTCCGATGACGAGCTTGAAGCCCTGGACAGCCTGGAATCCGGCGGTAGCTGGGAGGTCTTCGGCCGACGGCTGCGGCTGACCAACCTGGACAAGGTGCTCTTCCCGCCGGCTGACGGGCAGCCGCCAGTGACCAAGCGGGAGTTCATCCGTTACGCCGCCTGCATGGCCGCCGTGGTGCTGCCGTACCTGACGGGCCGCGCTCTGAACATGCACCGGTTCCCTAATGGCGCCGATACCCCCGGGTTCTGGCACAAGCAGCTGCCCGACCATGCCCCGAAGTGGATCTCCCGCTGGGACAACCCCGACGCGGATCCCGGGGAGAGCAGCACCTACCTGGTCGTCAACGAGCCCGCGACGCTGGTGTGGGTGGCCAACTTCGGCGCGCTGGAGTGGCATGCCTGGACCTCCTGCACCGATCAGCCCCGCCTGCCCACCTACGCCCTGATCGATATCGACCCCGGTACGGCGACCTCCTGGGAGGACGTGCTGGTGCTCGCGAGGCTGCACTGTATCGCGCTCCAGCACCTTGGCGTGGCGAGCCAGCCCAAGCTCACCGGACGACGGGGAATCCAGATCTGGATCCCCATCGCACGCGGCCCCAGCTTCGATGACACCCGGAGCTGGACCGAGCAGCTTTCCCGCGCCGTCGGCGCCGCCGTCCCCGAGCTGGTGAGCTGGGAATGGAACGTGCGCGACCGCGGCGGCCTGGCCCGGCTCGACTACACCCAGAACGTCATCAACAAGACGCTGGTCGCGCCCTACAGCCCACGCGCCGCCGCGGGCGCCCCAGTATCCGCGCCGATCGACTGGGACGAACTCGACGAACCCTCATTGCGCCCCAGCTCCTTCACCATCCGGGATTTCCCCAGGAGATTGGCCGAGCGAGGCGACATGTTCCGTACCGTGCTGACCGCACACCAGACGCTGCCCCCGATCACCTGACTCGGCATTAAGACGCGGATCCGGGTCGAAGTTCCGCGACTTCGCCTGGCGGGCAAGCTGAGTACCCGATGAACGCGGGGTCATGGCCTCGCGCGACTCTCGTCAGGCTGGCTTGGCCACGAGCGCGGATACCGCGGACGATGGCGTGATGGTGGCGAGCACGGCGTGGACTTGGGCACGCGCTATCAGACGGTCGGCTTCATCCTTCGGCCGTTCGTGCTCGATGGCCTGCTCGGCGGCGTCGAGGAGCTGCTCGGCCAGGAGGTGGTGCTCATCACGGGTCATGACGGATTGTCCCTTCAGCGGATACTGGTCTAGTCGCTTGTTCATGTTCAGCGTGGTGACCGTCTGCCCAGCCACAGCGGCCACGCTCGCTGCCGCGACATCACGATTCCGGCTCAGTTCGGCCGGGAACTATGGTCCGAGGTATCGTCCGGCGGCCAATATGAGGCTTGCCTGCTCCCGCTGATGCGGCCATTCCTGGTCTGCCTCGTCCAAGAGGTTTATCCGTTACCAGGCGGGATAGATGACCGGCCTCCGGAAAAGGGTTTCCCAGTCCTTGCTAAGGGGGCGCCCTCATGGAAGGCACACGGCCGCGGGCGGGCGCGATGCTGCTCCTGACCGCTCTCGGCGCGGCGCTGGGCCTAGGTGCGTGCGCCGCGCCAGCGCCGCCCCTGAATGTGGCCGCGTCCGGTTTCGGGCAGAACGCGACCGGAGTGGTGCAGTTCTGGGACCGTAACACGACGTCGCCCTTCGGGAAGCTGCTCGTGGATCAGTTCAATGCCACGCACAAGAATCTCAAGGTGGTGCTGACTCCGGTCCAGGACACCCAGTACGTGACAAAGCTGGCCACTGCCATCCGCGCGGGTGACGCCCCAGACCTGGTCGGCATCGATGACATCAACTCCCAGTTGTTCATCTACCACAAGGTGTTTGCTGACCTGACGCCCCTCGTCAATGCCCTTCCCGGAAAAAATGAGCTCAGCCCGGGAGCCCTGAACCTGACCACGGAGAACGGTCGCTACTACGGGGTTCCCTATGTGGCCGACATGTCGGTGCTCTGGTACAACAAGACGCTGTTCCGGCGGGCCGGCCTTGACCCGAACAAACCGCCGACCTCTTACGCCCAGATTCTGAGCGACGCCAAGAAGATAACGGCCCTCGGCCACGGGATCTACGGCTTCGCCTTCCCCGGCCGCTGCGAGGGCTGCCTGGGTTTTACCGTCCTGCCGGACATCTGGGCCACCGGAAAACGTCTGCTCTACGGGCGGCCGGGCCACGAAACGGCGTTCATCCAGGGAAACGTGCCGCTCAGGGAGACGCTGAGCCTGTACCGCCAGTTGTGGACGGCGGGCCTGTCTGACCCCCAGTCGCAGGTCGAAACCGATGCCACCTGGGGAAACGACTTCCTCGCCGGGGACATCGGCATGAGTCCGCTCGCCTATGGCCCGATCGCCGCGGCTCCCGCCAGCTTCCGGGCCCAGCTCGGAATGACCCTGCTGCCTGCTCCCAGCGGCGGCGCCACCGCCACCTTCGACGGCGGCGCGAACTTCGGCATCCCCCTCGGCTCACAGAACCCTTCCGGCGCCTGGGAATTCATCAAATTCGCCCTGCAGCAAACGCAGCAGAGCCTGGCCCCTAGCGCCGGGTTCGAGCCTATCCGCAGCGACGTTCTCACCCCCCGGTTCCGATCGGAATATCCCTTCGCCGCCGCCATACTCGCGGGCGTGTCTCACGGCTACGCGCCAAAGACCATCGTCTACAACACGACATTCAACCAGCCGGGCGGCCCGTGGCTGAACATGTTCGACGCAGCCGTCTTCGACGGTGATATCGCGGCGGCGATGCGCGCCGGACAAGCAAGTTTCGCCACCGCCATCGACCTCGGCAAGTCGTAGCGGTGACCGCACGGAGGCAGGCCACGATGACACAGGAGACAATCGAGACAGTCACGAGAGAGCGCTGGGCCCGGCTCGGCACGGCGGGCAGCACCAGATCGAAGAAACGGCGAACGGGCATAGTACGCCGACCTAAGACCGGCATGCTCTTCGTGGCGCCCGCGTTCATCTTCGTCGCCGTTTTCGTTCTCTTCCCGCTCGGCTTCGCGGTCTACATGTCGCTGACGAACTGGCCGCTCATCGGCTCGTATCATTTCAACGGCGTGCACAACTACGCCGCCCTCGGCAAAGACCCCGGCTTCATTCACTCCGTGCTGTTTACGCTGCTCTACACCGGGATCGTCACGATCCCGATCCTGGTCCTGGGGTATGGGCTGGCCGTCCTGGTCCGATCGAACCGGCGCGGGTCGGTGTTCCTGCGGACAGCCTTCTTCCTGCCCTATGTCATCGGGCTTCCCACGCTGAGCTATATCGTGCTGCTCGAACTGCAGCCGAACTCCGGTGCCGTGAACTGGGTCCTCGCCAAGCTGCATATCACCAACGGGGCAACCGCCTGGCTGGTCAACACCAATCTCGCGCTCGCCGCTACCTGCATCCTGGTCATCTGGTTCGCCTCCGGTCTCACCATGGTGCTTCTCCTCGGCGCTATGCAGAGCATCTCCGATGACCTCTACGAGTCGGCGGCCGTACTCGGCGCTAAATGGTGGGAAAGGGAGCGGTACGTCACGCTGCCGCTGGTGCGCCCGACCATCGCGCTGAGCCTGATCATCTCGATCATCGGTTCGTTCCTGGCCTTCAACCAGTTCTTCATCCTGACCCAGGGCGGCCCTGGAACGAGCACCTTCACGGTCGTCATGTGGATCTACCAGACGGCCTTCGTCCAGCTGCATGTGGGAGCGGCTGCTGCGATGTCCGTTGTTCTCGTCGCGGTTGTCGGCCTGATCAGCTTCGTGCAATTCCTGCTGCTCCGGAGCAACACCTAAAGGAGGCGTCATGGCCAGCACCGCCGCCCGGACGGGCCAAGCGCCAGGGAAGGGCGCCTCGTCACGTAACTCCACCATTATCTACGTGAGCATCGGCACGGCACTGTCCATCCTGTTTCTCGTGCCGCTCGTCTGGGCCGTGCTCCGCTCATTCATGCAGCCGAGCGACATCACCGCGGCCCCGAGCGCCAGAGCCTTCAGTCATCTGACGGTCGCGAACTACAGCGGGCTCATCACGGGAAGCATCCACATCCTGCGCTACGTGGGGAACAGCTTCCTGGTGGCGGCCGGCACAGCGGTGCTCACCGCCGTGCTTGCCACGCTCGCCGGCTACGGCCTCGGGCGCACCCGCTTCCGGTTCCGCGGGTCCAATGTGGTGTTCGCGCTGATTCTCGTCACGCTCATGGTGCCTTTCCAGGCGATCCTGACACCGTTGTTCCTCGAGCTCAGCTTCCTGCATCTGCTCGACAGCCGGATAGGGCTCGTCCTTTTCTACAGCACCTTCAACCTCCCATTCGGAGTGTTCGTCATGCGCAACAGCTTCATGGCGGCCCCTACTGAGCTCGAGGAAGCGGCATACTGCGAGGGCGCGAAAGTTCTCACCGCCCTGCGTACAGTGCTCCTCCCGCTCGTCATGCCCGGCGTGGCCACCACGATGCTGTACGCGTTCCTGTTCGCCTGGACAGAATTCCTCGGCGCCCTCACGTTTATCACCAACATCAACCGGCTAACGCTACCTGTCGCTCTGCTCAACGTGGAGACGGGCACGTTCGGCCATGTCAACTTCGGATTTCTCATCGCCGGAGCGGTGATGGCCATGGTGCCGTGCGCGGTGCTCTACATCGCGCTCCAGCGCTTTTATGTCACCGGCATCACCGCCGGCGGAATCAAGGGCTAACGAAAGGCCGGGACATCCCACATGAGGCACAGTAGTCACAAGGACCGGGAATGGCCGAAATAGAGCTCTCCCACGTGGACAAGGTCTACGAGGGTGCCGAGGCGCCGGCAGTGCACGACCTCAGCCTGCGGATCGCCGACGGCGAGTTCATGGTGCTCGTCGGACCGTCCGGCTGCGGCAAGACCACAGCTCTGCGCATAGTAGCGGGTCTGGAGGACATAACCGAGGGCGAATTGCGCATCGGCGACCGTATTGTCAATGAGGTGCCACCGCAGGGCCGCAACATCTCGTTCGTCTTCCAGAACTACGCCCTGTTCCCGCACATGACCGTCTACGACAACATGGCCTTCGGGCTAAAGCTGGCCAAGGTCAACAAGGCCACCCGTGACAAGCGGGTCCGTGAGGCCGCCAGGATGCTCGGTCTCGAGGAGTACCTGAATCGCAAACCTCGCGCCCTGTCCGGGGGCCAGCGGCAGCGGGTCGCGATGGGCCGGGCGATTGTCCGTGAGCCGCAGGCGTACTTGATGGACGAGCCTTTGTCGAACCTCGACGCCAAGCTGCGCGTGTCGATGCGCACCGAGCTTGCCCGGCTGCAACGTGACCTGAACGTCACGACGATTTATGTCACGCACGATCAGACCGAGGCGATGACGATGGGCGACCGGATCGCGATCATCCGCAAAGGCGAACTCCAGCAGGTCGGGCCGCCCACCGAGCTGTTCGGCAAGCCACAAAACCTGTTCGTGGCCGAATTCATCGGCAGCCCTTCGATGAACCTCGTCGAAGCCAGAATGCATGCCGAAGGCGACTCGCTGTACGCCAACGTCGCCGGGCAGCAGTTGCTGATCGATCCGCGGACGCTCAGCGAGCGGCCGGCGCTGCGCGGCTATGCCGGCAAGGGGCTGATCGTCGGTATCCGTCCGCAGGACTTCGAGGCCGGGGGAACCGGTACCCAGCGGCGCGGCTGCCAGCTAAAGGCGAAGGTCGAATTGGTGGAAGCCCTCGGCACGGAGACCAACGTGCATTTCTGTGTCGACGCGCCACCGGTGATCACCGACGAGGTTCTCGAACTGGCGGCTGACCTCGGCACGGATGAGGCCGCCAGATTCGAGCAGCGAGCCCGCCGGGGCCGCAACGAGTTCGTCGCCCGGCTGGACCCCAAGACGCAGGTCAAGGTGGGCAGCACGATCGACCTCGCGGTCGACACGCAGCAGATGCATTTCTTCGACACCGAAACCGGCAAGAGCATCCGATAGCCACAGGCGCTATCACGGCTGGTCATGGTGGGCGGCTCGGCCGCGAGCAGGTGACCTCGGTGTTCGATCTGCTGCAGACGAACGGGGAACCACAGGCCGTTCGTGTGAAAAGAACGAGGTACGGCGGGAAGCTTCTCCTCACGGCGCGGCCAGCCCCAGGTATTAGTCATCGACGAGTTCCGTGACCGCCCGGAAGCAGCAAATGTGCGCATCACGAGGCGTGGGTCCTAGAGTGCCAGTCAAGTAATCCCGGGTATCACCGCGGCCGGAAGTCCGCGCGGCGGGCCGCTCAGATTACTGCGGTAAATCGGGGTCCTGCGGTGATTTTTGTGCACTATGTGCGCGCGCCAAAATAACGTGCGTTTGCGGCATGTTAGGCATGTCGTCTTTGCTAGAGTGCGCTGAACAGCCTGGGTGAACTATGCATACCGATACATAGCGGACACATGAGCATCCTTCAGTGGGAAGAAAAGAGCCCTTTGGAAGAAAAGGTGCCGGAAACCAGCGCCCTATCCTCCGCGAAGCCCTTTTCTTCCACGTCGTCCACCGCAGCTGCCGTCACATAACGGCCATATCAGGACAAAA
>JAFARZ010000427.1 GCA_019245115.1 Streptosporangiaceae bacterium | reverse complement strand
GTCCCCGCCGCCCCAGCGTCCCCGCCTGCCTCAGTGTCCCCGCCGCCCCAGCGTCCCCGCCTGCCTCAGTGTCCCCACCGCCCCAGTGTCCCCGCGCCCCAGCAGCCGCACCGCCCGAGCCCCACTGCCCGCCCCGCCGCCACGCTCGCTCCCACATATCCGACATTTCAGGATTTGGGGTGTCCAGTGCCAGGCGCTGGACGGGCGTTTTCCGGTTCGCCACCGGCACCGACGGCGCCCTCGTCTGGCCTTGCCGTCGAGATGGTTGATCATCTGGCCGTTCTGCCCGGTTATGTCCAACCGGCTCGACGGCAAGGTGACGCTATGCATCGTAGTTCTAGGTGTCCAAATCACCTAGAAAGGGATGAAACGGGCACGTATGGCCGACACTTGGCAAGCTCGATCTATTTCGGAGTGTGCCCTGGGTGGGGATGGTTGGCGCAACGTACCCATTGGGTGGGGATGGTTGGCGCAACGTATCCCTTTGGGTGAGGGTTGGGCAGCAGGCCTCGGGGAGACCGCGTATCCGGGGGATGCCAAGATGTGGTCGGCATCTGTGTACGAAGGGTTGACGGGGCGTTACCAGCGGCGATAGCGTAGAAATCAACATAACTGTTAAGAAACTTTACTATTAATAGTTATGTGGAGGTAAACGCTGGGAGCGGGCCGTCCAGTTGTCGCGCCGCCGTGCGCCCGACCGTCCCGGAGGAGCCATGAACCCGCTCGCGTTCCGCAGACGCAACCAATCAGAAAGAGCCCGGGGCACACCACGCAGCCGGCTGCTGGCCGGGGGAGGAGCGTGCCTGCTCGCCCTCGGCCTTTGCGGTGCGATCGTAGCCGCCGCGTCGACCACGAGCGCCCACGCACAAAGCGCGGCCCTCAGCAACAACTGGTACGAGTCGGCACCGTATTACTACGCGCAGGACTCCAGTGGCCCGGACCTGAGCCAGGTGATGTCGGCCACCGGGCAGAAGGCATTCGACATGGCGTTCATCCTGGCCAACGGCGGCTCGTGCAGCCCGGCCTGGGAAGGCAATGACCCCGTCTCGTCCGACACGCAGGTGGCGGGCGCTATCAACCAGGTCAGGAGCAGCGGCGGTGACGTGATCGTCTCGGCCGGCGGCTACAACGGCACCAAGCTCGGCCAGGTGTGCGGATCAGCGGCATCGACCGCCGCCGCGTACCAGCAGGTGATCTCGGCCTACGGGCTGCATGCCTTCGACTTCGACCTGGAAGAGCCGGAGATCGAGAACTCGACCGCGATCGCCAACGAACTCGGCGCCGCCCAGATCCTGCAGAACAATAACCCGGGCCTGTTCGTATCGATCACGATGCCGTCGATCGCGACCGGCGCGAACTACTTCGGCGGCCTCCTCCTCGACGAGGCGAAGACCCTCGGCTTCACCCCCAACGACTACACGATCATGCCGTTCGATGGCGGCTTCAACGGCGGTTCCTCCCAGGTGGCCGCGCTTCAGGGTTTCCATTCCCAGCTCATGAGCACGTTCGGCTGGGACAGCGCGACGGCGTACGGGCACGAGGGCTTCTCCGGCATGAACGGCCGGACCGACACCGGTGAGTACTTCTACCAGAGCGACTTCCAGACCGTGCTGAGCTTCGCGCAGAGCAACGGCCTGAGCCGGTACACGTTCTGGTCGGTGAACCGGGACCGGCAGTGCAACCCGCCCGACAACAACGGGAGCACGTCCAGCGAATGCAGCAGCGTGACCCAGAACTCCTGGGACTTCACCGCTTACACTGTCGCGTTCGCCAACAACGCCCCGGTCACGCAGCCGTCACCGACGCCAACTCCGACCCCGCCGGGCGGGGGAGGCGGTGGCTGCACCGCTCCGGCCTGGGTGAACAACACCGCCTACACCGCGGGCAACGTGGTCACCTACAACGGGAACCAGTGGACCGCCAACCAGTGGAACTACGACGAGGTGCCCGGTGGCTCGTCCGGCGCCTGGAACAATAACGGTCCCTGCTAAATCATGGAAACAGTCGCGCCGAGCCGGGGAGCTGAGATAATGCCCAATCGTCTTGCCACGCTGTTGCCGTTCCCTCGCCTGGTACGTCAGCAGTCCGGTTACTTCCCGCTCGGCGCGACAACACACGTCCTGGCCGGTCCGCATGCCACCAGGGAAGCGGACGCGGTGCGCAGGGTCCTCGCGGCATTGCCGTGGCCCTCAGCCAACGCCAACTCCAACGACATCACCAAAGACATCACCAACGCCAACGACATCCTGGTGGATCTGGACGCCGGCCTGCCCGCCGAGGGATACCGGCTGCGAATCGGCCCGGACCACGTCCGGATCAAGGCGGCGGACCCAGCCGGCGCGTTCTATGCCGCGCAGACGATCCGCCAGCTGCTACCCGACGAGGCCTGGCGCGCGGCCCCGATCGATCACGCCGCACCCCAGACGATCCCGTGTGCCGAGATCGAGGACGCCCCGGCGCTGAAATGGCGCGGCGCGCACCTCGACGTGGCCCGGCATTTCTTCCCCAAGCCGGTCGTGTTGCGCTTCATCGACCTCCTGGCCCGGCACAAGCTGAACCGCCTGCACCTGCACCTGACCGACGACCAGGGCTGGCGGATCGAGAGCCGAGGCCATCCGAAGCTGCACGAAATCGGCTCCCATCGGCCATTTTCCCAGCTCACCAGGGACCCCAGGACATTCGACAACAAGCCGCACGGCGGTTATTACACGCTGGCCGATCTGGCCGAGATCAACGGGTACGCCGCCGAGCGCATGATCACCGTGGTGCCGGAACTCGAGGTGCCCGGGCATGCCCGCGCGCTGCTCGCGGCCCTGCCGGACCTGGCCGCGGCGCCGGGTACACGGGAGCTGACCGTGGCCACCGACTGGGGGATCTTCCCGCAGATCATGTCGCCGCTCCCGGGCACGCTCGATGTCCTGGCCGGCCTGTTCGGGGAACTGCTCGGCGCCATCCCCGCGAAATACGTCCATATCGGCGGCGATGAGTGCGTGCTGACCGACTGGGAGGCCGACCCGCGGATCCGGGACTATCAGCACGAACTGCGACTGCCCAGTCCCGTCGCCCTGCACGCCTACTTCCTGCGCCAGGTCGCCGACATGCTGGCCACTTCGTTCGGCGCCCGCTCGATGGTCTGGGACGAGGGCTTCACCAGTACCATCACCGGGACCGGGCTGCGCCCCGACACCGTCGTGATGGCCTGGCACGGCATGGAGGTGGCCCGGCGAGCCGCCGAGGCGGGCTACGACGTGGTGGCCGCTCCGACGGAGTGGACGTACTTCGACTACTCCCAGGCGAAGGACGACCGCGAGCCCACGTCGATCGGCGGCCTGATCCGTACCGAGGACGTCGCGGCGTTCAGCCCGGTTCCGCGGGACTGGTCGCAGGAAGCCCAGGCCCGCCTCATCGGCGCCCAGTTCCAGGTATGGACCGAATACATCGCCGACTCCCGGATGCTCGACTACATGACCTTCCCCCGGGCGTGCGCGTTCGCCGATGTCGCCTGGGCCGGGAAGGCGGTGCCCTGGGCATCGCTGCGCGACCGCCTCGAGGCGCACCTTGGCCGTCTGGCCGCCGCCGGCGTCGAGTACCGCCCGCTCAACGGCCCCCATCCGTGGCAGCAGCGGAATCCAGCCTGAGCCGGTCCCGGCTTCGTCGCTCACCTGCGCGGCGCGCTCGACTGGCTGCTGGCGCCGTTAGCCCAGGGCGAGCTGCTGCCGGGCGAGCAGGGCGGCGCCGGCCAGGCCGGCCCGCGTGCCGTGCCGGGCTTGCGCCAGCGTCGGCACGGGCTGGACGAGGACGCGCTCGGCCAGAAGCGGCGCCAGCGGCCTGAGCAGGAAGTCGCCGCTGGCGGCCAGGCCGCCGCCGAGCACGATCCGCTCCGGCGCCACCAGCGCGGTGAGCATGGTGAGCCCGTCCGCGAGGGCGGACACCGCCTCGTCCCACACCTTGCGGGCCCGGTCGTCGTGCGCGGCGGCCCGTTCGACGTCGAGCGCGCCGGGCACGGCGGTACCGGTCGCCTCGGCGTACGCCCGGGCGATCGAAGTCGCGGAGGCGATCGCCTCCAGGCAGCCGCGCGCCCCGCACCCGCACATCGGCCCGTCCGGCCGCACCACGACGTGGCCGATCTCGCCCGGCTGGCGGCCGCCGCTGCCGCGCAGCAGCCGTCCGCCGGATACCACCGCGGCGGAAATGCCGGTGCCGATGGCGACGAAGGCGATGTCTTCGCAGCCCTGGCCGGCCCCGGACACCCACTCGGCCCAGCCGGCGCAGGTCACGTCGTGATCGACGCCCACCGGGATGCCCCAGGCACGTTCCAGCAGGTCGCCGGCGTCGAGATCGGACCACCCGATGTTCGCGCTGTAGACCGCCATCCGGCGTGCCGGGTCGACGATCCCGGGCAGCACCACACCGGCGGCTACCGTCCCGGCCGCGCCGCCGGCCGTCGCGATGAGCTGCTTGCCCAGCCCGGCGACCGCGTCGAGCGCGGCCGCCCCTTTCGGGGTGGGCACCGTGCCGGACGCTGTCGCGGCGCCGGACTCGTCGACGATCTCGGCCTTGATGGTCGTGCCGCCCACGTCGACGGCCAGTACTCGGCTCACGAGTCAAGGATGCCTGAGCTTCTCGCCATTCGTCGCGGTGGGTGTGGTAAGCAGGTTCGCTATGGCGATCAGACCTGCGGGCGTCAGCGACGCGGCCGGACTGGCCGTACTGTGGCGGGAAGCCGGATTGCGGTTCGACGCGGCGCGCGTGGCGGATGAGCTTAGATCGGTACTGGCCCGGGGTCCCGGCCTGATCCTGGTCGAGGTGGACGACGACGGGGAGATGGCCGGGGCGGTGCTCGGCACGTTCGACGGGCGGCGGGGCTGGGTGAACCGCCTGGCGGTCAGGCAGGATCGACGCGGCCGCGGGATCGGGAAGCGGTTGATGGCCGAGCTCGAGGAGCGGCTGGCCGCCATCGGCTGCCCCAAGATCAACCTGCTCGTCGAACGGGACAATGCCGACGTCGTCTCGTTCTATGCGGCGCTCGGATACCAGACCGACGACGTGATCTTCATGGGGAAGCACCTGGACGGCCGGAACCGGCGTGAGCTTGCGCCGGAACTGTCCGATGAGCCGTATGTGTTCGTCACCACGGCCGGGCCGCCGCCCGCCGTGGCCATGTTCGCCGCGATCCTCGAAGACGAGGGCCTCACCCTGGTACTGACGAAGACCGACGCGGATCGAGCCGGCCTATCGTATTCGTACGTGGCGGCCCGCATCACCTTGCGGGTCAATTCCGCGCTGGACGAGGTCGGCCTGACCGCCGCCGTCAGCCGCGTGCTGGCCGACGCGGATATCAGCTGCAACGTGATCGCCGGCGCCGCACACGACCACCTGTTCGTGGACTGGCCCCGCCGCTTCTACGCCCAGGACCTCCTCCGCCAGCTCTGAATCCCGGTACTCCGGGCCTCAGCCGAGGCGGATTCCGGCCAGCTGCGTGGCCTGGGCGACGAGACGCCCTTCGCGGTCCCAGATGAAGCACGATTCGTCGACGCGCTGGCCGTCGATCAGCTGCGCTTTCTGCAGGACGCGGACCGGGCCGGGTGCGGGCAGCGCGCGGACGTAAACGGTGAGCTCGAGGGTCGGTACCCAGCCGGTGAACTCGATGTTGAACGTCGCGGGCGGGAAGGCGTCGACGGCATAGAGCAGCGCGGCCGGGTCGAAGGCTTCGTCGCCGGGGAGGGTGAGCCAGCCGCGCAGTTCGCCGCGTCCGTCCGGCTGTCCCTTGACGAAGCCGCTGGTGGCGGGGTCCAGCCTCACCTCGACCTGGTCCATGATGGCGACGCGGCCGCCGTCGGGCAGTTGCGGAACCAGACGCGGGCTGTCTTCGTAATCCACCTGGCCGGGCGGTGGGCTCCCGCTGTCCCAGTACGGGACCGAATCCGCGCCGAGATCGCTCATGGTCAGCAGCGCCTCGACGCATGTCTTGCCGTTCTGCGACATGCGGGCCCGGATGTGGCTGGCCGAGCGGCCGATACGCAGCACGTCCATTTCGGCCCGGACCGGTCCTGGGTCGGGTGAACGCAGGTAGTGGGCGCTGGCCGCGATGACATGCCGGTGCCGGCTGGCGGACGAGGCGGCCCGGCCCAGTATGGCCAGCAGGTAGCCGCCGTTCGGCTTGCCGCCGATAGTCCACTCCGGGCTGATCACGGCATCGAACCGTCCCGGCCCGTCCGGAGTCAGAGCGGTGACCTCGGAGAATTTGAGGACCGGTGTGCCCGGAGCCGAACTGATCATGCCCCCTCCTGATCCGCCACGACCGGCGCTGGTGTCGCTGTCGGCGCTGGTCGTGGCGTTGGTCCTGGTGCGGGCGCCGCCGCCCGCCGAGTATTCAGGCTACTCAGCAGTACGACGGACGTGACACCCGCGGCGGCGAAGAAGCCGATGATGAGGATCAGGCCGTTCCGGTAGACGCCGATCAGATCGGCGGGGGAGAGATGAGCCAGGATGGCGACCAGCCCCGCCACGCCAAGCACGGTGCCTATCTGGCGTGCCGTGTTGAGGATTCCGCTGCCCGTGCCGAACCTGGCCGGGGTCAGTGTGGCGCTGCCCGCGGCCAGCAGCGAGGGGATGGTCAGCCCGACGCCCGCTCCGCCCAGCAACTGGGCGGGCAGCAGATGGGTCAGGTAGGCGGGATCCACCTGGATCTGGATGTACCAGAAGAGCTGCGCGCCGGCGTTGACGGCGCAGCCGATGACCGCGACCCGGCCAGGGCCGCCGAGCCACGCCGCCGCCCTGGGTGCGATGACACGGGCGAACGGCAGCACCATGAGCGGTCCGGGTGCGATGGCGAGACCGGCCACCACCGCGGAGTAGTGCCAGACGCCGGTGAGGAACTCCACCGAGTTGAGCACGAACGCCCCGAAGCCCGCGTAGTACAGGATCGAGGCGACGAAGGCGCCGCTGAATTGCCGCGAGCGAAGCAGGCTTAGCTCGATGACGGGAGAATGATGCCGTCGTGACCGGACCACCATCGCTGTTCCGCAGGCCATCGACGCGGCGAGCAGGGCAGCGAAGCTCGCCGAGCTCCAGCCCCAGCCGGGCGCCTTGACCAGGGCCAGCGCCACCAGCCCGACAGCCGCGGCGAGGAGCCCGGCGCCGGCCAGATCGGGCCGTCCCTTCGCCTGATCGTCGCCGCTTTCGGGAACCACCCGGATGGCCGCGATGATGGCGGCCACTCCCACGGGAAGATTGATCCAGAACACCCACCGCCAGCTGACCTGCACCAGGCTGCCCCCGATCACCGGCCCGAGCGCGGCGCCGAACGCGCCCAGCGCCGACCACGTGCCGATGGCCCGTGGCCTCGCGGGTGCCGGGACCGCGGCCAGCAACAGCGATAGCGACGCCGGCACCATCAGGCCCGCGCCGGCCGCCTGGATCACGCGCGCCGCGATCAGCGCCGCCACGCCGGGGGCCACGCCACACAGCAGCGATCCGATGCTGAAGGCGGCCAGGCCGATCACGAAGACCCGCCGTCGGCCGACCCGGTCGGCCCAGCGGCCGGCTGGCACCAGTGCCGCCGCGAAGACGATCGTGTAACCGTTCAGCACCCAGGACAGCGAGCTCAGGCTGGTCCCGGGGTACTGCTTGGCGATGTAGGGGAACGCCAGGTTGACGATGAACAGGTCCAGGCTGGACATGAACACCGCCAGCGAGAGGACGCCCACCACCGCGGCGACCCGGCGCGCGTCAGGAGCCTCGCCCGCTCCGCTCGGTCGTGACGATGACCTCGTGGTCACTGGCGCCTCCGTGGGTCCGGAATTCAGCGTGAGTCCGAAATTCAGCGTGAGTCCGAAATCCAGACCCACCATACTGGCATCCTCCGTTGTGAGTCCAGTTTTCCAACTAAGCAGGTACCATCGGCGATATGGTTAGTTCGTCGGTCCAGCCGCGGGTCTGTTCCATCGCCCGAACTCTCGACATCGTCGGGGAGAAGTGGGCGCTGCTCGTCATCCGCGAAGTCCTGCTCGGCAACCGCAGGTTCGACGAGATGGTCCGGCGAATCGGGGCGCCGCGAGACACCTTGACGGCCCGGCTTCGTACCCTGGTCGGCGCGGGGATCCTCGAACGCCGGCAGTACTCCGGGCATCCAGCCCGGCACGAGTACTGGCTCACCGAGGCCGGCGGCGAGCTGTACCCGGTCATCATGACGCTCATGCGCTGGGGCGACCGGTACCTGGCGGGCGACGACGGGCCGCCGGTCGTGTTCCAGCACCACTGCGGCCACCAGCTTGTCCCGCAGGTGGTATGCGAAGCGTGCGGAGAGCCTCTCCACCCCCGTCACGCCACGCGCCTGACCCCCGACCGCGCCTGAGCGGTGCGCGATCACATCAGGACGGCGGGCCGCCCCAGGTGACCACGCGCGCGGGGCGGATGGTGACCACCACGCGCGATTGGCCGGGCTGGTCCCTTTCCCGCAAGTCCGCGCCGTACTTGGCGCCCACCCGACCGGCGAACGAGTAGTCGTCATCCGGGGCGATCTCCGCGTCCCCCCGGATTTCCACATACCGGTACGGCGGCGTACCGGGGATGAGGAAACTGGCCTTGGGGTTAGCCTGCAGGTTCTTCGTCTTCTGCCGGGAATTGTTCAGCGAGATCCGGATGGTGTCGCCCTCGGCGAGGAACCAGACGGCCGAAAGCTGCGGTCGCCCGCTCGGCCCGATGGTCCCGAGTATGCCTATCTCCGCGTCCAGCAGGTCGAGATGCGAGTCGGGAATCATGGTCGCCGCCCCTCTCATAGAAATTAAAAGCTGTAACCCCTTTTATCAGAACGTCGGTGGTTCAACTCCTGAGACCCCGTAACCCCCGAAATACCTGACCGGCTGCGTGGTTTTGGTAACGGCATGTCGTGATACATGGCAGGATCAACGGGTTCGGGGTGTTTTCTGATGCCGCCCATGGCGACACCTGAAGGGAGCTTGTGGTGGCGGGCGTGCCATGGTCGCAGATCCAGGTCACGCTGCCGGCCGCGATGGCCGCGAGCTGGGTGAGCTTGTTCTACCGGTACCGGGGGAGAGGCAGGCCGTTCGGCTCGGTACGCGCCGCGGCGTGGGCGCTAGCTGTCATCATCGCCACCGGAGTGGTGGCAACCGCCGTTGCGCTTGGATTGCCTGAAGCCGTCGCTCAGCTGCCGCCGGTAACAATCGGCCTGTTCGTTCCGGCACTGTTGTGCGCGAGCCGCGCGATCAGCGCCGAATCACCGGTGGAACGCGCGGTCTGGTATCCGATCGCGACCGCGGGCGTGACGCTGCTGCTCGACCACCTGACTCAGCAGATGTATGCCGACCGGGATGCCTGGTGCGATGCCATGGTCAGCCGGCAATGGACTCTGGAGCAGCTGGAAGAGGTCTCGTGGGAGGTTCACTCGCTGCTGGCCGGGCGCATCGATGATCGTCGCCGCCTCAGCAGGCTGCGGTCGGACTTCGACGCGGTGAGTGAGGCGATCACGCGTGCGGAGCGGGCCGGTCACGGCCGTGAGGCACGGCGGGCCCGGCACGCGGCCGAGCAGGCGCTGCGCGCGATGCTCGGCTGCGCCTATGACTGGGGATGCACCGATGTGGACACGTCGTCCGTCGGGTCCGCTGACCGGGCGCCCGCCGGATCACTCAGCGCCCCGCGCGCACACTAATGCCGCGGAGGGAAACCGCCGCGTTCAGCTACCTGCGCCGGGTGAAGGCCCCATGGGCCGGATCGGCCGGCTTGTCCGGCAGGAGTTCCACCCTCAGGTGCGCGTCCAGCGCCGTACACACCGTCGCCAGCGTGCGCAGTGTCAGGTTCTCGCCGCCGGACATGATCTGCGATATTCGTCCCGGCGTGACCCCGAGCCGCTGCGCCAGCTCCCGTTTGGTGATGCCGCGCTCCTCCATGTACCAGCTGACCGCCGTCGTCAGGTCCCGCTGAAGCCGAGCCGACTCATACTCGATGGCATCCTCGGCCTCCCCGCTACCGGCATCCCCGTGCCCGCGCCTCAACGCCAACCCAACCGCCTCCCGGAGGTCCAGCCACTCCCGTTCGTTTGTAGCCAGTTTAGCCATACCTAAACATTCAGCCAGCGAGCGGCATCGGCCTTGCTGTGGTCGATGAGGAACAGGCGGCATTCGTCGTTCGCGCACGGCCGCAGCCGCCCGGGGCTGTGCCTGGCGAGCGCGTCCCAGGCCAGGACGGCCCGCACGGCCAGCTCACGTTCGGGCGGGACGACGAGGGTCCAGGTGATCTGGCCGCCAGTGACGGCCGGCACACGGGTCACGCCCCGCAGTTCCGGGGTCAGTACGTCCGGGGGCTGCTCACCGCGGACGATCGCCTGCAGCGACTGGCGGACCTTCAGCACGTGCCGTAGCTCCGCCTCGGTACCCAGGCCGCCGGCGCTGGCCAGCCAGGCCAGGGTCCTGGCGGCGTCAGCGAAGTCGTCAGTCGGCACTCCGTCGATGACCGGGGTGCTGTTGAGGATCGCCACACGCGATGTCCACCGTCCACCACCGTTACGCCACTGTGAACGGCCAGCGGCTGTTCTACCGGGGGGCGGTCCGCCGACACCGGGGAAGAATGTCAAAGTATATTTGACTCAACTATAGTTCGACGTAACTCGCTGCGAGGAAGTCTTGCAGAAGCCAGGGCACGTGTTCGGCCGCGACGCGGAGTGGGCGGGGCTGGTCTCGTTCGCCGCCGATGCTCGCCCGGGCGCGACCCTCGGGGTCGTTAGCGGTCGACGTCGGCAGGGGAAAAGCTACCTCCTGCAGTCCTTGGCGGTGTCGATGGGCGGCATCTACTTTCCCGCCTTGGAGCTAACGGAAGCCGTCTCGCTGCGTCTGTTCGCCGATGAACTGATCCGCTTCAGCGGAAGACCGGTCCCGCAGTTCCGAGACTGGCTTGAGGCGATCCCCTACCTGTTCGGTCTCGGTGATGACCGTCCCGTTCCAGTGGTGATCGATGAGTTTCCCTCTCTGGTCAAGGCATCACCTGGTCTGCCGTCGATCATCCAGCGGGAGCTTGGTCCAGGTGGATCGGGAGCGGCGAGCAGGGCGCGGCTGCTGCTGTGCGGTTCCGCCATGTCGGTGATGGGCAGGCTGCTCTCCGGCGGAGCGCCATTGCGGGGCCGGGCTAGCCTCGAACTGGTCGTCCAGCCCTTCGGGTACCGGGACGCGGCGCGCTTCTGGGGAATCTCGGATCCCCGGCTGGCCGTACTGGTGCATTCGGTGGTCGGCGGCACGCCCGCTTACCGGCGCGAGTTCTTGCGAGACGACGTACCCGTCGGCATCGCGGACTTCGATGACTGGGTGGTCCGGACGGTGTTGAATACCCAGACCGCGCTGTTTCGCGAAGCCCGCTACCTGCTGGCCGAGGAAACCGAGATCAGGGATCCCTTGTTGTATCACTCTGTGCTTTCCGCGGTCGCCACGGGCAACGCGACCTCGGGCGGCATCGCGAACTACGTCGGCAGGAAAGCCAACGAGATCACTCACCCGATCACCGTCCTGGAAGACAGCCGTCTGCTGGTCAGGGAGCCGGACCTATTCCGGACCGGGCGGGCCAGATACCGGATCGCTGAGCCGCTGATCACCTTTTATCAGGCCGTGATGAGCAGGGACTGGGCACGCCTCGAACGCGGCGAGGCGCCGGCGGTCTGGCCCGGCGCGCGAGCACGTTTCCTGTCGCAGGTGGTCGGCCCCCACTTCGAGTCGCTGTGCCGCGAGTTCGCCATCACGGCGGGCGACGACGTCTTTGGCGGGCCGCCAGGGGAAGTCGGCGGAGGGGTGGTCGCGGATCCGGCAAACCGCACGCAGATTGAGATAGATGTCGCGGTCCTGGCTCCGGCCGACCATGGTAGGCCGCGGCGCATCCTGTCGCTCGGCGAGGTGAAGTGGGACCGGGTCATGGATGCGAGTCATCTGGACCGCCTCAGCCGCGCCCGCGACCTCCTCGCCGTCAAGGGCTTCGACACCCAGGGCACCGTGCTCGCCTGCTACTGCGGCGCAGGCTTCGCCCCCGACCTCCAAGCCGCCCGCGACAGGACCGACGTCGCCCTAATAGACCTTGATCAGATCTACTCCTGACACGCGGCAGCGCGCTGTGCCTTGTGGGACTGCTGCCCGTCCTAGCCGCGGACCAGATGTGCCAGGCGGGGCCAGTCGACCTGGATACGAACCGGTACGTCGACGATGCTGGTCTCCTGTTCTGGGGTCAGCGTCCGGTAGAGGGTGTAGTTCCCGAGAGTGTGGTCCAGCACGTGGATGTCGATCTGTAGCACATGGTCATCCGACAGCCATACGAGCCAGTAGAACGGGATGCCTGCATCGGCATACTCAGCCATCTTGTCAAGCTTGTCTGCCTTACGACTGCCCGGCGACACCACCTCCACGACAACCTTGACGAGTGAGGCCGGTAGCGGGCGGACCGCGTTCGAGGCACATTCGAACAAGGCGGCGTCCGGGCTTCGGATTGTGGCTGCTGGTATTTCCCATAGCAGGACATCGAAGTCGCTGCTTGTGTCAAGGCAGGTGCCAGGGTTGCGTTCCATGTGCGCGCCGGCGGCGGCGTCAAGCATCGATGTAATGCGGCTGGCCGCTGCTTGGTGCGCTCGGCTTGGTTTCTCGCACCTGATCGCCTGCCCGTTGACGAGTTCCACCTGGCGGCAGAACTCCTCGGGAAGGTTCCGCCAGACTTCCAGGGTGATCGGTTCGGGCTGTAGGTTTCCTGGCACCGCCCAGTCGTAGATGGACGCTGGCTCAGGAGAGGACGTCATGAAATCTCCCAGTCGCTGGCACGCTCGGCGTTGTGAATATCGTAACGGTCAACACCGTTTCCAGCCCTGCAGGGCTCGCGTCGCCATCGAGCGTCACAGTGCGGTTCCTCGGCCTGTCCGATGACGCTGAAGCCGCTACGGCGCCAGGCTAGCCGAGGTACTCCGCCTGGAAGCCTACGCAACCACCGCCTGATCGACCTCAACGAACCTGTACCCTCTGACCTGCTAGACACCGCTCATGCCCTGCAGGCCGTCGTCGGGCTTCAGCAGCCGCACCATCCGCTAAAAGCGATAGTGCTGCCCGGCGGAAGCAATGGGACCAGAGTCGCGTACTCTGCCGACCCGGGCGCTTGGAGGAGTACCTCCGCCGTATAAGAACTAACGCTACGAAACCTGAACTACGGTCCGGTGTCGTGAGACACCGGACCGCGCTAGTTGCTGACGATGCCAGGGGTGCGACTGTAGGGTGAGTTGGGTTTCACGTCCTAAGCTGGGAGGCAGCCCTCCCATGTGTATCCCAGGCCCCACAAGGAACAGGACATGTGCTATGTGCAACAAGCTGGCAAGGTGCCCTCCCATGTGTATCGCGGGCACGACAAGAAGCACGACGTGTGCTATATGCAACGCTGCCGCCAAGCTGAGACTAGACATTCTTTGCACCCCCTATCTTCGATATAAGCGGTTGTGGATAATTCCGACAAGTACTGTTTTGTCAGCTCATTTCAGGATTTATCTCCCGTCAAGCCATGTCGAGCCTACGGGTCACGGTCGGACCCTCAAGGCGATGTGATCAACTCGTAACGCAATTGTCGCTTTTGGCCAGCGTGTAACACTTTTTCCACACGTTTCTTGTGCTTGTCTCCGGCGCGGGCAGCACTTGGCTAAGCTAGGATCATCCGGCTATCGGTGGGAATCGTCGAGCTCGATGGACGGGCCGGATCGTATACGTCGCGCTCTCCCGCATCCGCACTTGCGATCGACGTGATTGTGCGGTGCACTTGCATATGACCTTTGCAGCGGCGCGACTTTAATTGTCTCATTCTAGTCGCTCATCTGGAATTCTTTTCACAGCGTTATCGTGTGTATCTGCCGATGAACCGCCTATGAATAAATATCGTTTCTTTGGGGGAGGATCAAACTGACGCATGCCGCTGCCGCGCGGCGCGGTATGCCATGTGTGCTGTATGCTTATGCCGGCGGAGCAGGTGTGGAAATAAAGTTCGATATACTGGGACCACCTGAAGTAACGGTAGACCGCCAGGGCATTGCTGTATCGCCACAACTGTGGTGCGTGCTCGTGAGCCTATTGATGGCGGCGAACTCGTCTGTGGCTGCCGAGGTCCTCATCGATCGCCTTTGGGGTGAGAATCCACCGCCAAAGGCAAGGCCAACGATCAGGTCTTATATCTGGCGGATCGACCATGCTCTTTCCGGGGCGCAGGCCTCAGGCGAGGCGAGGGCGCAGGTCAGGCGACAGACGCACGGGTATGTGCTAGAGATCGATCCGCATTCGGTTGATCTGCATCGATTCCGCTCGCTCAAACGACAATCGGATGCCCTGGCCGACAGCGGAGAGGTGCGACATGCAGCAGAGCTGTTGCGAGAGGCCGAGGCGATCTGGCGCGGACAAGCATTGGCCGGTCTATCGGGGGACTGGATCGGTAAAGTCCGCAACAGCCTAGAGGAAGAGCGGCGCGCGGCGATCGTCCGCCGGATCGAGCTTGAACTGGAGCTAGGAAGACATGCCGCGCTGCTTGTCGAACTGGGTGGTCTGTGTGAGCAACATCCGTTTGACGAGGTGCTGACCGGATATCGAATGACTGCTCTATTTAGGTCCGGACGTCAGGCTGATGCCCTGCGCACCTATCGGGAGATCCGCGCCAGACTGGTGTCGGAGGGAATAGAGCCCAGTCCCGAGCTTGCCCGGCTGCACGAGCGCATTCTGCGCCATGATCCAGAGCTTGCCATCACGCCCGCATACCGGCGTGCGGGGCGGGGATCACAGCCGAACACGCTTCCGGCTGACTCCGCGGATTTCGCCGGCCGCGAGGAAGAAATGCGGCTGCTGACCGAAGAAACCGAGCCAGAGGGTCGCTCTATGCTTCGGATCGTCGAAGGAATGGGGGGCGTGGGCAAGACCGCGCTGGCTATTCATGCCGCGCATCGTATGACGCGGCGGTACCCGGATGCACAGCTCTACCTGAACTTCCGTGCGCACCACCAACTTCTCGAACCGCTGGAGCCCGCCGACGCCCTGCGTGACCTACTAGCAATGCTAGATCTGCCATCCGTGCGGATTCCTGGGACGCTACGTGAGCGGGCCGAGCTGTGGCGTGCCGAACTGGCCTACCGCCGCGCGGTAATTGTCCTCGATGATGTCGTTGATCCGGAGCAAATCAGACCCTTGCTTCCGGAAGCGGCAGACTGCTTGATCATCGTGACCTCACGGCGACGGCACCTTTGCTTGGCCTCAGCTCGAACGCTTGTGCTTCAGGTTCTAACCGAGGACGATGCCGCAGCGTTGTTCACGCGCATTGCTGGCGGCGCAGCCAACTCCCAGCCAGATGATGTGGCCAGGGTGTCTCGGTTGTGCGGGTGCTTGCCGCTCGCTATCCAGCTCGCGGCGAGTCGTGTTCGTTCCGGTGCGATCGGAAGTCTGCCTGACCTGCTTGACGAGCTCGATGAGCCAATAGGTAATGGTGGATCAGACAGCGAGATAAACCGCCGGATCCAGGCAGCCTTCGAGCTTTCATACCGTCAGCTGACGCTGAATGAACAGCGTTTCTTCAGGTATCTGGGAATTAGTCCATGCATTGACATAACCCCTCATTCTGGGGCGCTCCTAGCTGACATTACTCGTGACGAATCACAAACCATGCTCAGCGCCCTTTCCGACCATCATCTGCTGGAGGAGACCTCGCCTGGTAGGTTCAGCGTTCACGATCTCATCCGCGCCTTCGCCACCGCTCGTTTTGCGGACGAGGAACCTGCGGCGGAGATCAGGCATGGTATCGGTCGACTAGCCGACTTCTACCTGGGCGCCGTGGACCGTGCCAGCGAGGTACGTCATGGGCAAGGGAGGAAAGGTTCAGCGCTGAGTGAGCAAGATCCGCACGTGATGCCATTTGCCGACACGCCAGTTGCAGCTGCGGCTTGGCTCGAATTCGAATGGCGCAATGTTCTCCGAGTCGCCGAGCATTGCGCTAGGCACGAATCGAAACACCGCTGCGCGGACCTTGTGCACGCACTCGCAGAATTTCTGGAGACGAGCGGCCATTGGGATGCCGCGCTCGCCGCCCACCTCATGGCCCTGCAAGCATGCCGAGACCTGGACGATCTTCACGGTATTGCGAGATCCGCTTTCGACCTGAGCCTGATTAGCCTGCGGACCGGGCGGAGCGAGGCCGCGTTGCGCCATGCTACAGATGCGTCAGAAGCATACGGAGCGCTAGGCGACAGGCGGTCGAGGGCTGCAGCACTCGACCGCATTGGCTTCATTCACTGCTGTGCGGCACGATTTCGAGACGCTCTTGCGTACCACCAAGAAGCGCTAGACATCTTCCGTACGCTTGACGATCCTGGCGGCCTCGCCAAGGCCTTGGTTCACGCTGGCGCCGCTCTGGGTAGTTTGGGTCGACTCCAGGAGGAGATGAGCCACCTCAGCCAGGCGCTCGAAATATACCGGGAGACCGGGGATCTACGTGGCCAAGCGTATGCGCTAAATAATATGGGTGACATACAGTCTTGGCGAGGTCGTCATCGTGATGCGCTGCTCAGCTATCAGGCATCACTCGATATCTTTCATCGCATAGGAGGCAAGCAAAACCTCGCTCTACTTGATCATAATATAGCTCGATTGAGACAATACAAAGGGGACTATGGGACGCCGCTCCCCGTGTATCGTAAGGTTCTCGCGACCTATCGATCTCTTGGCGATCTGCAGCACCAGGCTTATGCCCTGGCGGATATCGGATCAGTCTATCTGAGCACTGGCCGGTTTGATGAAGGGCTGGCGCATCATGAGAAGGCCGCATCTATTGCGGAGAAGTCGGGTGATCGCTATGAGTATGCTGAGGCATTGTGCGGGATGGCTGAAGCCCATTGCGGAACCGGGCGACTCGATGCTGCGGTCGAGATATATGGGCAGGTAGTCAGGGTCGCTGGGGAGATTGAATCGCTTTATTTGCGGGGTAAGGCGTTGAGTGGGATGGCGGAGATTGCGCTTCGGACTAAAGGGATGGATGCGGCAAGGATTTACTTCCGCGAGGCTTATGACATTTTTGCGCAGTTGGGGGTGGCTGAGGCCGCTACCGTTGAGATACGGCTTAATACGCTGGATGCGTCGGCTTCTTTATGCGTAATGAGTTTCACGGGGTGGTGCAGGGATCGGCGGTTCAGGCGGGAAACATCGCAGGGGGAGTGCACTTCAGCGTTACGCAGGCTGCTCCGGTCGTTATGCCGGTTCCGGCGCAGCTGCCGTCGGCCGCCTCGAACTTCACCGGGCGGTCGGTGGAACTGGCGGAGCTGGATCGTGTCGCGGCTGAGTATGACCTAGTAAGGCGGCTGGCGATCGCGGTGGTCCTCGGAGTGGGGGGCGTGGGCAAGACGTCACTAGCTTCGCAGTGGCTGCACCGTAACAGCGAACGTTACGAAGGCGGCACGCTGTACGCCGACCTGCATGGGGAGACGCTCACCACGGCGATGTCACCGAGTGAGGTGCTGACGGGGTTCCTCGCCGCGCTGGGTACTCCGCCGGAGCGGATCCCGCTCAACGTCGATGAACAGGGGAAGCTGTTCCGGTCGCTGACTAGCGGGCGGCGGATGCTGATCTTGCTGGACAACGCCGCCTCCGCGGCACAGGTCCGGGTACTCCTGCCGGGACCGGGACCAGGACCTGGCTCCAGCCTCGTGATGGTGACGACGCGCTGGCGGATCTCCGGCCTGGCCATGAACGGCGCGCGTTTCATTGAGCTTGGGCCTCTGGACGACCGGTCGGGTGCCGAACTGCTTACTCGCATGGTGGGCGACGACCGCGTCACAGCAGAGACCGACGCGGTCCGCTCCGTGGTGCGCTTGTGTGGCGGGCTGCCGCTGGCCATCTGCGTGGCCGGTGCGCGGCTCGCGGGCCACGTCCGGTGGCCGGTCCGCCGGGTCGCCGCGGAACTGGCCAGCGAACAACGTCGCCTCGCCGCGCTCACCATCGCCGGGGACTTCTCGGTACGCGCCGCGTTCGACGTCTCCTACCAGGCGCTTTCGGCCGACGCCGCCAGAATGTACCGGCTGCTTTCGCTGATCCCCGGCCCTGACTTCAGCCAGGAACTGGCTGCCGTGGCGGCCGACACCGACCCGCGGCAGGCGGCCGCCTCGCTCGATGCCCTCACCTCGGCGAGCCTGCTCGACGAAACCGTCGAGCAACGCTTCCGGTTCCACGACCTGGTGAAACTCCACGCGCGCGAGCGCGCAGATGCCGAGGCGGCTCACGAACGCACCGCCGCCATCACCAGGGCTCTTGGCTGGTATCTGGTTCAGGCAGTGGCCGCCGACCTGGTGATAATCCCGGGCCGCTGGCGCCTCAACCCCATGTATGAGCAGGCACGCGCGTCGCCACCCGCCTTTGGAGGCCCGCTTGATGCGCTCCAGTGGATGGAATCTGAGCTGCCTGGCTTCCTCGCCGCCGTCAGGACGGCCCACGACGAAGGACTCCACGAGCAGGTCTGGCAGTTGTGCGAGGCGATTTCCGGCCTGTTCACGTACCGCAAGTATTTCCGGCACTGGATCGACACGCACACTCTCGGGCTTGTCTCGGCCCAGGCATGCGGTGACCGGCGCGCTGAGGGACGGATGCGGATCCAACTCGGCTACGTATACCTCAACCTTCGCCGCATCGAGCAGGCCCGGGAGGAATTCACCCGGGCGCTGGCGCTCGCCCGCGAGGAGGGACATCGTATCGGCGAGGCAACCGCACTGGAGCACATGGGCCTAGTGGATATGAGCCTCCGTCAGCCCGAGCAGGCCAACCGCGCGTTCGTTACGGCGCGCCAGATCTACCAGCAGATCGGTCGGCCTCGCGGTGTCATGGGAATGACTCGTCATATCGGCGAGGCGCATCGTGACGCCGGACGGCACGAACAGGCGGTGCAATATCTGCTTGAGGCGCGACGCATGGCCGCAGCGCTCCCGGATCGGTACAACGAGGCCCGATGCCTGACCAGCCTCGGCCAGGCCTACTTGAAAGCCGGGCAGCCCGATCCCGCGGCGCGTTCTCTCAGCGAGGCGCTTGGCATCCTGGTAAGTCTCGGCGGCAGATATGAGCAGGCCCGCGTCCATGCCGCACTGGCTGACGCCCTGCTAGACCTAGGGCAAGGTGCTTCGGCGCAGGAGCATCTCGCCGACGCGCTCGCCATTTACTCCGAGATCGGAGCGCCCGAAGCCGACGAAATCCGGCAGCGGCTCTCGTAATACAGCGCAAACGGAATCGGCGTGGCGGAATTCGCGACTACCCTTCGGGCCGAATCCAGATGTTCTGCCGTCACCACCAGCCCGTGTGGATCGAGCGCGGCCAATGGCCAGCCCGCTGTTCGCCAGCCATGGACGAACATGGCGCATATCAGGGGGTAGAACCCCAGTTCGTTCGTTGTAATGGGGTTGAAAAAAGAGAACGTGACAGTGCGGCACGCTACCAGGCAACCGCGGTCCCCGCCGACGGCGGCCACCGCGCATCCGGGATAGTGGTGCAGAATTCCGCTGAGCCAGGGTGCCGGGCGTCCGTGACAGTAGATCACGTCGGCGACGTCCAGCTGTCCCGGGCTGTCGGCGTCCAGGGCCACGAGGTCGCCGGAAACGCTGAGCCTGGTCGGCACGACCGCCGCGCATGACCGCCAGTGTGCTATCACGCGAGCTGGGCCACCTGCCGTCAGCCGCGCTTCAGTGAGAATCACCAGTCGCCTCCGAATGTCTCGGGGATGACGACAGGACGGGGAGCTGGAACGGGCCATACCTGCGGCTCGTTATCGGGCTCCGGCAGCTGCATCAGCCGGTACATAGCCGACCGGATGATGCGCGCCGACTGCCCGGGTATGTCGGTGACCAGCGCCTGGATCGCGCGATGCTGCTCAGGACGCCAGGCTGACATCGCCTTCTCCAGCTGTGGCGCATATGGCTGTTCCGGCTGCAGATTCGGCGCGATATCGGCAAGCTGCGCAACGGTAGAGCCTGGCTCGATCTCCTCAGTGGGGAACGACGCCAGCAGCACTGGGATGCCGGCAGAGGCGGCGTAGCACGTCGCTGATCCCTGATCGCCGATCACGATATCCGCGGCGGCGAGCGCGGCACGCCATCCCTCCTCCGGAGGGATAAGGAATAGCCCCTGGCGCACGGATTCCGCGTACCACGCGCGGATCTGACGGATGCCGTGCCAATACCAGACACCCGGATGAATGAACGCGGCGACCTGATACTGCCGTGGCGACAGCTGATACATCAGCTTCGCCAGCAGGTCAGGGTGCCGGTTCAGTAGCGAACCTGGCCCCCACGTTGACGAGACCACGACGAGCCTGCGGTTTCGGGCTCCAAGCGCCCGCCGGTAGGCATCCCGTGCGCCCAGGCTTACCGACAGCCGGTCGTAGCAAGGGTCACCCGCTACAAGGGCGATCGCCGCTGCCTCCGGGCACGACCGCCGCAGCCGGTCAACCTGACGCTGAGTGGGTAGCACGATCGCTGACGCGATCGTCCGTCCGTGGCAGATCAGCCTGGCCTGCTGCGGCCCCGCCGCCTCGCGTGATACCGCCGTCCCGTGCCCGTCCCAACGGGCCGGGAACTTGTTATATCCAGCGCCATGCAGCATCTTGACCACAGGCGCGTGGACCCATTCCAGCAGGCCATCCGACGCCGCTAGCGCCAGGTCGAAGCGCGTTTGCGTGACCTGCCGCCAGGGGACCACCACTCCGCCGAGCCGGGCGAGGAACTCCGTTACGCCGCCTGAGATCAGCGCCGAAGGCGGGTGCGTGTACACCACCTGGACCCTTGGGTCTTGTTCGAGCATCGGTACGACATCGCCCAGGCGGGTTGCCGCCGTGACCGTGTGAATAACAACCAGCACCGTTCGCTGGTACTGCAACGTCTGGCCGCGCTGGGCGTCCAGGCCGAACGGGCCGCGCACCCATTCCCCATATGTCATGAATCCTCCGCTGGGCTGTGCTGGATGACATCGTGGGGACCATGGCAAGAGCATGCGCTCAGACCATGAACGATTACGTCGCAGTAACGCTGACGGAAACGTCGCCGTGCAGGTCAGGGGCCGCCTAACCGCCTAACCGCCTAGCCGCACAGCCGGCGGGCGTCCACCGCCCAATTCCGGACATTTCATGATTTGTGGTGCAGGGCGGGATTGGATGATGGCGATTAGGGGCGTGTCAGTTAATAGTCGGCGGACTCGGCGCAGCGGGTCGCTGGGTATTTTATCCGTATATGTTTGGATACGTCGGCAGTCCGCCGTCTGCGTGGCGTGGAAATTAAGGGCCTTGTGGAGGATTGGGTGCCGGTTTCCGGCGCCTTTTCTTCCGCGAGGCTCCTTATTTCCGTAAGGCGGGGGCGAGGGGTGCCCGCTTTGTAACGATGGCGAGGATTTGCGTCGCTGAGCCGAAAGAGTCAGGTACGGATGAGGTCGCCAACGTGCCGCAACGCGGACCGCTCCCGCCCCCAGCGGACCGCGCCCCCGCGTTTACTGATCGATGCCCAGGTAGCTGGCCGCGAGCGGAGAGTCCTCGGCGCGAAGCATCGCGGCGGTCCCGGAGGCCACCAGTTCACCGTGCGAGAGCACGTAGCCGCGGTCCGCGACCTCAAGTGCCAGGTGCACATGCTGTTCGACCAGCAGAACGGCGGTTCCGTGGGTGGCGGCCAGTTCGCGGACGACCGGCAGCAACCGCTCGACGATCACCGGCGCCAGGCCGAGGCTGAGCTCGTCGAGCAGTAGCAGGCGCGGCCGCCGCGCCAGCGCCCGCGCGATGGCGAGCATCTGCTGCTCGCCGCCCGACAGCAGCCCGGCCCTGCGGTGACGCAGGTCACGCAGCCTAGGGAACTGCTCCATGGCGGCCACCGTCGCCGCGCTCGTCGTGCCGTCCAGACGGAAATGTTCGTCGACGGTCAGCCCGTAGAAGATGCCGCGATCGTGCGGGACGTGACTGATGCCCCGGCGCGCCCGCGCGGCGGGGGAGACGCCGGCCAGATCGGCGCCATCCAGGCGGATGACACCGCTGACCAGTTTCACCAGGCCGGAGATCGCGCGCAGGGTCGTGGTCTTCCCGGCGCCGTTCGGCCCGAGCAGGGCGACCACCTCGCCGCGAGCCACGGTGAGCGTCAGTCCGCGTACCACCGGCGCCCCGTCATATCCGGCGCTCACCCCGTCAAGCTCGAGCGTGATCTCCGCATCCTGTGGCGGGCCACAAGCCATGGGCGCACGGTACCAAGCACCAACACACTTCACAATGTTGTGACACATGTTGCTGCCAAAATTGTTGACACATCATTGGGCGAGGTTTTTGCTTGGTGCGTATCCGCCGTGTCTGGCTTGTCTGGCCGCAGTTGTGGGAGGCGCCGTGCGAACACAAGCGCGGATGATCGCGACGTCCGCCGTGGCAGTCGTTACCGCGGCTCTAGCCGCAGGATGCAGCAGCGGCACATCAGGCAGCACTGCCAGCGGGACCCATACCGCAACCGCGCCAACCTCGAGCGCGCCAACCACGAACTCAGGCGGCGCCGGGAGCGCCTCGGTCACCAACTACGCGACGTACATCGGCGCCAAGTCCGGCCCGGCGGACTCCGCACAGGCGCCGGTGTACATCGGCTGGATCAACCAGCAGGGCGGCCAGCAGCAGATCGGCCCGCTGGCAACCGCCGGCGCACAGCTCGCGGTCAAGTACATCAACGCGACCCTCCACGGCGTCGACGGCCACCCGGTCGCGCTGAAGACCTGTTTCATCACCTCCGCCGAGGAGGAAGGCACGACCTGCGGGCAGCAGATGGCCGCGGACAAAAGCGTCTCCGTCATCGACGAAGGCGCCGTGGCGATCGGTATCCAGTCCTTCTACTCCACGATCGGCACGACCAAGCCGGTCATCGTCGGGGTCGCCGCAACCCCAACAGACGCCACCCGGCCCAGCTCCGTCATTCTCTTCGGCGATGTGACCCATGTGCTCGGGCCGTTCGGGAGCTACGCCAAGGACATTCTGCACGCCAAGACCGCTGCACTGATATATCCGGACATCGAGGGCATCACGCAAGGCGCGGCCGCCATCGCGGCGTCGCTCAGACAGGCCGGCGTCACGGTCAGGCAGGTCGGCTACGACGAAAACCAGACCGACCTGATCGGGCCGCTGACCAGTGCCGGCGCGCAGACCGCCGACATGGTGATCCCCTACAGCGACTCATCTGGCTGCGTGAACCTCGCCAAAGGCCTCAAAGAGCTGGGCATCACCGACGCGAAGAAGATCGTGTCCGCGCCGCTGTGCCTGAACGGGCAGGTCGCCGCGGGCCTCGGGGGCGACTTCCCGCTCTGGACCTATGCGATCGCCAGCTCGCTGTTCGGCGACCCCACCGATCCGGGCATGCCGGCCTACATGAACGTGACCAAGCAGTACGGCAATCCGGCCGACGCGCCGGACCCGTGGAACATCGTCGCGTTCGCGCAGATACTGACGACCGTCCGGTTCCTCAACCAGCTCGGTTACGGCCACATCACGCCGCAGGCCGTGCTCGGACAGGCCAAGGGGTTCACCGGGCCGGTCGCGCTCGGCGCTCCGGCGCTTCAGTGCGGCAAGTACCCGTCGGCTCCCGCGGTCTGCAACGACCGGACCCAGTTCTTCGTGTACAAGGGGAACCACGACTTCGTCAAGGTTGCCGGCTGGCTGCAACCTCCCGGGTAAGCCGCCTTGCAACAGATACTCCTGTTCATCCTGCTCGGACTGGGCTCCGGCGCGCTGATCGCCGGGCTGGCGCTCGCCGTCGTGCTGACGTACCGCGGGTCGGGGATCATCAACCTGGCGACCGGCGGGGTCGCGATGCTGGCCGGGTACGCCTACTGGGCCCTGCGCACCGGACGCATCGCAAACCTGCCCGCCGCGCCGGCGCTGGTGATCAGCCTGCTCTTCGCGCTGGCGGCGGGCGCGGCGATCGAGCTGATCGTGTTCCGGCCGCTGCGGAACGCGGCGCCGCTGGCCAAGCTCGTCTCCTCGCTGGGCGTGCTGCTGGTCGCGCAGGCGTCGATGCTGCTTGCCTTCGGCACCACCGCGCAGCCGGAGCCCAGCGTGCTGCCCACCAGCACGGTCCGGGTGTTCGGCGTGGTGATCCCGGTGGACCGGTTCATCCTGACCGGCGTGGTCATCGTCGCTACCGCGGCGCTGGCGGCGTTCTACCGGTGGACGCGGTTCGGCCTCGCCACCCGTGCGGCCTCGGAGAACGAAGTCGCGGCCATGCTCGGTGGCCTCTCACCGAACCTGATCTCGCTGGTGAACACCCTGATCGCCGCGCTGGTCGCGGGATCGATCGGGATCCTGGCGGCGTCGATAACCCAGCTTGACTCCAGCACGTTGCCGCTCCAGATCGTGCCCGCGCTGGCCGCGGCGCTGCTGGCCGGTTTCAGCTCATTCGGCGTCGCGTGCGCGGCCGGCATCGGGATCGGCATCGGTGACTCGCTGATCAACTATGCGGCGAGCCAGTCATGGTTCCCGACCTCGGGTGGCGTCGCGCTGCCCGGCGTCACCGACCTGCTCGCGTTCGTGATCATCGTCCTGGCGATGTTCCTGCGCGGCGCGCGGCTACCCGGCCGCGGCGAACTGGTCGAACGCCGCCTGCCCGAGGCGCCACGCCCCCGCCGCCTGGCCGCCACGTCGCTGCCGCTGGCCGCGGTGTGCGCGGTCGCGCTGGTGGTGCTGCCGTTCGACTTCCGCGAAGCGCTGATCAACTCGCTGATCGGCACGCTGATGGCGCTGTCGCTGGTGGTCATCACCGGCTTCGTCGGCCAGATCTCCGTGGTGCAGCTCACCTTGGCCGGGGTGACCGGCTTCACGATCTCGCACCTGGCGGTGGGGGCCGGGATCGGCTTTCCGCTGGGCGCGGCGGCGGGTGTGCTCGCGGCCGTCGTTTTCGGGCTGGTGACCGCGTTCTCAGCGTTGCGGGTGCGCGGAGTGAGCCTGGCCGTCGTGACGCTGGCCGCCGCGGTGGCCATCGAGAACTTCGGCTTCGTCAACACCACCTGGGGTGGCGGTCAGTCCGGCTCCCCGGTGCCGGAGCCGCGCCTGTTCGGGCTCGACCTGGGCACGCACGCGGGGTTCCGCGGCCTGGACGGCGATCAGCCCAGCCCGGTTTTCGGCTGGGTCGTGCTCCTCGTGGCGGTGGTTCTGTGCGTGTTTGTGGGACTTTTGCGCCGCGGAACCCTCGGGCAGCGGATGCTGGCGGTGCGCTCGAACGAACGGGCCGCCGCGGCGGTGGCGATCAACCCGCGGGCCGTCAAGCTGATCGCGTTCGGTATCGCGGCATTCATCGCCGGGGTCGCCGGGTCGCTGTACGCGTACAATTTCGGGTCGGTGAGCGCCGACCGCTTCGACGCGGTGACCGCGCTGAGCCTGATCGCCTTCGCCTACGCGGGCGGCATCACGCTGATCTCCGGTGCGGTGTTCGCCGGCCTGATCTCGGCCCAGGCCTTGCTGCCATACGCCCTGGACAAGTGGTTCGGGCTCAACGGAAACTGGTTCCTGCTGTTCGGCGGGGTGGTGCTGATCCTGACCTTGCTGCAGAATCCTGAAGGTGTCGCCGGAGCCTTTTACAAGCGTTTCAACGAACGGGCGGTGGTGCCTCCTCCGCCACCCGATCCTCCGCCCGTGGAGTCGCCCCGTAAGCGCGCTCCGCGCGTCCCACGGCCCGGCGATGCCGTCCTGCGCGTAACCGGTCTGTCGGTCGCGTTCGGCGGCGTGCTCGCGCTCAGCGACGTGTCGATCGAGGTCCGCCCGGGGGAACTGGTCGGCCTGATCGGCCCGAACGGCGCGGGCAAGACCACGCTGATCGACGCGGTCAGCGGATTCGTCCGGTGTACCGGCCACGTCGAGCTGGCCGGGGCCGATCTGGGCGGGTTGCCGCCATATGAGCGCGCCCGCCGCGGGCTGGCCCGGACCTGGCAGAGCACCGAGCTTTTCGAGGACCTGGATGTCCGCGAGAACCTGATGGTTTCATCCCGGCACGCAGATGCGGAACAAGCACTTGATTTGGTCCACATGAAATGGGCGGCCGGCCTGATGCCCGGCCAGCTTTCGGCCGGCCAGCGCAAGCTCATCGGCGTGGCCCGGGCTCTTGCCGGTGGGCCAGCGTTGCTGTGCCTTGACGAGCCCGCCTCTGGCTTGGACACGCGGGAGACATCGGAACTGGGTAAGTGCCTGCGCGAGCTGGCCGATGATGGGCAGTCCATGCTGCTGATCGAGCACGACATGGGCCTCGTGCTGAGCGTATGCGATCGGGTTGTGGTGCTTGAATTCGGTCAGGTGATCTTTGACGGCACACCGCGAGCGGTCCGGGACAACCCCCAGGTAATCGCCGCCTACCTAGGCGCGACCCCCACCCCAGCGGAGACCCCGCAGCCGCAGCCGCAGCCGCAGCCGCCCGGGGGGTGAATGTGCCATCGCACCCCCTAAAGGGGGGACAACGGCACATTCACCCCCGGACCTACGGGGCCATGTGCACCTTGGTGACCGGGGGCGGGCCGCCGCGCGGGCCCATGGTCTCGACGATCGCGGACACGCCGGCGTTGCCGGCCCCGGCGACCACGATGAGGACCGCGGCGGGGGAGTTCAGCATCCGTACCGGAACGTCCCCGTTGACCGCGGACCCAGGCTGCGCGTCGGGGTGATCGGATGGCAGCCGCCAGCGGGTCCGGCTGGACAGCGCGTCCTTGCCGGCGGCTGCCAGCTCCGCTGGAGTACGGACCGCGTTCTCGTACAGGTACTGCCGGACGTCCTCCTTGGACCAGCCGGCGTTGTGGAACAGCCGCGCGTGTTCCGGGCTGAGCACCAGCAGGGCGCTGGTCGTCTCGTGCACGAGCGCGCCGGTGCGCGAGATCGTCCCGCCGATATCGGTGGCGAGTTGCTCGGGCATCTGCGTGTGCCGCGCCTCGACGTGCAGCGTTGAGCGGATGGTCAACGCGGTCACGGCGCTGTCCGCCGGGTCAAGGCCGAACTCAACATGCAGCGGCGCCCAGGGGCTCTCCTCTTCGTTTTCCGCCATACAGGCCGTGTACTTGGCCGGGGTGCCCTGCGTGGCCTGATCGAGTTCGCGTGGCCGCAGGCCGAACGCGTTGATCACGCCGAGGCGTATGGCCCGGCCTATCGTCGCGTTCGCGCGGAAGCCGGAGCCGAACACGTTCCCCTTGCTGTTCAGGCCGATCCGCTCGCAGACCGGTCCGTTCACGATCAGGAACGGGGCGGTCCCCGTGGTGGACTGCCAGATGGCACGGGTCGCGTATCCCTCGGCCGCCAGCGACTCCCACGCGGCGAGAACGACCGGCAGATACTCCGGCCGGCAGCCGGCCAGCGCCGCGTTGATGGCGGCCAGCCGGACCGTGCACTCCCGGTTCAGGTGCGGCATCGCCAGCAGGACGTCGGCCGGATCGCGGTCGGTCTGGGCCAGGAACTCGGCCAGGTAGGACTCGGTGACGGGGACGACCGGCAACCCGTCGGTCCAGCCCTGGTCCGCGTAGTACTCGATGGCCCGCCGCACCGCCGCGGAGTCCTCGGTCAGGGACGGATCCGCCACTCCGGCCTGCGACGCCGCGGCCGGAGGCCCAGGCAAATTCAGCGCCGCGGCCGGAGGCCCAGGCAAATTCAGCGCCGCGGCTGGAGGCCCAGGCAAATTCGACGCAGTTGTCATTCGACCCCCAGGATCCGCAGCAGATCGGGCATGAAATCGCGCACCCGGTCGCGGATCTGCTCGGCGGTCAGGCTGGCAACGGGGTGCGGGATGCTCAGGTACTCGAAGCCGGGGAAGCCGTAAGACCGCGCCATCGCCTGCGCTGTCAGGACGAATGGATCGGTGCAGATGCTGACCGCGGGCACCCCGGCCCGCTCCAGCAGGATCCCGTCGGCCAGACTGGCCGCGCTGCACGAGCCTCAATCGCCGATTCCGGCCACTACGAAGTCGCAGTTGTGCAGGATCCGCTGGATCAGGCTCTCCTCGGCCGGCGTGCCGAAATATCCCTTCTGGTACATCACGAAGTCACTGACGCCGTGGGCCCGGCAGAGTTCGCGGGCGGTCTCGGTCAGCAGGACCGACGCGTTCGGCTTGGCGTTTTCGAGCAGGCCGACCGTCAGCCCGGTCAGTTTCCGCAGCCGCGGAGCGAGGGTGGTGTCGACGGTCCGTTCGCTGGCGCCGGTCGGGTCAAGCAGCTTCTCTGCCACACCTACGAGCCTGACCCGTCATGCGGCCGACCGCAAGGGGGCGCCGGGAGGCGAGCGGAAGCGAGCTGCCGCGGCGGTTGCCGTCCCGGAGGGGCGGCGGTTGCCGCCGTGGCTCCAAGCCGGCCGAGCGCCGCGGCCGGAGGCCCAGGCCAATTCAACACAGCGAGGTCTTGGCGCGGAGGGAGCTATGCCGCCAGCCACTCCTGCTCGCGCCGCACGCGCTCGGTGAGGGTGAGGACGCCCAGTTCCGCGCGGACGGCGTACGGCAGCCAGTCGATGGCCAGGCGGCGAGCGATGTAGTCGACCACGGATCGCACCCGTGGGATCTCCGGGTCGTCGGTGTGCCCGTTGGGGACGAAGTGGAGGCCGAGCGCCGGCCTGATCAGATCGGCGAGCGGCACCCGATACCGCAGCCCGGCGGAAAGCGCGATGGCGTAGTTCTCTATGAGGGCGGCGCCGGTTGTGCCGTGCTTCCCGAACCTGATGAACACCTCGCCGAGGGTACCGTCCGGACGCTGGTTAGCGGTCAGGTAGAACCGCTCGCCGCCGATCGTCACGGCGTTGGGCACTGTCACCGAACACCCCCGAAACAGTATATGAATTATCCACTCTACGTGCTGACATCCCACGCCGCACGATCTTGAGTCTACTGATGCTCGGTCGTGAACTAGTCGAGGACGCGCCCGTTCACCTGCGGTAACCTGGCTGGGTGACCGAACATCAGGACCGGGCACCGGATCTTGGCATCCTCATCACGATCAGGTCCTTGCTGCCGAATCTGGCCCCCGTGGAGCGCCGGGTGGCTCAAGCGGTCCTCGACGACCCGGCTGGGGTCGCCTGGCGGAACATCTCCGAACTGGCCAGCTCCTGCGGTACGTCCGCCACCAGCGTGGTTCGCTTCTGCCGGGCCATCGGCCTGCGTGGCTACCCGGAGCTGAGACTGGCCTTGGCCGGCGCCGTGGCGCAGGACGACAAGTCTGCCCTCGCGGCCTCGAGCGACATCGACCCCAACGACGACGCGGCCACGATCACGAAGAAGATCGCCTACGCCGACGCCAAGGCGGTCACCGACACCGCCAGCCACCTGGACATCGCGACCCTCGAGCACGTGGTCGAAGCGCTGGCCAAGGCCAAGCGGATCGACATCTACGGCGTCGGCGCCAGCGGATTCGTGGCCCAGGACCTCCAGATGAAGCTCCAGCGCATCGGCAAGCCCGCGTACGCGTGGCCCGATCCGCACATGGCGATCTCGAGCGCCTCCCTACGGGAGAAGGGCGACGTAGCGATCGGCTTGTCGCATACCGGCACCACGGTGGACACCATCGACGTGCTGCGCGAGGCACGTGACCACGGCGCCACCACGGTCGCGGTGACGAACTTCCCGTGGTCGCCGATCACCGAGGTCGCGGACTTCGTCCTGCTCACCGCGGCCCGCGAGACGGCGTTCCGGTCCGGTGCCATGACCAGCCGGATCGCACAGCTCACCGTCGTCGACTGCCTGTTCATCACGCTGGCCCAGCAGGACCTGCCCAATACCCGGATCGCGCTGGAGAAGACCTTCGCCGCCGCTCAGGCCAAGCGGATCCGCCGCACCCGCCGCAAATCCACGGACTAGGACGGGACCGCTGAGCAGCGGCGACTACGCCGCAGTCTGCCGTCCAGCGTCATGGAAATTAAGAGCTTTGCGGAGGATAGGGCGCCGCTTTCCGGCGCCTCTTCTTCCAGGAAGCTCTTTTCTTCAGCAAAGCGAGGCCTGTGATGCCCGCTAATGGCGATAAGGAGGATTTGCGCCCCCCAGGTGGGAAACCCTAGTGCAGCTAAGACCGCCGACATGCCGCAAAGCCAATTAGCGCGGTAAGACCGCCGACATGCCGCCCAGCCCAATTAGCGCGGAAATTTCATGCTGCGCGGAAACCTACGCGCCGTATTCGTACATTTAATTTCCATCCAGCACGAATGTTCCGCCTTAATCCGCGTCCTTTTCGGGAACATGCCGGACATTCAGGCTATCCGGACGGCGGCGCGGAGTCGTGCACGGCGGGGCGTCCTGTCGTGGGCGGGGAAGGAGCATGGGGGAGATACCACAGCCGTTCGGTATATCAGGCCGATTCAGGCTGCTTCCGCCGGCACTGGTACGAGCCGGTGCCCGGCGTGACTGGCACTTATCCCTTGACCGAACCCATGAAGCGGGCCCTGATCAGCTGACGCTGCGAAGCGGCGAACAAGATCACGATCGGCAGGCTGACGATGACGATCGCCGCCGCGAGGTGCGGCCAGGCCGTCTGGCTGGAGCCGTAGAAGTTGTAGACCCCGCGGGTCACCGGGAACAAGCTGGAGTCGGCCAACAGCACGACCGGGCCGATGATGTCGTTCCAGACGTTCAGCATTCCGTACAGGAAGGCGATGAGCAGCGCCGGCCTGGCCAGCGGCACCACCACGCGGACCAGATACGACAGGTACCCGGCCCCTTCCATCCAGGCCGCTTCGTCCAGTTCCGCTGGTATGACAGTGATGAAGGCGGTCAGCACCAGCACGGCGAGCGGCAGGCCGGGCTCTACGTGCAGGATGATGTAACCGATCCGGTTGTCATACAAACCCAGCGAGCGGGCCTCGGCGAACAGCGGGATGACCGAGAACGGCAGGAACAGGCCCACCAGGATCAACGCGTACAACGGCGACGTCCCGCGGATCAGCCGCCGCGCGATGGGGAATGCGATGAGCAGGCCCAGGACCGTGGAACCGAAGGCGGCGGTCACCGAGTACAGGACCGTGTTGAGCAGTTCCGGGCCGAGATCGGCGAGGTTCCAGGCGGCACCGAAGTTGCCGAGCACCGGCGAGCCCGGCGTCATCGGGGACACCAGGAAGTGCTGCTGCGACTCGAACGCGATCATGACCGCGTACAGCACGGGCAGCAGGAACAAGATGACGATGAGCAGCCCCATCGCCACGCCGCCGACCAGCCGCGGACGGGCCAGCCGGATCAACGGGCACCCCCGAAGAGCCGATGTTCGCGGTACCTGAGCAGGACCATGGCCGGGATCGCCACGACCAGGGTCAGCACGAACAGCACGACGGTGACGGCCGCGCCGTAGCCGAGGTTCGCCTCGAAAGAGCCGAACGCCTCCTTGAACCCCAGCATGCCCAGTGTCTGCGTCCCGTACTGGCCGTCGGTGAGCACGTAGATCGTGTTGTACAGGGTGAACGAACCGACCAGGGCGAGGAGGATGTTCACCGTGGCCGCCGGAGCGAGCAGGGGCCACGTGATGCGGCGCAGCCGCCGCCACACGCCGATGCCATCGATCGCGGCCGCCTCGTAGATCTGCGGGTCTATCGCCCGCAGGCCGCCGATGAATACCAGTATCGAGAACCCTGCGTTCTGCCAGATCTGGGCAAGGATGGTCAGCGGCATCGCCCAGGTGTCGGAACCGAAGAACGCGGACTGGATGCCGAACATGCCGAACAGCGATCTGGCCGGCCCGCCCTCGGGATCGAAGATGAGGATCCACACCAGCCCGGCGATCGTGACGCCAAGCGCGATCGGCAGGAAGACCAGCACGCGGCCGACGGCCGCCAGCCGCCCTTCGCCGGAAAGCTTGTGCGCGAGCAGCAGCGCGAGCAGGTTCTGCCCGACCGTGACCCCGACCACGAAGACCACGGTCGCCGACAGCCCGGACACGAAGCCCGGTCGCGCGGTGGTCAGCATCGCGGTGTAGTTGGAGAATCCCACGTTGTTGACCGGCGCGCCGGGCAGTGAGGTGTAGTTGGTGAACGAGATCACCACCTGGATCACGGCTGGAACCAGGCCGAACAGCGCATAGACCGCCACGCCCAGGAGCAGGCCCGCCCACATGGTCAGCTTCGACCCGCGGCTGAGCAGTCTGGCTGGGCGGCCGCGCGGCCGGGTAGGGCGGGAGTGAAGCCCACCCGGCCGCGCGGCGCCGGTGCCCCCTGGTCCATCCGCCGCGGCTCCGGTCCCGGACAACAGATCAGTCTGGGATCGGAGCCGTGACGAGTCAGTCTGCATGGAGGGCGAGCTTCGTCACCGTTTTCGTCACCATTACGGAGCGGTCCAGTCCTGCTGGTAGAGCTGGGCGGCTTGCTGGGCCGTCTTCTTGCCCTGCACGACGTCCAGCTGCAGGTCGGGCCAGTTGGTCTGCGTGTCGTAGTAGGCGTTGTTGGAAGACAGCGTCGGGTAGAAGACGTTCAGATTGACGCCCTTGCCGAACCACTGTCCCATTGCCTTCGCGGCGTAACCGTTGAACGTGCCGCCGTTCTGGCTGGACGAAATGCCGGTAGTGTTCACGTACTGAGCGTAGATCGACGGCTGGGAGAAGAACTTCAGCCACGCCATCGCGGCCGCCTGGTTGTGCGACGAGCGGAGCACCTCGAAGGTCAGGTTGTCACCGACCTCCGGCTGGTTGTCCGCCGCCACGTCGCTGCCGGGCAGCGGGAAGAAGCCGACCTGCGCGGACGGATTGGCCGTCTGGATGGCGGGCAGGTCCCAGGATCCGTCGACCAGCATGGCCGCGGAACCCTTGGCGAAGTCGCCGGGCATGTTCTCCCACGGCACCCCGGTGTAGTTCGGCTCGAGGTACTGCGCCAGCGTCTTCTCCTCGTTCATCGCCTTGACGAACATCGGGTCGGTCCACTTGACCGAGCCGGTCTCCAGGGCCTGGGCGAGGTTCCCGCCGGGCGCGTTCGGGTACCACAGGCTGATCATCAGCTCGTAGTAGATGAACTGGAGGTACACCGGCCCGACGTTGCCGAGGCCGACGTACATGGGGGTGACGCCCTTGGACTTCAGCGTCTGGAGCAGGCTGAGGAACTGCGTGTAGGTGGCCGGCGGGGTCAGGTGGTACCTGGCGAAGATCTGCTTGTTGTAGAAGACGCCTTCCTGGTAGGTACCGGAGACCAGGCCGTAGATCTTGCCCTGGTACGTCTCGGCCGCGAGCGCGGACGGCGTGTAGGCCGACAGGAAGCTCTGCCCGTTGAGCGGCGCGAACGCGCCGCTGGTCGACCAGAACTGCAGCGGCGTCATGTTCTGCCGGGTGGGATGCAACGGCAGCGCCTGGAACGGCAGCGGGCTGGTGACGATGTCCGCTGTGCCGGAGTCGACGGTCTGCTGCAGCAGCGTCTCGTACGGGCCGTTCACGTTCGCCGCCGTCTGCAGCGAGACCTTGACACCCGGATACTTCGCCATGAATGCCTTGTCGATGGCGGTGATGGCTTGAACCGCGGGCGGGTTCACCCAGGTGATGATCTTGAGCGTGCCGGACGGCGACCCGTTGGAGCCCGAGCCTCCGCTCGAACCGCTCGAACCGCTCGAACCGCCCGATCCGGAGCTGCACGCCGCCCCGACCATGGTGATCGCGACCGCCAGCGAACCGGCCACGCAGCGCTGAATTGGCCTAGGCCTCCGGCCGCGGCGCTTGACCGGTCTGCTCCAGGGTCTGCTCCAGGGTCTGGTCCGGGGGCTGCTCAGTCGAACCGGCATTGACTACTCCTTATGAGTCCTTTCCACGGACGGGCACCTGGTCGTTCCGCTCGGGTACCTGGCCGCGGTTGGCGCTGGCCCAGATCTCCGGGACGTGGCCCTGCGCCACCAGGCGCTCGGCCACTTCCGCCCATGTCGCGTGGATGAGGGCAGCGCCGATGATGGTGGAGGTAGGCGCCACCCACTCGGCCAGGCCGGGGATGGCGATGGACGCGTCGCCGTAGGCACCCGCGTTGTCGAAGATGAAGTCGGCGATCTCCGGCAGTTTGGGTAGCCCCGGGGTGGCGGAGACCGCGCCGGAATGGTTGAGCGAAGTCAGCGCTATCACCGCGACGCCGCGCTGCTTGGCCTCCTGCGCGAGCTCGACGACGAGCGCGTTCCGTCCAGAGTTGGACAGCACCCAGCACAGATCGCCGGCGCCCCAGTCCAGGCCGTCGGTGAGCTGCTTGTAGTAGCCGGCCTCGTTCTCCAGCTTGCCTGCCCGCTCCTCGTCAGAACGGGACAGCAGCTCCTCGTTCCAGATGGGACGGACGACCTTGAGCCCGCCCGCCCTGCGGTACATCTCGTTGACCAGGGCCAGAGAGTGTCCCGCTCCGAACGCGTAGATGTGATGACCGTCCAGGATGGCCTTGGTGATCGCGACGGCGACATCCTCGATGACATCCGCGTTGCGGTCAAGCGCGACGTCGAGCAGCTCGACGATATGCCGTTGCCATGTCTCGCGTACGTTCATTGTGATCCCCCCCAACGTGATTTCTGTAAAGATCTTACGACGAAGGCGACTGCATTGACACTAGTTTACGAAAATGTAATAGCGAGCGGAAGCGAGCTGCCGCGGCGGTTGCCGTCCCTCCGGGGCGGCAATTCCCGCCGTGGCTCCAAGCCGGCCGCGCGCCAGCGTGGCCTTGGCGCGGAGGGAAATATGACTGAGCGGGTCCTGGGTATTGACGCTGGTGGCAGCAGCTCCCGGGTCGTTCTCGTCACGGCTGGGGAGGTGGCCGATCTGCCGCCCGGTCCGCCGATGAACGCGCTGCTGACCGACGACTTCGCCGGGCAGCTGGAGAAGATCATCCGCCAGGCCGGCGCGACAGCGGCCGGGATCGGCATGCCGGGTCTCCGCTCGCAGCGCCACGCCCGCGACGTCGGCCGGGCGCTTACTGAGCGGTGCGGCTGCCCGGTCCGCGTGACCGGGGACGGCGAGACCGCGCAGCTTGGCGCGTTCGGCGGCGGTCCCGGCATCGTCGTCATCGCCGGCACCGGCTGCGCCGCCGTGGGCTGGGACGGGCAGGGTCCCCTGGTTCAGGCCGGCGGCCACGGCTTCCTCCTCGGCGACGAAGGCAGCGCCTACTGGATCGGCCAGGCCGCCGCCCGGGCCGCTTTGTACTGGGAAGACGGCATGGGCGGCTCGCAGGCGATCCACCGCGCCGTCACCGCCACGACCGGGGGCACCCTGCATGAGCTGATAATCAAGGTCAATACACATTCCAGCGAACGTACGTTGCTTACCCCCCTAGCGCCCGTGCTTACCGCCCTGGCGGAGACGGACCCCCAGGCGCGCCGGATCGCGGAAACAGCCGCGGACCATCTGGCCGCGCTCGCCGAGGCTGTGCGGCGCCGGCTGGGCCCGCTACCGGTGGCCGGCGTCGGCGGCGTGTTCAAGTCCGGCATCATCTGGAACAGGTTCGCCAAGCGCACCGGCGCCGTCCGCCCCCAGTCGCCCCCCGCCGTGGGCGCTGCCCTCCTGGTCTCCAAGGCCTCCCGTGCCTGACCCGATCCCGCTTTGCCGGCTGGTGGACGAGGCGGTCGCCGCGCATTCCATTCCGGGAGCAGTTGTCTCGGCTGGCATGGGACCGAGCACTCTGTTCAGTCATGCCGCGGGTCAGGCCGACGCGATCGATGCGCGCCCGATGACATCGGACACCGTCTTCGACATCGCGTCGCTGACCAAGGTGGTCGCGACCACCACCGCGGCGCTCGCGCTCATCGGTAGTGGCCGGCTCGGCCTGGATGACGCCGTCGCCGGGTATCTGCCGGAAACCGTGTGGCCTCGTCAAGTGACTATCCGGCACCTGCTCACGCATACCTCTGGCCTCCCGGCTTCGCGGAAGTTCTACGAGTGGTGCGCGACCAGGGACGAAGTGCTGCACGCGCTCTGTCAGACCTCGCTGGAAGCGCCGCCAGGCACCCGCGCGGCCTATTCGGACCTGGGTTTCATGGCGCTCGGCGAACTGATCACGGCCGCCACCGGCGAGCCCTTGGAAGCTGCGGTCGGCCGGCTGGTCACCGGTCCACTGGGAATGGAGTCCACCGGCTTCAATCCATCTGGGCCCGTGGAACGTTTCGCGGCGACCGAGGTCTATGACGGGTCGCCGTGGGTGGGTATCGTGCACGACGAGAACGCCCGGATGATGGGAGGCGTCGCCGGCCACGCGGGCTTGTTCTCCACCGTCACGGATCTGGCCTGCTTCGCCCAGTGGTGGGTGAGTGCTGATGATGCTCCCGTCCCGGCCTCGCTGCGGCGGATGGCGACGCGGTGCCAGACCGTCGGACTGCCCGGCTCCGAAGGCCTGCCAGGTTGCCGAGGCCTCGGCTGGGTCTGCCCAGGTGACCGCTACGACATCCTCGGCAATGCCTGGCCCGCGACGTCGGTGTCCCACACCGGTTTCACCGGGACCAGCCTGGCTCTTGATCCCGTGTCTGGCTTGTGGGTGGTCCTGCTCACCAATTCCGTCCACTTCGGCCGTGACGCCACCGCGATCAAGTCCCTCCGCCGCGCCCTCCACGCCACCGCCGCGGTTTCCCTCCCCGCGGGATTAGGGTGAGGCGGGTGCGGCGTCGTGTTGTCTCGGTGGGCGTGGCTGTGGTGCTCGCGGCGGGCGGTGTCTCGGCCGGGATCGTCGCCACCAGCGGTGGGGCCGCCGTACCGTCGCTGTACCTGGCGGGCATCGCCGAGAACCCGTGTACCCATCAGCCTGTGACGGTCCCCGTTTCCGCGGCTGACCACTTCCTGCCGGATAGCAGCGTGTTGACTACGGCTCGGCAGACCTCCTGCGTCGCTGGCGCCGTCGCGGCGAGCAAGCAGTGGCTCGGCAGCGGGCGGATCCCAGGTGACTCTGTGGCCCAGCGTGAGCTGGCCGCCAGGGCGCTGCTCGATCTGCGGCTTTCGGTTCGGCCCGACGGGGCGGTGGTGGCTGGATTCCACCACGGCTGGGACTACACCTGGCCGCGGGACTCCAGCTGGGTGTCGGTCGCGCTGGCCGGCACCGGTCACGCCGAGCAGGCCCTCAGCATCCTCCGTTTCCTCCAGCGCGTGCAATCTCCCGGCGGGACCTTCGAAGCCCGCTATTACACCGACGGCTCAGGCCCGGTCAGGGACGGCCGCCCCGCGGAGCTTGATGCGGTGGGCTGGGTGCCATGGGCGGTGTGGGCGTGGGCCGCCACGCAGCGGACAACCCCGGGCAGCCCGGCCCGCGGCGAACTCCAGCAACTGTGGCCGATGGTCGCCAAGGCGGCCGATGCCGCCGTCCGCTCGGTGACGAGCAACGGCCTACCCGAGCCCGCCATGGATTACTGGGAGGACAAGCCGATCGAGCAGACCCTGGGTACCGCGGCTCCGCTGCTGGCCGGTCTCCGCGCGGCGGCCGGGGTCGCGGGCCTCCTGAACTCGGCGAACGACGAGAGGCGATGGGCCTCGGCCGCCGCCCGGTTGTCGGCGGCCATTACCCGGACGTTCGGAGCTACCGGATACCAGCGGACTCCTGACGCGGGTTCCGGTGCCGACACGGCGGTGACCTTCCTCGGCCCGCCGTTCGCCACTCCGGATGCCGCGGTGGAGGCGGCCGCGCGCTTGGCACAACGGGCGCTCACGCTGCCCAACGGCGGGCTGCGTCCAGGTGCCGCGTGGCACGGTGCCTCCGGCGTTGCCTGGACACCCGAAACCGCGGCCTTCGCATTGTTCGACGCTGCCACTGGGCGAAAGGCCGACGCGGAACGCCTGCTGTCCTGGCTGGCTGGCCATCGCACCGCCCTCGGGGAACTGCCCGAGCAGATCAGTGGCGCCGGGCGGCCGGTGTCGGTGGCCCCCCTGGCCTGGACCGACGCGATCGTGCTGCTCGCCTTGCTGGCCCAGGATCAGGGCATCTGGCCCGTTCCATGAGATGGGGGAGCCCCGACCCGGGAGTGGCCGGGGCTCCGAGCGGGATGGTGACCCCACACTCGGAACGCCGGTCCCCCCGAATGTGTTACACGGCGGTCTGGCCGGCGTACTGTACAGGAATGCTGCTTCCCACCTCGCTGGTCGGGAGTTATCCGCAACCGGACTGGTTGATCGACCGAGGTCGGCTCGCCGGCCGCTTCCCGCCCCGGGTACGCGCCCGGGAGCTCTGGCGGGTTGACCCGCCTTACCTGGAGGAAGCACAGCGCGACGCGACCGCGCTGGCCATCCGCGCTCAGGAGCAGGCGGGCCTGGACATCCTCACCGACGGCGAGATCCGCCGGGAAAGTTACTCCAACAGGTTCGCGACCGCGCTGGACGGCGTGGATATCGACAATCCAGGCACCGCCCTCGATCGCAGCGGGCATCCGAACCCGGTGCCGCGCATCACCGGGCCGATCCGACGGCGGCATCCCGTCGAGGTGGAGGACGTCCGGTTCCTGCGAGCGAACACCAGCCGGATGGTCAAGATAACGGTGCCGGGCCCGTTCACCATGGCACAGCAGGCCCAGGACGACTACTACGGCAGCAAGGAGACGCTGGCTCTGGCCTACGCTGACGCGGTCGGCGAGGAGGTCAGGGACCTGTTCGCGGCCGGCGCGGATATTGTCCAGCTGGACGAGCCGTACCTTCAGGCGCGGCCCGAGGAGGCACGCCGCTACGGGGTCAAAGCGATAAACCGCGCGCTGGAGGGGGCGGACCGGACCACGGCGGTGCACCTGTGCTTCGGGTACGCCGCGATCATCCATGACCGTCCGGCCGGTTACTCGTTCCTTCCCGAGCTGGCCGGGTGCAGCTGCGACCAGATATCGATCGAGACAGCGCAGTCCGGTCTCGACTGTGCCGTGCTAGCCACGCTGAGGGATAAGACGATCATCCTTGGCGTGCTGGATCTGAGCGATCTGGCGGTGGAGAAGCCGGATACGATCGTCGCCCGGGTCCGGCGGGCGCTGCGATATGTGCCGCCTGAGCGCATCGTGCTCGCCCCCGACTGCGGCATGAAATACCTGCCGCGTGACGTCGCATTCGGCAAGCTGGTCGCCATGACCGAAGCGGCGACCCGGCTACGTGCCGAGCTGACCTGACGTCAAGCGGGTATGGCCATGCCGGATCCGTATGACCTCCAGCGGTTCGTATCCGCACAGGACGCTGATGGCACGTACGATCAGGCCGTCTCCGAGCTGCGTGCTGGCCGCAAGACCAGCCACTGGATGTGGTTCGTCTTCCCGCAGATCGTCGGCCTGGGGAACAGCCCGACTTCGCGGACCTACGCGATCAGCTCGCTGGAGGAGGCCGAGGCCTACCTTGCCCATCCAGTCCTCGGCCCACGGCTGATCGAATGCGCCAGCATCCTGACCGGTCTACGAGGCCGCACCGCGGAGCAGATCTTCGGCGGGGTTGACGCGTTGAAGCTTCGCTCCAGTGTCACGTTGTTCATGCATGCCGCCCCCAGCGAGCCAGTGTTCCGGCATGTCCTGGACCATTACTTCGACGGAGTGCCGGATCCCGCGACCGAGCAGCGGATCTGACACAGCGTCTTGGCGCTGGCCGGCTCGTCAAGAGCCGGGCAGTCCGGCCATTGCGGATCATTCGCGTCACCTGCTATTGCGTCAAGTATTTGTGGCTTTTAATATGAGGCCACATCGGCATTTCTTTCCGGAATGCTATTGTCGAATTTCTGTCGAAGCGCTTCGATAGAAATTCGATAGCGCACGGAGCGGGAGGACAGGAGTATCACATGTTCAAACCGCTACTGCGCATCACCTTGCCCGGCGTCGCCGCGGCGACTGCTCTCGTGCTGATGGCCTCCGTGGCATCCGCGGCCGTCTGGTCATCGACGGCGCGGTTCGGCTCTTGGTCGAATGGCGGTTTCACGCTCTACAACAACGTGTGGGGAAGCAACCCCGGACCGCAGACCATCTGGGCCAACTCATACAGCAACTGGGGTGTCTGGTCGGATCAGCCGAATACCAACGGGGTGAAGTCCTACCCCGAGGTAACGAAGACCTTCAACGCCGCGGTGAGCTCGTTCAGTTCCATCACCAGTACCTTCAGCGACAGCCTGCCCGGTACCGGAAATTTCGAGTCCGCCTACGACATCTGGGCTGATAACAATGCGGATGAGATCATGCTCTGGACGTACACGCAGAACGTGGGCCCGCTCGGCAGCTACCAGACCACGGCCTCGATCGGGGGCAGTTCCTGGAACATCTACCGAGGCAGCAACGGCTCCAACGCCGTCTTCTCATTCGTGCGCAATGGCAACGAGACCTCGGGCCGGGTCGATATCAAGGCCGTGTTCGGCTGGCTGTCCAGCGCCGGCTGGCTGTCCAGCGCGACCCTCAACTCGGTCGACTTCGGGTGGGAGATCACCTCGACGAACAACACCGGCGAGAACTTCCAGGTGAACAGCTACTCGTTGTCCACCTGACCGGCCGCATGGATGCTGGCACGGCATGCGTCGTGCCAGCATCCGATGGTCGCCCGGGGGGCCTGGGGGATGGCATCCCCCAGACAGGAAGCTATCCGGCGGCGCTGGTGAAGACCGGCAGGTAGCCGAGTTCCTGGCCACTGGCGGTGGGGTGGTAAGAGGAGCTGATGTCGAGGATGTCCACGGAATGCAGCCAGCTGCTGGAGTCGCATATCTCGTGGCCGGCGAACTGGCCGCGAACATCGGCGAACGTGTCATGGTTGGCTGCCGCCGCGGTGGCGATGGCCTGGTCAAGCTGGTCGGCGCCCTGGTTGAGCGCGGTGCGGTCCTGGGTGCTCAGGCCGATGCACGAGCTGGATTTGGACAGGTCGTACAGCTCCGGATAATCGAGCACGACGATTTTCGCGTTCGGTGCGTCGTTCCTGATGGTTTGCAGCGTGTTGTTGAGCAGGGCTGGGAGTTGCTGGGCGATGAAAGTTTCGGCGTTGGAGACGGCGCTGAGGCATGAGCTGGTCGTCCAGAGGACACAGGTCTCCATGACGCTGGAGAAGCCGGCGTCGTTACCGCCGATCGTGATGCTGACCAGCGTGGTGCTGTGGCTCAGCGCCGATACCTGGCTGCTGAGAACATCAGACGTAGTCGCTCCCGAGCAAGCCACCGATACGAACGCGGCGGGTGAGTTGGAGCTCGCCCACTGCTCGGGATATGCGTTCGTGCTCCGGTCGCAGCTTCCGCTGGAGGAGATGTAATTCCCGGCGCCGACGCCGGAGCTGTAGGAGTCACCGAGCGCGACATAGCTGGCGGTGGATGCGGCGTGGGCGGGCAGGGTCGCGATAAGGGCTACCGAGGCGCAGGAGGCGGCAACCGCCGCGCTGAAAATTACACGGGTAATACGCACGAGTCACCCCATTGGTGGCTGGGAAGGCCGGTGAAAAAAAGCGCGCGCACTATCCTCTTTAACACGCGACGGAGACGAGTTCAATATCCTTGGAGGACCTAATTTACGCATGGGTAACCTGCTGCGGTCGGGGTGCTCGACGCCCCACTTAATGGCACGGATGCGGAGAATTCGGTGCGAATCGACCCGCTCGCCTCGGTGAATTTAGCCAGACCGGGACGGAGGAGTTATGCTCCGGGCGACCCGGAACAGGCATAGACGGGCCTGGCCGTGGTCGGGAGCGCCGTCACGCCGGACGGCAAGGTGCCGTGCGTCGCGTAATAGGCCAGGTCGGCGGCGAGCGCGGGAGTCTGTGACGCCGTCTGCGCCGCGGCCTCTTCGTAGGCATCCGGGCCCGGCAGTGAATTCAGCGGTCCGCCGACGATGTAGAACGGTGTCCCTCCAGGAATCTCACCCGACGGATTGGGCCAGCCGCACACGTTGTAGTCCAGCGCGTCGGTAGCCGCCAGCCCCACCGAAATCACCAGGTAGTTCCCGCTCAGCGTGTCCGCCCACGCGGTGGCGAACGAGTTGATGACCTGGCTGGCGGGCAAGCCCGCCGTGCCCGCCGCGTTGAGTGCGGTGCTGTAGTCCGCCGCGGTCGCCGCGTACAACACCACGCTGTCGGCGAGCGTCGCTGGCGTGGCAGGCAATGCCGTCGATGTCCAGGACCCGCCAGGACTACTGGCCTCGTCCACCGACAGCGGACCGGACAGGAACAGCCGGCTGGGCTCGCCCGCGTTCTGGTACGCGTCCGCGGCGAGGATCGACGAGCCCGTCCCCGGCAGCGGGACGCTCTGGCCCGAATACGTCACTGACGGCTGCCCGGAAGCGTTCAGCGTGAACACCTCGATGCCCGTGCTGACCGGTGCGCCGACCGCGCTTTGCGCACCGAGCAGGTAACTCGTCGCGGCGAGCGCCGTGGCGGAGGCGGGTGCACCAGGGACCTCACTGACCACCCAGCTCAGCGGCCCGCGCACTGCCTGAGCCAGCTTGCCGCGACCGTCGACGAAGTAGACGGTCGGCTGCGGGGCGCTGAGCGCCGCCAGCGGGCTGTCAGCCGCGACTCCCAGCGGGGTCTTGATCAACGCGGTCTGGGTCGGTCCGGCAACCGTCAGCGAGCCCTTCCCGCTCAGATAGAACAGGTCCGGGCCGGCGTCCGTCTCTGCCAGCGCCAGCGAGCTGACACGCGTGGCCGCCGGGGCGGCCACCGGCGCGGTGACCCAGCCGCCGTTCTGCTCGGTGGACTCGGTGAGCTGCTTGCGGCCGGCGAAGAAGAAGACGTGCGGGCCGGAGAGCTCGTAATCCGCCGCGATGGCACTGCCCGCGACCGGCTGTCCGGCCAGCTGCTGCGAGGTCCAGCCCGAGCCGCCGAGGTAGGTCTCGGTCAGCGTGCCGCCCGAGCTGTAGTACGCGTGCGGCGTCATCGCGTCGCTGGCCGCCGCGTCGGGATAGCTGAGCGCGGTGATGGCGGTGCCGGCGTCCGGTGTGCCGGGGATGGCGAGCTGTAGCCAGCTCGCGCCGTCCCAGGTATCCGTGGCCAGGCCGCCAGTCGGCGAATTCGTGAACAAATACTTGCTGATCGGCGTGGGGGAGTACCACAAGGCGTTGACCGGTACCGACGCGACCGCGGAGGAGGCGCCTGTGACCGTCACGTTCCAGCTTCTGACGGTCACTGTGCCGAGGCTGGACGTGACGCTCACCGTCACCGGATAGACGCCGTTCTCCGCGTATACGTGGCTGACCGAGGCGCCTGATACGTTGTCCGCCCGGCCGTCCCCGAACGTCCACAGGTACTGGGAGACACCGGTGCCGTACCCGGTGAAGGCAACTGAGGTTCCCGCGGCGGCGCGCGATGGTCCCGAGACGGACACCGTGGGCGTCGGCTGCTGCGTTCCGGTGGGCGGGGAGATGAGCACCCACTGCTCGCCGGCATGCCACACCGACGATGCCCATGAGGTCAGGCTGATATCGGTGTCGTATTGCACGCTGATGTCCGGGCCGCCGGCGAAGTCGCCGTTGGCCATGTTGATCGTACCGTCGGAGTTGATGCCGGTAACGATGCCGACGTGGTCAGCGTAAGTAGTGGGCGTGATCGGGCCGGGCGGGAAGAACACCACCGCGTCGCCGACGGCGGGAGTGCCGCTGTCCGGCGCCACGCTTTCGCTCTGATCAAGTCCCCAGTCATAGAACGAGACCGAACCTGCGTTGATGGTGTTCATGTCCACGGTTACGCCGGCTTGCTGCCACACCCACTTCGCGAAGTCGGAGCACCACGCTTCGTTCTCGTTCTCGATATTGAAGTCTGAATCGAGGCCGCATCCGTCGGCGTTGGGCGATTGGGCGCCTACCAGCGTGCTGTACGGGTCGCAGTCGACGGTGCCGAAGGACGGTGTGGCCGGGGTTACCCCCACGCCCACCTGGGAGAGCGCGATGTTCGCGATGCGCTGGCCGAGAGTGGCGGTGCCGCGCGGGGCTTGCTGAGCGGCCCTGCGGCTGGCGGTGGCATTGGTCCGGCAGACCGCCGGATCGGCCAGGCCGAACGATTGCGCCAGCGAGGACGGCAGGCCACGGCCGCAACCGTACGGCCCGGCCTGCACCAGGCGCCAGGGCTGGCCGGGCCGCTGACTGAACACCGCGGCGCTCGCGCCATCCTGGAACGCGGCCTTGACATCCGCGGGCCCGGACGCTGCGGGGAGGAAGTCGGCGGTCGCCCAGCTGACGTTGTTCGCCGAGCCGGTGTGCAACGAGCCGGCTCGGACGCCGCCAACAGAATTCGGCGGCAGATGCCGCGCCGCGGCGTAGATCGCCTCGAGTGCGGCGCTGAATTGGCCTGGGCCTCCGGCCGCGGTGCTGAATTGGCCTGGGCCTCCGGCCGCGGTGCTGAATTGGCCTGGGCCTCCGGCCGCGGCGCTGAATTGGCCTGGGCCTCCGGCCGCGGCGCTGAATTGGCCTGGGCCTCCGGCCGCGGCGCTGTCGCCGGAAACCGCGCCCGGAGCAACGGCTGCCTGCGCGATAGGAGCGGATACCAGGCACAGCGCGATCGGCAGGGCCCCGACGACCAGGCGTCGCATCGGATTTCGTGTCACCGTCACGTCCCTCTCCCGCATCCAGGCCAACCTTCACCGGCCCAGGCTTCGTGACTCACTTGCGCAAATATCACGGAATACGAAAGTTTGTAACAGCAGTGACCAACAGACGTCAAGTAGAGGTGGCGCGGACAGGGCGCTGGCTGGACCCTTGCGCCATCGATGTCGTTGGAACCGTGGCTATTCACCAGCGTCGTGGGCTTGTACCAGCCCGGCAGGTCCTGCGCAGGGAGCCCAGGTACACATCTAGCCACTCTTATCCCGCCTGCATCAGGGCGTGCCCGGAAGGGGCCCGGATGGATGTGGCAGCCACCCGGTTATAACCGGGTGGCTGCCACATCCATCCGGGCAGGATCATATGGGAGCTTGAGCCGTTGGTCAGCGCTGCGGGCCGACCGTCGCGTTGCCAAGGGCGAGTTCCATGTACTCGGCATGCCGGCCATCGGCGTCCATGGCGCTGCACGAGATGACCAGTTGCGAGGAATGCCGGAACGTCACATGTACGGATTGCGCATGTCCGGGCGAGATGGTGACCGGAGTGGTCGATTGCGACGCGGATCCGTTGTTGAGGAACGTGACGGTCATTGTTCCGCCGGCGGCCTTGGTATCTGCGTCCGGTATGCCTACCGTCGCGGTCAGCGAACCGAATCCGCTGACCGCGTAGTCCAGGTCCCCGGAGCTGTCGCTATCGCCGGAGTCGCAGGTGAACCGGACGCTGTCGGGGTACGTTACGCCGCTGATCCGGACTGGCCCGGCATGGAGTCCGCTGATGTTGTACTCCTGTACCGGAGTCAGCGCTCGCAACCCGGTCGTGCCCGGACGGTGAGGCGGCGCGATCATGTCGCTGGCGACCCGTCGGCGAGGGCCGTTGAGTGCGATCTTCGCCGCGCCGCCCGTACCCCCAGCCGCTCCTGCCGCACCGGTACGAGCGGCTACCTTCGCGGGGCTGCCCGTTGCCGTCACCGTCGTCTTTTCGGCGTTTGCTGTCCGGAGGCAGGCCAGGACTCCCACAACTAGCGAGGCGACAATGAACAGCCCTCCAAGACCGAGCAATTTCGCGTGACGGTTGCCATGCATGGCGGCGACTCCTCTGGCCGGAAGACGCCATGATAACTGTATGAGATCGTTTAACCACGCTGCGCATGACTGTTTGTCGCTGGCCGATCGGAGAGATGCTGAGGGAGCACGTCGCGGACCGTCGCCCGTTACCTGAGTTCGCGGCGTCGCGAGTGGCCGCCGGTTTTGCCGGGATCGACCGTTACGTCAACGGCAGCCACGTGAGACGACGCGGAACAAAAGGGCCCCACGGAAGAAAGGGCGCCGGTGCATACACGTCGATCACCACTCGTAATCTCCGCGTTGACGCAGCCGGCCGAGTGTAATCTCCGCGTTGACGCAGCCGGCCCGGGCGTAATCTCCGCGTTGACGCAGTCGGCCGAGCGTAATCTCCGCGTTGACGCGGGCGGCCGGGCGTTTTGTCCATGTCTGGCCCGTTATGTCCGTCGTCAGCCGTCCAGTGGCGTGGAAATAAAGTGCCCTGCGGAGGATAGGGCGCCGGTTTTCGGCGCCTTTTCTTCCAGAAGGCTCCTATCTTCCACAAGGTGGCAGCCCTATCTGTCCGCTATGCAGCGATACGCGCAAGCTCACGAGCCGGACCTGGCACGTTAGCGAATGCGTCACGTCCGATATGCCGCAAACGCAAGCTATTCCGGAAACGCCCCACATTCGCACCGTTGTCCGCAATGATTCCGCGACACTAGTTGCCCACGTGACGCAATCATGGCGTCGGATATGGAGCGACGCGAAAGGCGCCAGTGTGCTGAAGTCGTTACTTAGTGAGCTGGTCCGCAAATTCGTCCAGGTCAGCGCCGAGGATCCCATCGGCGGTCGAGAGCCGGCCACCCAGAGAACAGTCACACGTCGGCTATACCTTCGCGCGGCGCCGCGCCAGCGGAATCATGATCAGCCAGAACATGGCCCCTACGGCTCCGATAACGAGCAGGAGCACCCCGCCCCGATGGTGATCGGCCGTGAGCAGGCATCCAAGGGCCAAGAGAATCACAGTCGCTATGGACCCGGCGATCGCGAACGTGCGCATCCCGGCCCGGGTGCCCCGCATGGGGCGCACCGGTCCCAGTTGACGTTGCTGCGGATCCACTGACCTGCTCATACCCTCTCGGCTTCCCCGATGGGGCGGGTTTACCCTGGCACGAGCGAACAAGCGACTCAGGATGCTGGAGAGTCGGCCGAGGTTGAAGGCACCGGGCCGAGGGGCGAGCGGGCCGAGGGGCGAGCGGGCCGGGGGTTGGCGACGGGGAGCTGACTAGGACTAGGGGTGCTGGTCAGCTCGCGCGCAGGCGGAGGCCGCGGGGGGTCGGGCGGAAGCCCGCCGCCTCCAGGGCCAGGGCCAGCGGTGAATCGTGCACGCCGGCGCCGTCCGCGCGTTCCACGGTCAGCCGGCCGAGGGCACCGGCCCGCACCGCGGAAGCGAGCGCCGCGGCGCATGGACCGAGGATTTCGGGATCGTCGGTCCAGGACAGCAGCGTCTTCCCGCCGCGCTCCACATACAACGCGAGCGCCCCGTCCGCGAGCACGACCAGGGCGCCGGCCTTGCGGCCTGGCCGGTGACCCGATGCGGCCAGGCCGCCCCCGTCGAGGCCGCCGGATCCGGTCCCCGGACGTGACGGCCATGGCAGCGCCGCGCCGTACGGCTGGGCGGGGTCCGCGGCGGGAAGCACCACCGTCCGTTCGGGAGAATGTGTATCTGCGACGCGGCGCGGACGGTCAGCTAGCGCACGCATGCGGTCCACCGCACCGGGCAGCGCGAACTGGGCTGCGCCCAGGCCTTCCACGAAGTAACCGCGGCGGCACTGGCCGGTCTCCTCCATCGCGCGCAGCACGGGGTAAACCGCGGCGAAACCTCCGGCCACCCGCTCCGCGGCTACCGCGCCCCTGGTCAGCACGCCATGCCGGTCAAGCAGCGTCATGGCAAGCGTGTGCGCCCGCACCGTCTGGTCGCCGCCCGCCGGCGGGAGCAGTGACCAGCGGCCGCTGACGGTCGGCGGCCCGGTGCGCGTCGGCATGGGAGCGCGGCCGAATCGGTAGCGTCCGCCGGGGCCCGGCCGGGCGCGCGGCCGGACCCCGGCGGACGGGCGCTGTGCCCCGGATCGTGTGCCGGTGCCGCTGAGCGTCACCCGCAGCGGCGCGAGCGTGTCGTTGGTGAGGCGCCCGGCCCACACCAGGTCCCAGACGGCCGCGGCGAGTTCCGTGTCCGGTACGGCGGCGCCGTCGAGCAGCCCCGTGACGCGGTCGCTGAGCATGCGGAAGAACAGGCCGCCGCCGTTCTCCAGCGCTTCGAGCACCGCGTTGTGGAGCGGCGTCATCGTCACTTCGGCGGGCTCGGGCAGCAGCAGTTGCGCAGTGTCGGCCGGGGCGAGCACGATCCAGCCGTCCCCGCCCGGCAGCGCGCCCGCACCGGACCACACCACCTCGCCGGCCGCGGTCAGTTCGTCGAGCAGCGCGGGGGAGTAGCCCGGCAGCCGTTCCGGAAGCACCAGCGTCTCCAGCGCCGATGCCGGGACCGGCACCCCGGCCAGCCGCTCCACGACCTCGAGCACCGCACCGGCATCGGACCGGCGTGTGCCACCGGAACCGCCCGCGGAGCTGATCCCGTGCCAGACAGGGAGAAACCGCCCGAACACCTCCGGCGGTACCGGCTCCACCTCCTTGCGGAGCCGGGCCAGGCCGCGGCGGCGAAGCAGGCGCAGCACTTCGGCGTCACACCACTCAGCACCGCGGCCGCCGGGCAGGTACTCGCCCTCGCTGACCCGGCCGCTGGCCGCCAGCCGGTGCAGGGCCATCGTGACCACCGCGACGCCCAGCCCGTACCGGTCGGCTATCGCGGATGCCGGGAACGGGCCGTGTGTCCGCGCATACCGGACCACCAGGTCGCCGAGCGGATCCGGCACCGGCTCGGTGAACGCCTCCGGCACACCGACCGGCAACGGCACGCCGAGCGCGTCGCGCAACCGGCCCGCATCCTCGATCGCCGCCCACATCGGCTCGCCCGCGACCCGCACCTGGATAGTACGCCGGGCCACCGACAATTCGGCCAGCCACTCCGCGACGGCCTCCAGGGCGCCATCACACCGCTGCTCTATCTCCGCCGCGCTCAGCGGGCCGTGCGTGCGCAGCAGGTCAGCGACGCCCTCCATGTCCCGGCACCGCCGGTCCGGTGACAGTCGCTGCAGGTCACGCTCGGTATCGGTCACGACAGCGGGGTCGAGCAGCTCACGCAGCCCCTCGCCGCCGAGCAGCTCGGCCAGCAGAGCGGGATCCAGCGACAGCGCCTGGGCGCGGCGTTCGGCCAGCGGGGCGTCGCCCTCGTACATGAACGCGCCCACGTACCGGAACAGCAGGGATTTGGCGAACGGACTCGGAGCAGAAGTCTCCACCTCGACGATCCGGATCCGGCGGGCGGCGATGTCCCGTAGCAACCCGGTCAGCGCCGGCACGTCGAACACATCCTGAAAGCATTCGCGCACCGTCTCCAGCACGATGGGGAACGCCGGATACTGGGACGCCACCTCCAGTAGCTGAGCGGATCGTTGCCGCTGCTGCCACAGCGGGGTCCGCCGCCCCGGCTGACGGCGAGGCAGCAGCAGCGCCCGGCTGGCGCACTCGCGGAACCGCGACGCGAACAGCGCGCTCGCGCCGACCTCGGCGGTGACGATGTCGCCGATCTCGTCCGGGTCGAGCAGCGCGATCCCGGCCGGCGGGGGATCGTCGGCATCCGGCACCCGGATGATGATGCCGTCGTCGGTGTGCAGGGCCTGCACGTCCATGCCGCCGTAGCGCTCACGGAGCCGCGCGGTGATGGCCAGCGCCCATGGCGCGTGCACCCGGTCGCCGTACGGGCTGTGCAGCACGACTCGCCAGTCGCCCAGCTCGTCGCGGAACCGCTCCACTACCAGAGTGCGGTCGTCGGGCACGTAACCAGTGGCCTTGCGCTGGTCGCCGAGATACCGCAGCAGGTTCTTCGCGGCCAGCTCATCGAGGCCGGCTTCGGTCAGTGCCGCCGCGGCCGGCTCCTCGTCCCTGGCCGCCAGCTCGTGGATCGTCCGGCCGATCGCGGCGCCCAGCTCGGCGGGGCGTCCCGGCGTGTCACCGTGCCAGAACGGCAGCTTGCCGGCCTCGCCAGGCGCCGGGGTCACGATGACCCGGTCCGGGGTGATGTCCTCGATCCGCCACGAGCTGGCGCCGAGCACGAACACCTCTCCCACGCGCGACTCGTACACCATCTCTTCGTCCAGTTCTCCGACCCGGCGAGGCTGGGCGGCGCCCGAACCCGAGCCCGAACCCGAGCCCGAGCCGGCCGGCAGGAACACGCCGAACAGCCCGCGGTCCGGAATCGTCCCGCCGCTGGTGACGGCGAGCCGCTGCGCGCCGGGTCTGGCCCGGATCGTGCCGTTGACCCGGTCCCACACGATCCGCGGCCGCAGGCCGGCGAACTCCTCGCTCGGGTAGCGGCCGGACAGCATGTCGAGCACGGCGTCCAGCACCGGCCTGGTCAGGCTGGCGAACGGCGCTGACCTGCGGATGGCGTGTTCGAGCTCGTCTACCTGCCATTCATCCATCGCGGCCATCGCCACGATCTGCTGGGCGAGGACGTCCAGCGGGTTGCGCGGGATGCGCAGTTCTTCGATCTGGCCGTCCCGCATCCGGTCGGCGACGACCGCCGACTGGACGAGGTCGCCCTGGTATTTGGGGAAGATGATGCCGCGCGAGACGTCGCCGACGTTGTGCCCGGCCCGGCCGATTCGCTGCAACCCGCTGGCCACCGAAGGCGGCGATTCCACCTGCACCACCAGGTCCACCGCGCCCATGTCGATGCCGAGCTCCAGGCTCGAGGTCGCCACGACGGCCGGAAGACGTCCCACCTTCAGCGATTCCTCAATCTCCAGTCGTTCCAGGCGGGACACGGAGCCGTGGTGGGCGCGCGCGACCTCGACCAGTTCCGCGTCGGGGCCGGCGCGCTCGGTGGCGAGCTGGTTCAGCCGTCCGCACAGCCGCTCCGCGAGCCGTCTCGAGTTGGCGAACACGATCGTCGACTTATGCGCTTCGATCAGGTCGAGCACCTGCTCCTCGACGTGCGGCCAGATCGACCTGCGCGCGACCGGATCCTCCTCGTCGCCGCCGGCGCCGGCCGCCGTCTCCAGGTCGCTCATGTCCTCGACGGGGACGGCCACCTTCAGTTCCAGGCGCTTGGCGCTCGGCGGCTGCACGATCGTGACCGGGCGTGTGCCGCCGCCGAGGAAGGCGGCGACGGCGTCGACCGGACGGACGGTCGCGGACAGGCCGACCCGCTGTGCTGGCCTGGGGGGACGACCCCCCATGACCCCCCCGGCGGGGCATTTGGCGGCTCCAGCTTCGCGGAGCGCGTCCAGGCGTTCCAGGCTCAGCGCCAGGTGCGCGCCACGCTTGTTGCCGGCCACCGCGTGCACCTCGTCCACGATGACCGTCTCGACCGACCGCAATGTCTCCCGTGCCGCCGAGGTGAGCAGCAGGAACAGGGACTCGGGCGTCGTGATCAGGATGTCGGCCGGCTTGCTGGCCAGCCTGCGGCGCTCGTCGGCACTGGTGTCGCCGGTGCGGACCGCCACCTTTATATCCGGCTCCGGCAGGCCCAGCCGGTGCGCGGCGTGCCGGATCCCGGTCAGCGGCGCGCGGAGGTTCCGCTCGATGTCGACGGCCAGCGCCTTCAGCGGCGAGACGTACAGCACGCGACAGCGCTGCCTGGCGTCCGGGAGCGGCGCCGCCGCGAGCCGGTCGATCGCCCACAGGAACGCGGCCAGCGTCTTGCCCGATCCGGTGGGGGCCACCACCAGCGCGTCCTCGCCCTTGCCTATCGCCTCCCAGGCCCCCGCCTGTGCCCGTGTGGGCTCGGCGAAGGCACCGGTGAACCACGCTTGCGTGGCGGCCGAGAATCCAGCCAGCGCCGAGTTTCCCTTCATGCCCCCATAATGCATCCAGCCACTGACATTCTTGACCGGCTGTCCCCGCGCCGTCCGCGCCCGGTAGTCTCGACCGTCGGAACTGGCCGATAGAACGTGACGGGTGACAGCGATGGACCGGATGGCGCCCCGGACGGGAGTGGCCGCCGTGGCGCTCACCGCGGTGGCGCTACTGGCGGGATGCTCGGCGAGTTCTTCCCCCAGCGCGACCGGGTCCAGCCGCCCGGCCGCCACGGCTACCCGGACGCCCCGGACGTCATCCGCCGGGATCGTGCCGCCGAAGCCCCGGCCCCCCGCGCAGGCGCAGGCGCTGCCGGTGGACCCAGGGGCAGGCGCCCGGCCGCAGACCCGGCAGTTCCCGAGCACGCGTTCCAAGGCATTCCGCAACGCGATGACGGACGTCTGGCTGGCGGTGACCACGGGCAGCCCAGGCTTCGGCCGCCCGGCGTTCTTCCCCGAGACCGCATACGCCAAGGTCAAGGCCGTAGGAAATCCGGAAGCAGACTGGACCGGACGGCTCTGGCTCGACTTCGAGCTGGACGTGCGCGCCGCGCATCGCGTCGTGGGCTCGCAGGCCCGGCTGCTTCGTGTCGACATAGCGCCAAGCTCCGAAGCGGCCTGGGTTCCCCCCGGTTACTGCTACAACTACGTGGGTTACTGGCACATCAACGGCACGCGGCTCGTCTACGACGCCGGCGGCCAGGAGCGTTCGATCGGTATCGCGTCGCTGATTTCCTGGCGCGGTGTCTGGTATGTGGTGCACTTCGGCGGGGTGATCCGGCCCGCCGTCGGCATTGTCGACGATCCGGAGACCGGCCCCGGGGTACCGGGTCCCGCGGGCGGTTGCTGACCGCTGTAGGCGCTGATCGCGCAGATTCACACACGCTTCGTGGCATTAAAGGTGCACAACGACGCACCATGGCCGCATCATGATATGTACATTCCATAAACACGATGCTTCGTTAGACGTGGGGGCTCCATGTCCAGGTACCAGCGTTGGAATGCCCTGCTGGAGCTGATGTCGGCCGACGGTGAGGTCAGTGTCGCCGACGCGGCCCAGGTGCTCGGCGTGTCCTTCGCCACCATCCGCAGGGACATGGATGACCTGGCCAAACAGCAGCTGATAACACGCACTCGCGGCGGCGCCATCGCGGGGAACGTGTCCTACGACCTGCCGCTGCGGTACAAGACCGCTCGCCACGCGGCGGAGAAGCAGCGGATCGGCCGGGCCGCCGCGGCCCTGGTGACGCCGGGCGCGATCGTGGCGCTGAACGGCGGGACCACCACCAGTGAGGTCGCCAGGGCGCTCGCCACCCGGCCCGACCTGCAGGAGGGTGACCCGGCCATCACCGTGGTCACCAACGCGCTCAACATCGCCAACGAACTCGCCGTCCGCCAGCAGGTCAAGATCGTCCTGACCGGCGGCGTGGCCCGCGGCCAGTCCTACGAGCTGATCGGACCGCTCGCCACCCTGGTGCTGGCCGAACTGAGCATCGACTGGGCCATCCTCGGCGTGGACGCGCTGGACGTGCGGACGGGGGCGACCGCCCACCACGAGGGCGAGGCCAGCATCAACCGCCTCATGGCCAGCAGAGCCGAGCGTGTGGCGATTGTTTCGGATAGCTCCAAGCTGGGCAAACGCGCCTTTGCCCGGGTTTGCGCCAGCGATGAGATCGACACGATCGTGACCGACGACCAGGCCGGGGAGGCGGCCCTGGTGAGATCGGTGCTGGGAGGCTTCGCCGAGCGGGGCATCACTGTCATAACTACATGATCTATACTGCTTCATAGAGGCAAGAATCACTCATGAATGAGCAAAGATCATGATTGCAGTATTGTGGAGTCGGGCGCAGTGGAGCCGGGAGCAGTGATGAGCTACCTGTCGGACGAAATCACCAGCCAGCCCGATGTGTGGTCAACCGCGATCGCCCGCGCCGCGTCTCTGTCAGCTGCCGGGACGCTTCCGGCCCCTGGCGAGCGCGTGGCGGTGATCGGCTGCGGCTCCTCGCTCAACGTCGCGCGCGCCTACGCGCGGCTTCGTGAGGCCGCGGGTCATGGCCCTACCGATGGTTATCCCGCGTCGGAGCTGGTATCTACCAGGGACTATGACCACATGGTGTTCATTTCTCGCACCGGCACGACCACAGAGGTTCTTGCCGCACTTCGGGAAATTCCTTCTAACATTAGAACGACGTCGCTCACCGCGACCGAAAGTGCGCCTCTAGCCCGCGAAACGTCCAACTTGGTGCTTCTGGACTTCGCCGATGAGCGTTCGGTGGTGTCCAGCCGGTTCATCACCGCCGCGATCGTCCTGCTCCGTGCTCACCTGGGTGAGGATCTGAGCGCGCTCCCCGCCGCGGCCGCCGCCGAACTGACGCGCCCGCTCCCCGCGGAACTGGCCGACCGCGCCGAGTACACGTTCCTCGGCTGCGGCTGGGCGTCGTTCGTGGCCGACGAGGCGGCGCTCAAGCTGCGCGAGGCGTCGCGGACATGGGCCGAGTCGTATCCGGCGATGGAGTACCGGCACGGCCCGATCAGCGTGAGCGATCCGGACACCGTGGTGTGGGGCATCGGCGAGATTCCCGCCAGCCTGGCCGCCGACGCCGCGCGTACCGGAGCTACGGTTATCAACCGGGGCGGCGATCCGCTGCTCGGGCTGATCGGCGCACAGCGCCTGGCCGTAACGCTGGCCGACCGCAAGGCCATCAACCCCGACCAGCCCCGCTCCCTGTCTCGCTCAGTAATACTTGCGTAAACGGCGAGCGGAAGCGAGCGCCACGGCGGTTGCCGTCCCGGAGGGGCGGCAATTCCCGCCGTGGCTCCAAGCCGGCCGAGCGCAGCGAGGCCTTGGCGCGGAGGGAGATGGAGCGGTTGCCGTCCCGGAGGGGCGGCAATTCCCGCCGTGGCTCCAAGCCGGCCGAGCGCAGCGAGGCCTTGGCGCGGAGGGTAAATCTGCGCGGAAGAATCTACCTATGATTCTGCGAGCCAAGCACCTGATCACGCCGGAGGGCTGGTACCGTCCTGGCTGGATCAGCGTGGCCGACGGGCAAATAGAAGCGCGCGGAAACGGTGAGCCACCGCCTCCTGGCGAGGTCACGGATCTGGGCGACAGCTGGATCCTCCCGGGATTCATCGACATGCACGTCCATGGCGGCGGCGGTGCGTCGTTCACCGAGGGCGGCGCCGACGAGGCCAGGAAAGCCGTCGCGTTCCACCGCGCGCACGGCACCACCCGGATCATCGCCAGCACGGTGACCGCGCCGCTGGACGAACTCCAGTGGCGTGTCGCCATGCTGGCCGACCTGGCCGATGAGGGCGTGATCGACGGCATCCATCTGGAGGGGCCCTTCCTGTCACAGGCTCGGTGCGGCGCTCAGGATCCCCGTTATCTGCTCGATCCCGACCTGGCCGCGTTCGAACGGCTGCACGCCGCGGCCCGGGGACATCTGCGGCAGATCACCATCGCTCCGGAACTGCCCGGCGCCATTGAACTGATCCGGGCCGCGGTCGGGGCCGGAGTGATCGCCGCCGCCGGACACACGGATGCGACCGCCGAGGTCACCGCCGCCGCGATCGACGCCGGTGTCACGCATGCGACCCATCTGTTCAGCGCCATGCCCCCGCTGCACCACCGCGAACCCGGCGCGGCCGGCGCACTGCTGGACCGCCGGGTCACCTGCGAGGTGATCGCGGATGGCACGCACCTGCACGATATGACGATCCGCCTGGCGGCCCGTGCCCTCAGGCGCGACGATCTGGTCCTGATCACCGACGCGATGGGCGCCGCGGGCATGCCGGACGGCCGCTACCGCCTCGGCCCTCAGGATGTGGTCGTGTCCGGGGGAGTGGCCCGGCTCGCCGAAGGAGTCCCTGGCGCCGGCTCGATCGCTGGCTCGACCGCCACGATGGCCCATGTCGTCCGGCGGGCGATCACCGCGGTGGACCTGCCGGCCGCCGACGTCGCCGCGGCCGCGAGCACCACCCCGGCCCGTATTCTCGGCCTCGCCGAAGTCACGGGTGCCCTGCTCCCGGGCCTGGCCGCGGACCTCGTTGTCCTTGACGATGACTTCCGGCTGACCGCCGTGATGGCCCGCGGCCAGTGGGTGGATACGCCCGGATAGCGTCGGCGCCCCCCCGGTCGCTCCGTGGACCCTGGTGACCTTTCGAGAAGCAAGCCGCCTTTCATGTAGGCGCACCGTTAGCTCACGTGCGGAACACCAAAACCGGCATGATCACCGCCACACTTACCGACCCCTACCTATGGCACCTCACTTACGGCTGGGTCTGTCAAGTCCGGCGTGGGCATACCCAGGCGACCAATCGACGCGATCTCCCATTCCGCCTGACACTTGGGAATCACATAAATCAACAACAACTTGACCACCTAAAACACCCAATCTCGCACCCGTGACACGAGGCTCGGCGATGGGAGCAGTGGTGACGACGGTGGTCCGGACGAACCTAACTTCGGAGTAAGGAAATGCTTACCATCGAGGAGCTTGACGCTGTCGTCGGCAGAACGTACCTTTCAATTCGGGACAAAGGAATTCATTAAAGAATATTTACGGGGTTCGAGATCCACTAGTTCTTCCATATGTCGGCAGGATGCAACATTCTGCCGAGTTCGTGATGCCCGCGTCTCCGGACACTCGCTTAGGAAAGCAGGCCGGGTCTCCGTCGGGGATGTCTCCCCTCCACTTCTCCGTCCGGGCTTCCGGGCTTCCGGGTGCCCAGTCATGATCGCCTGCCGCGTTAGCGAGGTCGTGTTGGCTCGTCGGTTCTCTTCTGCATGGGTTTATGTCATCGCGCTTGTCGCAGCGGTGGCGGTAACAGCCCTTTCTCTCGTCCCTATTCCCGCCGCGTTGGCGGCGCCGTCGGCGGTCTACCACCCGCTGCAGACGGTGAACTCGCCGCCGAGTATCCCGGTGGGATCCGGGCCGGTCCCGAACGGCACGTTCCAGTCGTTCAACATTTCTGACAAGGTGTCGCTGCGGGTCAACGTGGGCTCGGGCAACGTGCTGCTGACCACGACGGACATCACGATTCCGGAGATCGGCTCGTCGCTGGTGCTGGGCACGTCGTACAACAGCCTGCTGACCGGCAGCGGGGTGGCGGTGGGGTCTAACGGGTACGGATGGCGGCAACGCGAAGGCGTCGACGTCCAGCTCTACCCGGCCAGCGACGGGTCGGTCACCTACCTGGGCGAGGACGGGACGGCGGGCGAGTTCACCCCGTCGGGCAGCGGCTACAAGAGCCCGGCGCAATTCCACGTCACGCTGGCCAAGTCCTCGGGCAGCACCTGCGGCGGGACCGGGTACACGATGACCTGGCACGCCACGGGCCGGATCATGTGCTTCACCACCGCGGGGCTGCTGACCAGCGAGGCGGACCGCAACGGCAACACCACCAAGATCGGCTACAACGGCTCGAACCAGGAAACGCAGGTCACGTACACCCCGCACGGTGCGTCCACGCCCACGCGGACGGTGATCGCGAGCTACACCGGCTTGTACCTAAGCGGGCTGGCGCAGTCAGGCGGTGGCCTGAACCGCAGTGTCTCCTACAACGTGAACTCCTCCGGTGACCTGAACTCGATCACCCAGGCCGACAACACGACGATCCAGTTCGGTTACGACTCCTCGCACGACCTGACCTCGATCATCAACGGCGACAACGAGCAAATAATCCTGCAGTACAACTCCTCCCACCAGGTCACGTCGGTAACCGAGACCACCACGGGCACCACCACGGCGACGACCCGGTTCGCCTACCCCAACTCCACCACCACGCAGGAGGCCGACCCCAACACCAACCAGTTGGAGCCGGTGGTCTCGGTGCCGAACGTCACCTACACCGTCGGGTCCACCGACGCGCTAATCACCAAGGTGGTCGACCAGCAGGGCGATTCCCGCTCTACCTCCTACACCCCCTTCGATGACGTTTCCACGTTCACCAACGGCGTGCAGGGAACGACTGCCAACACCTACGGCGCCAACAGCGGGGAGTCGCTGACCAAGTCTCAATCGCCGACCGGGGCCGCGGCCAGCCTGGCCTATGGAAACTCGGCCACGGGCACCAATCCGACCGCGAACTTCCAGCCGAGCTCCTCCACCGACGCACAGGGCAACGCGACCGCCTTCACCTACGACGGCGCGGGCAATCTGCTGCAATCTGCAGACCCACTGCCGGCCACGGCCAAGGTCACCTACAACTCCGACGGCACCCCGGCCACCTCCACCGACCCGAAGAACGGGTCCAACGCCACCACCTACAGCTACACCGATGGCGACCATGAGCTGACCAAGGTCACCCCGCCGACCGGCAACAGCCTCCAGCCGCGCACCTTCACCTATGACGGGTTCGGCCGCGTGTCCACCGTCACCGACGGGGCCGGGAACACTGCTACTTTCAGCTACGACAACGCCGACCGGATCACCCAGGTGGCCTATACCGGCGGCCCGCACGCGGTCACCGTCACCTATCAGTACGACGGCGCCGGCAACCTGAAGACCCGCAGCGATCCGTCCGGGACCACCACCTGGAGCTACGACGGCCGCAACCTGGTCCTGTCCCGCAACGCCACCAGCGGCGGCGGCACGCTGTCCTACGGCTATGACCTGGACGGCAACCTCACCTCGGTCACCGACCCGCTGGCCGGGCAGGTGGGAGGCACCGCCACGACCACCTACACCTACGACGACCGCAACCTGCTGACCGGGATCACCGACCCCGACGGCAAGCTGTGGTACTTCGGGTACGACACCGACGGGCGCCGGATCCTCACCCTGTTTGGCACTGACTCCACTCAGTCCACCTATCTGGGCAAGGTCAACACCACCTACGACAAGGCCGGGCGCATCTCCGGCATCAAGGTCACCGGCTCAGGAAACGGGACGATCTTCTCCGCCTCGTACTGCTACAGCCCGTTCGTGTCCGGGAAAGCCTGCCCCACCAGCAGCGCCAGCACCGACACGGGCCTGGTGCAATGGGTGAACATCGCGAACGGCTTCGCGCCGGGTACTTCGGTCAATACCTACGACAAGGGCAATCGGCTCACCAAGGCCACCAACAACGTCTACGGGACGACCTCGACCTACGGTTACGACTCCGACGGCAACATGACCTCGGCCGACGACGCCGGGACCAACAGCAGCTGGACGTACAACTCCGCCAACGAGGTCAGTAGCAGCGGTTACGCCTACGACGGGGCCGGTAACCAGACCAGCGATCCGTCCGTCGGGGCTATGACTTACGATGACGCCAACCAGATGATCTCCGCCGGGTCCGGCGCCGAGAGCTTCAGCTACGCCGGCGGCACTCAGGCCGAACTGCTGTCCGACGGCTCCGCCGCCGACATCACCTACGGCCTGGCCAGTCAGGACGGCCAGCCCTGGATCCAGGACTACACCGCCACCGGCTCGAGTGAGAAGGTCAACGTCTTGCATGACCAGCAAGGCGACATCCTGGGAGAGGTCAACAGCGACGGCACCAGCAGTCCGCAAGGCGACATCATGTACGTCACCGATAACCTGGGATCCGTGGTCGCGACCATTGACAGTTCCGGGAACGGCACGCTGACCGACCCCTACACTCCCTACGGCCTGGACGCCCAGCCCGGCGGCCTGGACCCGATGCTCACCTACACCGGCGCCCTGCAAGACACCGTCACCCCGGGCACCGGGTTCCTGCACCTGGGTAACCGCTGGTACAGCCCGCCCGCCGAGCCGAACACCGGCGTCGGGAACCAGGTCGGCCCCGGCCACTACACCCAGCCCGACAGCATAACTCAGGTCGACTCCCCCGCCAACGGCAACCTGTACGCCTACGCCGGCGACGATCCCGTTAACTTCATCGACCCAGCCGGGCAGAGCTTCTGGAGCGACCTGCTCAGCGTCGGTCAGGACCTCCTCGGTCTGGCATCCGCGTGTTACGCAGGTATCGGTGGGGCTGAGGCGGCGGCTGCGCCTGCACAACCCCTCATCGCCTTGCTTCCGGGTGCCGACTTCATTGGGGAGGTGGGCATTCCGGCGGGCGGATGCCTTGCCAACATGGTGGCAGGCACCTACATTGGCCTGAACCTATTCTAGTGACAGGGAAGCAGCCATGCCCAGGCAGAATGTCAAGTTCACGCCACTGATACACCTGGCGACTGGATGTGTCGTGGTCGCTCTCGGCCTGGCTGCGCTTGGTGTAGCGTCGCTGCTGAATGCCATACGAGGCGGCCTGGCCCTAGGAGTTCTTACCCTCGTAATCGCCGCAGGGATCTTGGCCCTTGGCGGATACTTTATCTGGGGCTATGGATGGCTTCAGAAACGGCCTGAGCTAACTAATAAGGTCGGCCAGCAGAATGCCGGAGAGAGGCATACCTAGGCGAACAGGGCATCTGGCCCCAGCGACATGAGACGCTGGGGCCAGACTTTGCTGTGCCGCGACCGGTTATGTTTACCCCCGTCCGCCTCGTAGATCCGGTGCGGGGGCAGCCGGATACGTGCCGTTTCTTTGAAGCCAGTTTCCTGAGCCGAAAATATTTTCGGCTCAGGAAATCGTAGTCAGCGGGATGGCACCAGGCCGGCCGTCGGCGGGCTGGCCGCACGCGAGGCCTGTGCTGCCGGTATCAGCCCCTGCGGTCCAGCAGGCCCACCGCACACCAACGGGGCAAACGAGACAGACGCGGCACTAGGCGGATGGGTTCCCCACGTTCCCCGAAGGGACAATTCTCCGCTTGCACGACCTCCTGTTGAGGCCCGTTGGCAAGGGTTGATGTTCGACCATGGACTAGTCGTATTTGAGTAGTCGTGGTTTACTACTCAAATGAATCCTACGAGACTGTTCGTGCTCGGGGCGCTGGACCGGCATGGGCCGATGTACGGCCATCAGATCCGCCGGGGCGCCCGGATGGACCGCGCCGATCTGTGGTCGGATGTGCGCCCCGGGTCACTTTATGGTGCGCTGCACCGGCTGGCGGCCGAGGGGCTCATCGAGCCGGTGCGTACCGAGCAGTCCGGCAACCTGCCTGCTCGGACGGTCTATGCGATCACCGCGGACGGCCAGCGGGAACTGCGGGCGCTGCGGGCCGAGGCGCTCCAGGAGGTCGGGCTCCGGCCGGATCCGGTGGACCTGGCCCTGGTCATGAGCGGCGATCTGGATGGCGATGTACTGCGCGGGTACATCGAGGACCGGATCCGCGTCCTGGGCTCGCAGGCCGCCCAGTACGCACATCACGGCGAGCGACCCTGGCCGGATCAGACGGTGGCCGACGACTTGGTCGTCGAGCACGCCCGGCTGCGGATCGAGGCGGAGCTGACCTGGCATCAGGTGGTGCTGGACCAGGTCGGCAAGCTGACCGCCGCCAGTTCGGCGTCATGACCGTCCGGCCGATCCGGCGTCTGGGTGATCCGGTGCTGCGCACCGCGTGCGATCCGGTGACGAGGTTCGATGCCGCGCTGGTCCGGCTGGTGGATGACCTGCTCGACACGGTTCAAGTGCCTGGCCGGGCAGGGCTTGCCGCGAATCAGATCGGTACCAGCCTCGCGGTCTTCGCTTACAACGTGGACGGGAATCTCGGGTACGTCATCAACCCGGTGCTAGCCGAGGAAACCGGCGAGCAGGAAGGCCTCGAAGCGTGCCTGAGCGTCCCACGCATCGCCGCGGTCCGGCATCGCGCGGCGTACGCCGTGGTCAGCGGCACTGACCTGCGAGGCAACCCGGTCACCATCGGCGGCGAGGGCGAACTGGCCCGCTGCCTGCAGCACGAAACCGACCACCTGCGTGGCGAGCTGTTCATAGACCGGCTGGCTGGAGCGGAACGCGCGGAGGTCATGCGCAGGATTCGTGAGCAGATGACAGTCCCCACTGACACCACGTAGTCACCTCGTATGCAATATCAGCTTCCAGGTTTCTGGAAACGGCATTGTGCGAGCGCCACGCTGACATCGCCGTCGCGGTTGGTGGGTATGCTGCAGTCGGAATTGCAGCTAATTTTCTCTGTGTGCTTTGAGAAATAATTTCGCGGAGGTACACAAATGCATATCGGATCGGCGCTCCTGATTCTGTGGCTGATCATCGGCGCCATCGCTGCTGGACAGCGCGGCTATTACAACGGACCCATCAGCAGCTGCACCAAGGCCAGCACGACCGCGGTGACGATTCTGGCCGGCCCGCTGAACTACGCGGGTGCCAACCCGAAGGTCAACTGCACGGCGCCGCAGCCCAGCAAGTAACCGGTCGAGACACGCGGCAAGTGGCCAGCCCCGCGCGACGGTGAGCCTGACGGTCCGTCGCAGGGACGTCGTTCATCGAAATCTGGCGTTAATCTACAGCCTCACCTTGTGCGAAGGCGCGGCGGCCGGAAAGCTGGACCGGTGAAAACGGGGAGGAAGGATCTGAGTGCCATGCGGGAGAGCCTGTTCGGCCGGCGCGAGGTGCTGCTCGGGGGAGCCGGACTCGGCCTGGCCGCTTCTGGTTTGCGGCGACTGGACCCGGTTCGGCGCACCCCGCTGTCGCCGCGCCAGCTCGCCGGGCAGCGGGTGATCTTCTCCTATCCGGGCCTGACCCCGCCGTCGAGCTTGCTGCGGCAGATTAGCGCGGGGGAGGCCGCGGGAGTCATCTTCTTCGGCGAGAACATATCCAGCGAGGCGCAGATCGCCTCGGTGATCAGGCGCCTCAAAGCGGCGAACGCCAGGAGCCCGGTGCGGGCGCCGCTGCTGCTGATGACCGACCAGGAGGGCGGCCTGGTACGCCGCCTGCCCGGCGCGCCGGTGCTGTCCCAGAAGCAGATCGGCCGGTCCGCCGATCCCGCCGCCCAGGCGGCGCTGGCGGGAACCGGCGCGGGACGGAACCTCGCCGGGGCCGGCATGAACGTGAACCTCGCACCGGTGCTCGACGTCTACCGCCAGGCCGGTAACTTCATCGAGCAGTTCCAGCGGTCCTACAGCAATAGTCCGCGCATCGTGGCCGATTGCGGCGAGGCGTTCATCGCGGCGCAGCAGCGTACCGGCGTGGCGGCGACCGCCAAGCATTTTCCAGGGCTCGGCGCGGCGGCCACCAGCCAGAACACCGACCTCGGGCCGGTGACCCTCCGCCTTCCCCGCGCCGCGCTGCGCAGCGTGGATGAACGGCCGTACCCGCCCGCCATCACCGCGGGGGTGAAGCTCATCATGGCGAGCTGGGCGGTCTATCCGGCCTTCGACTCGAAACGCCCGGCCGGGTTGTCTTCAGCCGTGGTTCAGCGAGAGCTGCGCGGCAGGCTCGGTTTCAAGGGGGTGACCATCACCGACGCGCTGGAGGCGGGTGCGCTCAGCCCGTACGGCAGCTACGCGCATCGCGCGGTGCTGGCGGCGCAGGCCGGCATGGACCTGCTGCTGGCATCGGCCCGGGACGTCGGCCAAGGTCAGGCCGTGGTAACTGGCTTGGCCACCGCACTCGGAAACGGCACGCTCGGCGCGGCCGCCTTCGCCGCCGCGGTGAAGCGGGCCACCGCGCTTCGCCTGAGCCTGCACTGAGCTCAATTCAGCGTCGTGGGTAATTTCGGATCGCGACACGCCGATCGAACCTAAGTTTGACAAGGGGAGATCGTTCCGGCAAGGTGTTCCATGAGTTCACGCTCACAGAGCGCTTCTTCCAACACCCGAGCGATCAGAGACTACCCCTGGAGGATCGAGCATGGGTCAGAAGACCGTGCGGTTCAGCGACCTGAGTGGCCAGCTGATCATGCAGGACGAGGCGTTCGCGCGCATCGTTGTCCATGACCATCCCGAGCTCGGCGAGGGACCGGTCGAACTGGAGGCGCTTGCCGACGAGGCCAAGGCAATCGAACACGAGGCGCTGCGGATAGCGATCGTCGACCTCTACCTTCCTGGCGACGATGAACCGCGCCGTGTCGCCATCGAGGCCGATGAGTTCGACAAGCTGTCCACGGAGCGGCCGATGAGCGAGCTGCTGGTCGCGGCGCCGCCGGCCAGGCGCGCCGCCCGGGCGGCAACCAACGGCTCGGCTCGCGACCGCACCGACTACACGACCATCCAGCACGCCGGCAAGCCGCACAAGGGCAAGACCACTGAGGCGGAAAAGCGCCTCGTGCTGGACCACTTCGACGAGATCAACGAGCGGCTGGCGGCTGAGGGCCTGCGCACGATCAGCCTGTCCGACCCCGAGCAGGTCGAGCGCTACGGCCTTGAGCGGCTAGTGGAGGAGCGGGCCGCCGGGGTCGGCGGGCCGCCGTGACGACCCTTGCTACAGCGGACTCACGCCGGGCCAGCCAAAGCCAGGCCCGCCATATCCGCCCCACTCCGGATATGGCGGGCTGTTATCGACGGCAGCTCGCGATCAGGTCCGCGGACCGCCGAAGCGAATGCAGGCTGCTCCGAAGGAGTCGTCAGCTGTAACGCACACCGCTGACAATCCGACATAGGCGTGGCGGACCCTGAACTTCCATGAATACAAGCCACGGTTGAGGGTGAACGTCGCACGCGCGACGGTCAGGCCGTGCGGGTGCCGGGAGGAGTAGATGATCACCTTCCACGTCTTGGTGGCCGCGGCGTTGTACTGAACCGACTCCACGACCGTTCCAATGCAGATACTGACGCCGTTCTTCTGGCGGTGCCACCACAGGTGGCCGCCTTGGGTGCGTGTGGCGTCGCTGATGAAACCTACCGCCGGGAAGGCCGCCGGGTTGATGCCAATGCAGCCGGTGGCCGCTTGGTGGGACTGGCTGGTGGCGGCGTAGCTGATTCCCGGCGCGAGCAGCGCCAATGTTGCCGTGATGAGCGCTGCTGCCAGCCATCTCCCGGGCAGCCGCCCGAAGCGCGGTGCCGGACTGAAATGCGGTGCCTCACTGAAACGCGGTGCCTGGCTGATACGCGGTGCCTGGCTGATACGCGGTCCTGGGCTCACGACTGAGTCTCCTTCGCATGCTTACAGCTGAGAGCCGCCGCCTGGCCCGGCGCGTCACTTATCAATCACAACGGGTACGCGTGCCTGCGGGTTCGGTAATGGGTCTTTCAGAATGATGACGTCTCCAGTGCCGGTGAGCCCGGTTACTGCATAGGCTTGCCGCGGAGACGAACAAAGATATGGCCGACTATCAGGTGTCGCCTGTCGGATGGGTTGACTCACCGCTGAGCGCGCGGAGGGATCATGGACCTGTTTGACGTATCGGGAAAGACAGCCGTCGTGACTGGCGGCACCCGCGGGATCGGGCTCATGATCGCCCGCGGACTGCTGCAGGCCGGCGTCCGGGTGTATATCAGCTCGCGTAAGGCCGACGCGTGCGCCGCCGCCGAGCGGGATCTCGCCGGGCACGGGACCATCACCGCCATTCCCGCGGATCTCTCCCGGGAGGACGAATGCCTGCGGCTGGCGGAAGAGGTACGCCAGCGCGAGCAGTCCCTGAATGTGCTGGTCAACAACGCCGGTGCGACCTGGGGCGCGCCGATCGGGGAGTACCCGGCCGCCGGCTGGGACAAGGTGGTGGATCTCAACCTGAAGGCACCGTTCTTCCTGACCCAGGCGTTCCTGCCGCTGCTGGAGGCGGCGGGAACACCCGACGACCCGGCGCGGGTCATCAACATCGGCAGCATCGACGGGCTGCGGGTGCCGCCGTTCCAGACCTACGCCTACTCGGCCAGTAAGGCCGGACTGCATCATCTGACCCGGGTGCTGGCCCGTGAACTCGGCCCGCGGCGGATCACCGTCAACGCCGTCGCCCCGGGCCCGTTCGAGTCGAAGATGATGGCCGCGACACTCGCGTCGTTCGGCGACGAGATCGCCGGCTCGGCCCCGCTGAAAAGGATCGGACGTCCCGATGACATGGCGGGCGTCGCGATCTACCTGGCCTCACGAGCGGGCGCCTACGTCACCGGCGCCGTCATCCCTGTCGACGGCGGGATCGGCACGACCGTCTGACCCGCGCCATCAAGACGACATCGTGATGACCACGTTGCCTTTCTTGTGGCCCGCGTCGACGCGCCGGTGCGCGTCCGCGATCCGGTCCAGCGGGTAGGTTGAGTCGATGACCGCGGCGAGCGCAGCCGAGTCGCACAGCGAGCTGATGTACCCCAGGTCCTTGCGCTTCTCGCTGGTGCGCGTTCCGGATAACGTGCGAGCAGCCTAGTGAACTACGCGTATCGATACATAGCGGGACACATGGGCCATCCTTCAATGGGAAGAAAGAGCCCTCTGGAGGAAAAGGTGCCGGAAACCGGCGCCCTATCTTCCCCGAAGCTCTTTTCTTCCCCACTGGGGGACCGCGTCGTCCAACCCCGCCACCGTCACATAACGGTCATATCCGGGCAAAATCGGCAACTCGCCACGACACCAGCGCCGCAAACTCCGATTTGTGCACAGAGCGAGGGCTGCGGGCCCCAGCCCCGTTGAGACCTACTTCCGGACCGAGCCGGTGAGGGGGCCGGACAGGGAGCGGACATCGCAGACGATCGTGCGGATATCCGCCTTCCAGGCCACCGAGTCCGGGTAGACGTACTCCTGGGCCAGGGCGTTCGCGGCCAGAACCGGGCTCATGTACCCGGAGACCCTGGCGCCGCACCCGGATGACGCCTGCGCCTGCAGGATCGCGTCGCCGGGCCAGGTCGTCCCGGTCGCGTGGAACGTCGCGAACACTTCGGCATCGTGCGGCGTCGAGCATGACCGGGGGGTGATACTGACGTCGTTCGGGCCTGAATCGAAGCAATCGCCCGGCCGTAGTGTGAAGACGGCGGGAACATGGTAAATGACCCTTGTTTTCGTGTGGAAACCGTGGGTGACGACCGCGAGCAGGCCGGTCGCGACGGCCAGGATGGCGATGATCATCACGATCACGACGATCGGGCTCACGTGCTTCTCAGGTTCCGCGATCTCGTCGTAGGCGGGTTCCTGAAGTTCCGTATGTTCCTGGAGTGGCGCGGCGGTATCAGGCTCCGCGGATTTCCCGGGATCCGGCTGAGCCCCTGTCCCCAGTGGTGCAGGCGCGGCCATCCGACCTCCATCACGCCCAGTGCCCGCTGTGGACACTGCTTTCCATAGTTCCCAGGAAAAGATCAACAACACCTGGCAGAACGGCTGTGGTATCACCTCTGCGCCCGCCGCGAGTCCAGCGGGGCGGGCGGATAGCCTGGGCTGCGTGCAGCTGACGGTGTTCTGGGAGCGGATGACGGCGCAGTTCGGTGCGGCGTACGCGCAAAGCGTCGCCAAGGACTACGTGTTCGCCGGGCTGGGTGGTCGCACGGTGGAGCAGGCCCTGGCCGACGGCGAGGACGCCAAGGTCGTCTGGCGGGCGGTATGCGAGACATTCGACGTCCCCGAGCGGCTGCGTTTATTTCCTGGAGACCTCGGCGTGTCTGTCGCCGTCGAATACACGTTCCCTCTAAGGTAGATACGTGGGCACGCCCCCCGGGCCCCCGAAAATGTCAGAGCTGGGGCGTACGGTGTCCGGTTATAACGACAACTCATGAAGGCCTGACGGTGCGGGAGGTGCCCGCAGGCCCTGAAACCCCGGCAGGGAGTCCTCATGGCAGCAAGCAGCAGCAGGCCGAGCCTGGAGCGGGCGAGCGACAGGGAGAAGGCCCTGGAAACCGCCCTCCTCCAGATCGAGCGGCAGTTCGGCAAGGGCTCGGTCATGCGTCTCGGGGAGGAGACGCGGGTCCCGGTGGAGGTGATCCCGACCGGGTCGATCTCACTCGACGTCGCGCTCGGCCTCGGCGGCCTTCCGCGCGGTCGCATCGTGGAGATATACGGACCGGAGAGCAGCGGTAAGACGACCGTGGCGCTACACGCCCTGGCGAACGCCCAGAAGGCGGGCGGGATCGCGGCGTTCATCGACGCCGAGCACGCGCTCGATCCGGACTATGCGAAGAAGCTGGGTGTCGACACCGACGCGATGCTCGTCTCCCAGCCCGACACCGGCGAGCAGGCGCTGGAGATCGCGGACATGCTGATCCGCTCCGGCGCCATCGACATCATCGTCATCGACTCGGTCGCCGCCCTCGTGCCCAAGGCGGAGATCGAGGGCGAGATGGGCGACAGCCACGTCGGCCTCCAGGCCCGCCTCATGTCGCAGGCCCTCCGCAAGATCACCGGCGCGCTGAACCAGACCAAGACCACCGCGATTTTCATCAACCAGCTGCGGGAAAAGGTCGGAGTCATGTTCGGGAGTCCCGAAACGACCTCCGGGGGAAAGGCGCTGAAGTTCTACGCCTCCGTCCGGCTGGACATCCGCAGGATCGAGACCCTCAAGGACGGTACGGACGCGGTGGGAAACCGGACCCGCGTCAAGGTCGTCAAGAACAAGATGAGCCCGCCGTTCAAGGTCGCTGAATTCGACATCCTGTATGGCATCGGGATAAGCCGGGAGGGCAGCCTTATCGACCTCGGCGTGGATCAGGGGATCGTGCGGAAGTCGGGCGCCTGGTACACCTACGACGGCGACCAGCTCGGCCAGGGCAAGGAGAACGCGCGTAACTTCCTGCGCGAGAACCCGGACCTTTCCAACGAGATCGAGAAGCGGATCAAGGAGAAGCTCGGCGTCGGTGCCCGGCTGGATGCGGACGCCTCCGCTGGCTCTCCGGCCGCGCCCGGACGGCCGGGCGCGGCCGGCGCACCCGCCGGCGGCCCGGGCGCGTCGTCAGCGGCATCATCCGTTCCCGCGGCCGCGTCAGCGGGGGCGACGCGCGGCGGAGCGGCGGGCCGCGGCGCCGCATCAGGGGCCGGCGGCCCGGCGTAAGTGCCGGTGCCCAGATACAAGCAGACGCCGGAGCAGCGCGAGCCGTCCGATCCGCTGCCACTGCCGGGGCTGCCGCCGCTGCCGGCTGCTCCGGCGGATCTCAGTCCTGAGGCCCTGGGCCGCCAGATCTGCCTGCGACTGCTGACCACCGCCCCGCGCACCCGAGCCCAGCTGACCGACGCGATGCACCGCCGCGGTGTTCCGGACCAGGTCGCCGGATCCGTCCTCGATCAGCTGGCCAAGGCGCGCCTCATCGACGACGCGGCGTTCGCCAGGGCATGGGTCGAGTCCCGGCATCACGGCCGTGGCCTGTCCCGGCGCACGCTGTCCGCGGAACTGCGCCAGCGCGGCGTCGAAAGCGACGACATCATCGAGGCCGTGGAGACCCTGGATCCCGACCAGGAGGTCGAGACCGCCCGGCACCTGGCCGAACGCAAGCTGGCCGCCACTCGCGGCCAGCCGCCCGGGACCCGGATGCGCAAGGTGACGGGCATGCTCGCCCGAAAGGGATATTCCCCGGGCCTGGCGTACCGCCTGATCCGCGAGATCCTCGAGCAAGAAGGCGAAACCCCGGATCGGGAAGCGGAGGCCCTGGAGTACGAGGGCGCACCTGCGGATTACGAAGCCCTCGAGTCCGGCGAAGAGTAGCCGCGAGACGAGACGCCGGCCGTTCCGGGTCAGCTATCGACATGAACATCACATGGGTGCGGCTCTTCCCGGAGTGAGTACTGGTACCGCTCGCCGGCCTGCTGGGCGAGGACCTGGGTAAGCGTGCTGTGCACTTTTTCGTACTGTCCAGGCGGTTTCGGTCCAGTCGGGCATAGTTTGCTTGATTAAAACGTGATCAAGCCTTAACCTCACGGCAGCGAGGTGTTGTCTAACGCTGCACCAAGCGTAAGCAGAGGAGGACCACCACAGCACGCTGAGTAATCAGTGTATGGACCCCTCGCAGCAGGGCATGACCCTGAGGACGACTGGTAACAGAACACTGGGTCCCCCGCGGGCTATGAACGGAAAGGGGTGACCGTGAGCAGCGGACTGTCGCTCGCGTTCATGGTGATCGGGGTGCTGGCGGTTGTAATCGCTATTGTCGCCGTCGTCATCATGTCCCGCAGACCGACGGTCAAGGCCACGCGGGAAGCCGAACAGATCCGCGACCGCGCCGAAGCCGAAGCCGCGGGCATCGTCCAGCGGGCGAAAGACGAGGCCGAGCAAGCCGCTGCGGGGCGCCGCGAAGTAGAAGAGGAAATCCGGGCGGTCAAGGACGAGGTACGCGAATTCAGAAGCGACCTGGAACGCCGCGAGCTGCGGCTGGCCGACCGCGAGCAGCGCCTCGATACCGAACTCCGCCGGGTCGAATCACGGTCCCAGGCCATCGATCACCTCAAGCACGAGCTGGATCAGGTTGAAGCCCAGCACACCAAGGAGCTGGAGCGCATCGCCGGCCTGACCGCCGACCAGGCCAAGGGTGAGCTGGTCGCCACCATCGAGAACCAGGCCAAGCGGGAAGCCGCGCTCATCGTCCGGGATATAGAGCACGAGGCGCGGAACGAAGGCGACAAGCGTGCCCGCAAGATCGTCACCCTTGCCATCCAGCGGGTCGCCGCCGAGCAGACCAGCGAATCGGTCGTCTCCGTGCTGCACCTGCCTGGAGACGAGATGAAGGGCCGGATCATCGGTCGGGAGGGGCGCAACATCCGGGCCTTCGAGTCCGTGACCGGCGTGAACCTGATCATCGATGACACTCCCGAAGCGGTCCTCCTGTCGTGCTTCGACCCGGTCCGGCGCGAGGTCGCGCGTCTCACATTGGAGCGGCTCATCGCCGACGGGCGGATTCATCCGCAGCGCATCGAGGACGCCTACGAGCGCGGGCGCGCGGAGATCGAACAGCTATGCGTCCGCGCGGGAGAGGACGCCCTGGTCGAACTGGGCATCACCGACATGCACCCCGAGCTGCGAACCTTGCTCGGCCGCCTCCGGTACCGGACCTCATACGGCCAGAACGTCCTCAAGCATCTGATCGAGTCCGCGCACATCGCCGGCATGATGGCGAGCGAGCTGCGGCTCGACCCCGCGTTGCTCAAGCGCTGTACGGTGCTGCACGACATCGGCAAGGCCCTCACCCATGAGGTCGAGGGCAGCCACGCGCTTATCGGCGCGGAGATCGCCCGCCGTTACGGTGAGCCGGAGGACGTGGTGCACGCCATCGAGGCGCACCATAACGAGATCGAAGTGCGCACCGTGGAGGCCGTGCTCACCCAGGCCGCCGACGCGATCAGCGGCGGCCGTCCCGGCGCGCGCCGCGAGTCGCTGGAGATGTACGTCAAGCGGCTGGAGCGGCTGGAGCAGATCGCCGCCGGACACGAAGGCGTCGAGAAGGTCTTCGCGATGCAGGCGGGGCGCGAGATCAGGGTCATGGTCAAGCCCGACAACGTCGACGACATCCAGGCGCAGGTGATCGCGCGGGACATCGCCAAGAAGGTGGAAGAGGAGCTGACCTATCCCGGCCAGATCCGCATCACCGTGGTGCGCGAATCCCGCGCCATCGAATTCGCCCGCTAGCCGTCGGCACTGGCGCGCCGGCGCGCTGAGGGTCCGCAGCCATGCGGCAGCGGTGGGAGCCGCGGCTTCGATCGCGGGCTCTATCCGCCGCAGTATGTCGCCGCGATGTGTCCCCGTCGGGCATCTGTAACGGCTGACCCTCCAGCGGGATGGGGTTCACGCCCGGCGGCGTGAACCCCATGACCCGGCCATAGAAGGACAGCTCGGCCTCCAGGCACGCGACGATCGTCTCGGCCCGGCGGAACCCGTGCGCCTCGCCAGGGAACGTCAGGTAACCGTACGGGATGCCGTGTTCGGCGAGGTCCCTGGCGATCGATTCGGCCTGCACGGGCGGGACCACCGGATCCTCCAGTCCCTGGAGCAGCAGGACCGGGCACGTGGCGTCGCGCACGTGCCCGACCGGCGCCCGCTTGATGTACAGCTCCTCGCAGTCCGGCAGCGGCCCGATCAGCCCGTCCAGGTACCGGGACTCGAAGTCGTGCGTCATGGCCGCGAACCCCCGCAGGTCGCTCACTCCGTAGTAGGACACCGCGGCCGCGAACACGCCCTTCCCGTCGGCCGCACCAAGCCCGAGACCGCTGGTGACCGCGGCCAGCGCGGTCCAGCCGCCGGCCGAGCCCCCGCGGATGCCGAGCCGCTTGGAGTCCGCTTCGCCGGAGTCGGCCAGTGCGAGAGCCGCCGCGGTGCAGTCGGTGACGTCCACGATCCCCCACTCGCCGCGCAGCCGCTCCCGGTACGCGCGGCCGTAGCCGCTCGAGCCGCCGTAGTTCACGTCGATGATGCCGATCCCCCGGCTGGTGAAGAAGGCCTTCTCCAGATCGAACAGCGGATGCACCCGCGAGGTCGGGCCGCCGTGCACCCAGACGATGTACGGCGCCGCCTCGCCCTCGGGCGCGGCGGCGACCGGGCTGGTCGGCGGGTACACCAGGGCGTGCACCACGGCGCCCGACGGCGCGGTCAGCTGCTCCGCCCATGGCACGGGGAGGTACCCGGTGTCCGGCAGCGAGTCGGCTTCGCGCCGCACCACCTTCGCCGCCGTATTCGCCACGTTGACCATGACCACGCCGACCGGGATGCCCGGGCCGCCAGCCAGCCCGACCGCCACCTGGCCCGAAGCGCCGCCGGGGTTGAACATCCGGTACGGGACTTCCACGTCGGTCAGCGCACCCGAGTCCGGGTCGAGCACGGCGAGCCGCATCTCGTCGGTCCCGTGCATTACCGCGATCTTCCCGTCGCTGAGCAGGGCGTATGGGTGCGCGCCAAGTTGCCACAGCGGGGCGGCGAACTCCTCTTCCCGCGGGCACAGCGCCTGCGGAGCCGGGGTTTCCAGCTCAAGCAGGTACAGGTTCCACCAGCCCGACCGGTCCGAGACCGCGTACAGGCTGCGGTCGTCGCGCCACAGCGGCGCGACCACGGCCTCGGCCGGGCCACCCATGAGTACCTGAAAATCAGCGGTGTCCTTGACGGACGCGACCCGCAACTCGGTCCCGTCCCATGGCATCCGCGGGTGGTCCCAGCTGATCCAGGCCAGCTTGCTCCCATCGGGCGACGGCGTCGGGAATGCGAAGAAATCCGACCCGGTCACCAGCACCCGCACGGCTCCGGTGCCCGAGACGGGGTCGTCATCCGCCGCTGACCCGTCGAGCGGGACCGCCACGATCGCCCGGCTGACCTGCCCGTCGGCGTGACGCTCCCGCACACACCACACCTCGTCACCGGCGGGGGAGAGGACGAAGTCAGCGAACCGGTCGCCGGTATCTCCGGTCAGCGGCGTTGGCGAACCGCCCGGTCGGCACAGGTACATCCGCTGATCGGAAAAGTGCACGAACACCAGGCCCATTGGCACCGGCAGGTACGCCCGGCCCCCGTATTCGTGCACCCGGGTACGGACGTTCCATGGGACAGGCAGCAGGTCCGGTTTGATCCCGTCCGGCCCATGGCATACCACGGTCTGCCGCCCGCCCTCGTCCGGTCTGGTTTCCTGCCACCACACCGTTGAACCGCTGATCATCGGGAACGAAAGCCTGATGTGACCGCGGGCCACGTCACCGGCACTAATGGGCGATGGCCACTCGCCGTACGGAAAGATTTCGGCCGAGGGGATTGGCATACGGAAAACTATGCCTGACGACTACTGGCGGACACCAGCAGCAACCCGTAGCAATCGAGCCACATCGAACCAGGATCAAGGAGCCTTATCCTGATCGGGTGGCCCTACCAACCCGGACGTATCAGATCCGCACCTACGGGTGCCAGATGAACGCGCACGATTCCGAGCGCCTGGCTGGCCTGCTCGACGAGGCGGGCTATCGCGAGGCGCGGCACGACGAGGCGCCCGACGTCGTGGTGTTCAACACGTGCGCGGTCCGGGAGAACGCCGCCGACCGGCTTTACGGCAACCTGGGTCACCTTCTGCCTCAGAAGAAGAACGGCATGCAGATCGCCGTCGGCGGCTGCCTCGCCCAGATGGAGCGGACCAGGATCATCGAGCGGGCGCCCTGGGTGGATGTCGTTTACGGCACCCACAACATGGGTTCACTGCCCGCGCTGCTCGAACGGGCCCGGGCCAGGCAAGAGGCGCAGGTCGAGTTCCAGGAGACGCTGGAGACGTTCCCGAGCCTGCTGCCCGCGCGCCGCCGGTCGGCGTACTCGGCCTGGGTCTCGATCTCCGTCGGCTGCAACAACACCTGCACGTTCTGCATCGTCCCGTCGTTGCGGGGCCGGGAAAAAGACCGTCGCCCCGGCGACATCCTGGACGAGATCAAGGCGCTGGTCGCCGACGGAGTCATCGAGGTCACCCTGCTGGGTCAGAACGTGAACTCCTACGGGGCCGAGTTCGGCGACCGCCTTGCCTTTGGCAAGCTATTGCGGGCCTGTGGCCAGATCGAGGGCCTGGAGCGGGTCCGGTTCACCTCCCCGCATCCCAGGGACTTCACCGACGACGTCATCGAGGCGATGGCGCAGACGCGGAACGTGATGCCCAGCCTGCACATGCCGCTCCAGTCCGGCTCGGACGCCATGCTGAAGACGATGCGCCGCGCCTACCGCCGGGAGCGCTACCTGTCCATCCTGGACAAGGTCAGGTCGGCGATCCCCGACGCTGCCATCACCACCGACATCATCGTCGGCTTCCCGGGCGAGTCGGACCAGGACTTCGAGGAAACCCTCGACGTGGTCCGCCGGGCCCGCTTCGCGGGAGCGTTCACCTTCCGCTACTCGATCCGGCCCGGCACGCCGGCCGCGACCATGCCCGGCCAGGTTCCGCCGGGCACGGTGCAGGAGCGCTACGAGCGCCTCACCGCCTTGGTCGAGGAGATCACCTACGCGGAGAATCAGAAGCTCACCGGCGCCACCGTCGAGGTCCTGGTGGCCGAAGGCGAGGGCCGCAAGGACGCCGCCACCCACCGCATGTCCGGCCGGGCCCGCGACAACCGCCTTGTCCACTTCGCCCCCCATGACACCGCTCCGCGCCTCGGTGACATCGTCACCGTCGCGGTGACCCGCGGCGCCCCGCACTATCTGCTGGCCGACGGCGCCCCCCTGTCCGTCCGCCGCACGCGCGCCGCGGCCGTAGGCCCAGGCCAATCCAGCGCCGCGGCCGTAGGCCCAGGCCAATCCAGCACAGCGGCCGTAGGCCCAGGCCAATCCAGCACAGCGGCCGTAGGCCCAGGCCACGCCGCTTCGACCCCCGTCCTCCTCGGCATGCCCCGCCGCGCCTGACCAGGGGCAACCGCGTCTGCCACTTGTCACGCACTATGACGCACTGGTCACGCCGGACGACCAAAACCCGTCCGAAAATAATCTTTGTCCAGCGCCAGGACCCCGTTGGCTTATTCAGGGCGCTAGGGCGTGTTAGAAAGCGGGCCGGGGTCGATGCGTTAGGGGATGGTTGGCGCAATGTGCCCCTCGGGTGGGGATGGTTGGCGCAACGTACCCCTAATATCTCAGCTCTGGCATCCGCCCGGTTAAGTCGTCGGCCCGCTCCTTCAGGGATGACATGTCGCGGGGCACCGAGGCTGTACCTTCACACTGAAGTACGGTTCAGTGAGCTGTAGTTCAGTGGGTCACAAAGTCCGCCAGGTCACACTCGAAGTACTGCGAGGCTATAGACAACGATGACCGTACTCGCGGTGGTGGGGCCGACGACCGCCGGGAAGTCTGGCCTGGCCATCGAGCTGGCCCGCGCTCTCGACGGCGAGGTGGTGAACGCCGACTCCATGCAGCTTTACCGGGGCATGGACATCGGCACAGCCAAGGTCACCTGGGCCGAGCGCCGCGGCGTGCCGCATCACCTGCTGGACGTGTGGCCCGTCACCCGCACCGCGAACGCTGCCGAGTACCAGGCTCTGGCCCGCGCCGCCCTCGACGATGTCGCCGCCCGCGGCCGGGTGCCCATACTCGCAGGTGGCTCGGGTCTGTACATCCGCGCGGGATTGGAAGATCTAAACTTTCCACGAACGGACGGTGGTATCAGGTCCCGGCTCGAAGCCGAGCTGGCCGAGGTGGGCGCCCCGGCTCTGCACTCCAGGCTGGCCACGCTCGATCCCGCCGCGGCGGCGGCCATCCTGCCCAGCAACGGCCGCCGGATCGTGCGTGCCCTGGAGGTCATCGAGCTGACCGGGCAGCCGTTCACCGCGACGATGCCGGACTACACGAAGTCGCGGCCCGCCATCCAGATCGGCCTCACCCTGCCCCGCCCCGAACTGGACCGGCGCATCGCGGCGCGGGTCGAGCACATGTGGGCGTCCGGCTTCGAGGCCGAGGTGCGCAAGCTCGTCGCCGACGGGCTGCGCGACGGCAAGACAGCCAGCCGCGCGCTCGGCTACCAGCAGATGCTCCGCTACCTGGACGGTGAGTGGTCCCTGGACCAGGCTCGCGAGGAGACCGTGAAGGCCACGAAGCGATTCGCCCGCCGTCAGGAGTCCTGGTTCCGCCGTGACCCCCGCATCACCTGGCTCGACGCCAGCCACGAGGACTTGCTCACCCGCGCGCTAGCCCGTATACGCGACGGGCGTTTTCGGACATGATCAGCCGCGCGATCCGTTCCGCCTCGGGCGCGTCTCGGAGGAACTCCGACAGCGCCCGGCGGAACAGCGTGGCGCCCAGGTAGTACAGCTCGGGTAGCCCGAACGCGTCCGAGGAGAACAGGAACTTGCCGTACGGTGCCAGCTCCAGCGCCTCAGCCAGCAGCGCGCTGGAGCGGTACCCGAGGTTGTGGGTCGCCAGCCCCACGTCCATGTAGACGTGCGGAAAGACCTGGGCCAGGTACCCCGCCTCCCGATGAAACGGATAGTTGTGCAGAAGCATGACCGGCACACGCAGCTCACGGATCAGTGGCGTGAGCAGCAGCGGATTGCACCGGTGCAGGTCAACGTCCCGGTCGCCGTAGCCGACATGGAACTGAATCGGCAACCCTAGGTCGTTGGCGGTCCAGATTAGGAAGCGGTGGAGGGTTTCGTGCACGAGCCGGCTGCTTCCTGCGTGCCCGGCGAAGGCACGCAGGAAGCAGCCGGCCGCGCCCGTCACCTCGGCCGCAGTCGGCCGTTCGGGGTTCAACTCCAGGCCGACGCGGTAGGCGGCTATGGACTTGAAGCCCACGGCGGTCGCGGCACGCTCGGCCAGGGCCTCGCGTGCCGCGTCGGCGAAACTGGCTGCGCTGGGCTGGGTGGACGCCACTGCCTCGGCTATTTGTTCCAGGCGGGCTATCTCGTGTGCCGGTGCTCCGGCCAGCTCGGCTAGTTCGCCCGGGGACGTGACTTGTTCTGGGATGTAGCCGGTGTCCACGCAGAGGGCGGACAGCCCGGCGGCACGGAGGAAGCGGCGGCTCACCTCGGCCACGCCTAGCTCGGCGCGGCGGCTGATGTAGCCGCTCAGCGGAGCGTCAGCGTCCATGCCCAGGATGGGCGGGCACAGGCGGCGGAATGCGAAGCCGATGCCGGAATCGAAGACCGAGCCGCCCGGGAACGGACCGCCCTCGGTCAGCAGCGATTCCAGCGTGGCCTCATCCGCGTCACGAAGCAGTACCCCGTGACAGTGATGGTCAATGAGCTGGGGGAGGTCCGGCAAGCTACGTCGCTTCCGTGGCGGAGATGCCTTGCGGGGTCGTGGTACCACCGACCGTTCGGTATTCCTGGGCCGCGATGCCGTCGGCGGCGGTCAGCGCCGCACCCAGCTTCCGTGCGGTACGGGGTGCGACGACCACCGCGATGACCGCGGCGACCAGCCAGGCGGCCGCCACCCTCGGGTACCACTGCGCGTCTCCGGTCGGGTACGGGTAGACGTTCCGGTACAGGGTGTAGCCGAGCACGACGATCGCCGCGATCGGGACCACGATCTGCCACCTCGGCACCGATGGCATCTTCCGTTTCACGAATACGAGCAGCACCATGCCGATGGTGGCGAGCAGGTAGGCGACCAGCAGGATGAGCGTGCCGATGGTCCCGGACCACAGGAACGCGTTCGTGGCCAGCTGGGAGGTGTGATGCGAGACCGCGATGTAGCTGACGTAGATCGCGACGGTCAGCACGGTGACCACGCCGGTCGCGTACGCGGGCGTGCCCCAGCGCGAGACCTTGCCCGGACCCCTCTCGCCGTACGAGTCCCGGTACATCGCGAAGATCAGCCGGGACGCGCCGACCGTGCAGGCCAGGCAGCAGCCGAACGCGCTGATCGTGGTGCCGAGCGTGATGATGTTGCCCACCCAGGAGCCCACGTAGGACGTGCCGAGGAAGCCGAGCAGCGACGGGGTGGTGCCGAATGCGGTGATGCCCTTGGCTGACGTGCCGAAACCCATCATCTCCGCGGCCGTGACCACGACGAAGTAGATGCCGCCGAAGATGGCCACGCCCAGGATCGCCCGCGGGATGTCCTTCGACGGATTGCGCGCTTCCTCGCCGAGGGTCGAGGACGCCTCGAAGCCGGCGAAGGACAGGAAGCCGAACACCACGCCCAGGAACAGCGCCGATATGCCGATCCCGTGCTGGAGGCTGAACACGCTCATCGTGAAATGGTTGCCGCCCGGTGCGCTGTGCGAGATCAGCTTGACGAACACCACGACGGTGACGATGAGGATCAGCGCCACCGTGCTCAGCTCGACGGTCAGCAGGAGGCTGGTGCCGCGCCTGGCGGGCAGGGCGGCGAGCAGCAGCGCGAGCGCCAGCACCACGCCGACCAGGAGCATGGGGGACCAGGCCGGCTGGTTCTTCCAGATGCCGAGCGAGTCGAGCAATCCGGTGCCGAAGATCCCGGCGGCCGCCGCCGTCGTCACCGCGTAGAACGTGTAGGTGCCGACCAGGCCCCAGCCCGCGATCACACCCGACCGGGGCCCGAGCGTCGCGCCCACGAACGCGTACACCGACCCGGAATGGCGGAAGTACTGGCATAGCCGCACGAACGTGTAAGCGACCAGCAGCACGCCGAACGCCGCGATGAGGAATGCGAGCGGCACCGCCCGCCCGGCGCCGATCGCGCCCTGCGGGTTGATGTTGGCCGCCATGCTCGGCGCCATCAGCGCCATCGACAGGCCTACCGCCTGCCAGACCGAAAGGGAGCGTTTCAGCCCAGGTTCCTGGGTTGTAGTTGCTGCCATGTCCCCTCCCACCACACGTGACTTGGCCGCCCGCCGCGGCCGGAGGCCCAGGCCAATCCAGCGTTGCGGGCGTGCCTGTAGTGTGCCGGAAATGTCCTGGTCATGGAAGGGCCCGCGCCCGGCCGGCCCGCCGGCCGCCCGCCGACCGGCCGCCGGCCGGCCGCCGATCGGCCCGCCGGATGAATGCCACATTCACCCGGTCCTATGCGGGTGGATGCCACATTCATCCGGCGCTCGTCCCCGTCTAGGCACACGTTATCTCAAATGTGAGATACCTTTGGACGTATGGAAGGCGAGATGGCGCCGTGGCCGGAGGCCCAGGCCAATTCGGTATTGCGGCGGATGGCGGAGCAGCGCGGTCAGCTGGTGCGTGAACTGGCCGCGCAGCGACAGGCGGCCGGGCTGTCGCAGACCGAGGTGGCGGCGAAGATGGGCACTTCGCAGTCGGCCGTCGCCCGGCTGGAGTCCGGCACCGCGGACGTGCGCGCGTCCACGCTGGAGCGTTACGCCGCCGCGCTCGGCACCGAAATCACCTGGAGGACCATGTAATGATCCATGCCAATATTCCCGGGCGACCGGGCTCACCAGATCCGTTCCGGCCATGGGAGCCGTCGTTCACCCCGCCGGGCCAGCCGGGCCAGCCAGCACGGGATCCGCTTCAGCCCACCCGGGTGTGGGTCGATCCGAATGCCGCCTGGCAGGCCAAGCTCCAAGAGAACCTGCTGGCCAAGCGCATAGTGCTGGTGTGCGGTGTGCTCGACGACCCGGCGGCGGCGACGCTCTCGGCGCAACTGCTTACCCTGGACGCCGAAGCCGGTGAGCCGATCCGCCTCGAGCTGCAGAACCTGCGCGCGGAGCTGTCCGCCGTCGTGACCCTAATGGGCATCCTCGACGTCCTGCACGCGCCGGTCCGCGGCTGCGTGAGCGGCGAGATCAGCGGTCCCGCGCTGGGCCTGCTGGCCGCCTGTTCGCACCGGACCGGCTACCCCAACGCCACCTTCACCCTCAGCGAGCCCAGAGTCCACTTCGCCGGGACGGCCACCGCGGTGACCGCCCGCGAGCAGCAGATCACCCGCATGCTCGACACCGTGTACTTCCGGCTCGCCGACGTGACCGGTCGTCCGGTGGAGGAGATCCGCGAGGACTTCCGCCAGGGCCGCGTGCTGACCGCCGGTCAGGCCATCGGCTACGGATTGATCAACGCCGAGGAAGGCCCGCGCTGACCTGGGCCGTCACGTCGGTGATCACAGTCAGCTACCGATACCGAATCTTGTGGCCCGTTGGGTACGGAAATCCGTGCTCAACGAGCCACGATATCGAATCTTGCCCGTGAGCTGGAACATGTAGTACCGCAAACCCGCCGCCGACTATGTCGTGCATGATTGGAAAAATCGCCCTCTGTACACAGACGCTCTCTTTAGGTAACATCAAGCTACGACGGCAAGCACGACGAGTAGTGAACCGAAGGGTCGGCGAGAGACATGGCACTCCGTCCGCGAATGGCCTTCTGGGGCCCGCGATGAACACGGACAGTCATTACTCGAACGCTCTCAGCAGTGTAGCTTCCGGCATAGCCGATCGGGACACCGCGGATCAGGAACTCCAGGCCCCAGACGATGGCGCGTGGCCCGGCGTCGCGCCGCCCGCCGGCTGGTTCCTGCTGACCAAGGACACACCGGCCACGGCGGCGGAGACAGCCCCCACGGACGCACCGGCCGCGGACGCACCGGCCGCGGACGCACCGGTCACGGACTCACCGGTCACGGACTCACCGGTCACGGCGCCCGCTGAGGAGCAGACCCTCTTGCCCACCATGGCACGTCATGGCCGGGCTGGCGGTCCCGGGCTCCAGGCGCGGCAGGCCCCGGCCGAGAACCCGCAGCGTCCCGCCGACGCGTCCGTCTGGCAGCGCTCGAACCAGCTGTGGGCCGAGTCCGGCATCCAGTGGGAACGCCCCCCGGCACAGGCGGTTCCGCAGACGCCGATGTATCTACGGTCCCGGCCGCAGCCAGCCCCCGCGCGGACCCCGGCCGGGACGCCGGCCCCGCCGCAGCCCGCGCCCGGGCGGATGCCGGTAGCCGATCCCGAGCCGCTCGCGGCGGCACCGCACGTCTCGCGCCGGTCGCATGCCGGGCTGCTGTCCCATCCCGTGGGCCGTCACGCCCGGACAGCGGTTGTGCCGCCGCAGGCGAGGCCGCCGTACGCCGATGATCCGCCCGTGGATGAGGAATACGTCGCGACGGCCGCCGCCCGCGGCACCCGCACGGCCAGCCGAGGGGAGCCGTCCTCGCGCACCCTCGCCGCTCCCGCGCTGGCCTATGTCCAGCTCCTCGGCGCCCCCGTCCAGCTCAGCCCGCAAGCTTCCAGTCCGCCCCGGCACCCCGACTGGGCTGACCGGCCGTCATTCCTGCTCGACCCCGGCCTCGATCCGGAGCTGGACGACGAGCCGGAGATCCCGCGCGCCTTCCTGGGCCGCCGCGTCGCGGCGGTGGGGGCACCGGTCCTCGTCCTCGGCATGGTCGGCGCTCTTGCCTTCACGCTGCTGACCGGTCATGGCCCGAAGTTCGACCAGCTCTCCTCGAATCAGGGGAACCAGCCGCCCCAGCTGAACCAATCCGTCGGAACCGGTCTGGCCACCGGCGCCTTCGCCACCTACCCGGGGCTCCAGCAGCGCGGCGTCTTCCTCGCCGTGAACCGCATCGTCGCATCCGGCACCACGATCGTGGCGACCGGGCAGCAGACCATCGACGGAGTCACCAGGCAGCAGTTCTACGTGTCGGCCGACGGCGGCGCCACCTGGCAGCTAGCCCCCGTCCAGGGCATCAATCCGCCCGGCAGCATCGCGCCATTGCTGGCCGGCGGTCCGGGCGGCTGGCTTGCCATCGGCCCGCAGGCCATCTGGACCAGCCATGACGGCCTGTCCTGGACCCTGGCCGCCACGCACGGCATCACCCAGGCGGCCGGCGATCAGGTCTGGGTCGTGACCAGGACGGCATCCGGCTTCGTCGCGGGCGGCGCCGACGCCAATGGCCATGGCGTGGTCTGGACCTCGGCTGACGGCCTGAACTGGCAGCGGCAGACGATGGGCGCCCACGTGCTGAACATCGCCTACGCGACCGCGCACGGCAACGCCATCCTGATCACCGGCGCGCTGGCCAGCGGCGGCTCGGGCGCATGGCTGAGCACCGACGGCGGCTCCCACTGGACCACGGTGACGATCCCCGGCACCGGCGAGATCTCCGGCGTTGCCTTCGACGCGGATGGATTCCTCGCCGTCCGCGGAAGTAAAACTTACTTTTCCACGAACGGCGTCTCCTGGCACAACGCCGGCACCATCGCCGCCAGCGGTGGCTTCCATCCGCGCGTGGTGAAAGGCGACGGGTACGGGCTCGTGGTAGCGGGCCAGAACGACGCAGGCCAGCTGGTCGCGTACCTCAGCACCGACGATGGTGCCTCCTGGCGGCCGACGGCGACTCTCGGAAATGCGGCAGCCGAGTCCGTCGTCGGCGCGGCCGTGGCGCCTGGCGATCACGTCATCGCCATTGGCGCCACGGCCGCAAGTCCGGTCAGTCAGCGGCCGGTGTTCCTCAAGGGCGCGCACCCGGTCACGCTGCCCGGCGCGAACATCCCCGAGCTGGCCGTCACCGCCCTGGCCGCCGCGGGCGGCCAGCAGATCGCCGTGGGCAGCGCCAACGGCTACCCGGCCATCTGGCACAAGACCGGTGACCGCTGGTCGCTGGTGACCCGGCCGGGAGAGTTCGGCGGGCAAGGGCTCGGCGCGCTCACCGCCGTGGCCCACGGCTCGTCCGGCTGGCTGGCTGCCGGCCCGAACGGAATCATATTGACCTCCCCCGACGGTGTAACCTGGCACGCCGTCGGCGGGACGGCCGCGCTCGCCGCCGCCGACCTTGTGGCGGCGGCGGCCGGCCCGGCCGGGTACGTCATAGCCGGTGACCAGACCACCCAGACCGGTTCGGCGCCGGCCGTGTGGTTCTCCACCAACCTGACATCCTGGACCAAGGCCAGCGGGCTCGGCGGCTCGGGCGCGATCGCGGCGGTGACCGCGACCTCGCATGGCTTCGCCGCCGCCGGATCGGCCAACCGTCAGCCGGCCGTCTGGGTATCGCCCGACGGCAGAGCCTGGAGGCTCACCGACCTGTCTCCCGCGGGGGCGACGTTGCGCTACATCGCGGCATCCGGCGGCCGCATGGTGGTCATGGGCACCAACGCGGCCGGTGCGCCGCTGGCCATGCTGTCCACCAATGGCGGCACGAGCTGGCAGCCGGTTGCGGTGCCGTCGTCCGGATCGGGCGCTGTCATCACCGCGCTGACCGCCGACGCCACCGGTTTCATCGCTATCGGTGAATCCGGCGCCACCGGCGAGGAGCGGATCTTCGCCTGGACCTCCTCCGACGGCGCGACCTGGACGCCGTCCGAGGTCGGCGCCCGCTTACGCTTACGCTGGGGCGCATGTTGCGTCCTGAAAGCTGGTCCAGGCTTACAGGTGGAGGTCCTGTCCGGGTAGGCACCGGAGCGCCCGGTAGCAGGCCCCGGTTCGTCGCCGTGAGGCGGCGGGCTGAGCGGGGTGTCGAGAGCCTCTTTGGAGGGAGCAAGCGCGCGGGCTGTAGCGTAAAGCGAACCTTGCAGCCTCGTCACAGTTACAACGGAGGAGCCGAGCCGCTCATGTCACGGCGAAGGCCATGTCCGGCGGGCCCTGTTCCGGGGTCAGCCTGCCGGGTCTTTCCGGGGTACGGAGGGCGGCACGTGCGCACAGTCTGGGCTGGAACAGGAGAGACCCGTCTGCCTGGCCTGCGTCGGGCGAAGACCAGGTGTATAAGCCGATGGTGAAGTCATCTGGAGGGCAGCGGGAGTCCGAGGGGGTCGTAGTACCGGTGATCGGCGTGCAGCATAACGCGCCGGGAGGGAAGGGCCCTCACTTTGATCATGCTGGCGGAGAGGGTACGCGCGAGGGCATGGCCGGGACCGCCCGGTCCAATCACCCCGGCGGGTCTGGGCCCGTCGTGCCCGGGTGGGAATCCACCTGGAAAGTGCCGCAACTTCAACGCAAGCTATGGGCTGCGGCCAAGCAGTCGCCGGAGCGGCGTTTCCATGCCCTGTATGACCGTATCCACAGGGGTGACGTCTTGTGGGAGGCGTGGGAGCGGGTCCGGAAGAACCGTGGGGCGGCCGGGGTGGATCGTGTCACCTTGGCGTATGTGGAGGAGGTCTATGGAGTCCTCCGGCTCCTGGGGGAACTTCAGGCTGATCTCCGTGCGGGTACCTATCGTCCCGCGCCGGCCAGGCGCGTGGATATCCCGAAACCAGATGGCGGCAAGCGGCCGCTAGGCATACCGTCCGTCCGTGACCGGGTGGCCCAGCAGGCGGCCAAGCTGGTGCTGGAGCCGGTGTTCGAGGCGGATTTCCTTCCGTCCTCGTACGGGTTCCGGCCGAAGCGGCCGGCTACGCAGGCGATGGAACGGCTCCGTACCGGGTTCATCGAGGGTTACCAGTTCGTCGCGGAGTTTGATATCCGCAACTTCTTCGGTGAGATCAGCCATGACCGGCTGCTTGCTGAGATAGGCAGGCGGGTGTCGGACCGGCGGGTGCTGAAGCTGGTCCGTTTGTGGCTGCAGGCAGGTGTGATGACGGAGATGGGTCTTGAGCGGACGGTCGCCGGGACTCCCCAGGGCGGGGTCATTTCCCCGTTGCTGGCCAGCATCTACCTGCACGTCCTGGACACCGGGTTCACCCGGCGCGGGCTGGGGGAACTGGTGCGCTACGCCGACGACGGCGTGGTGCTGTGCCGCAGCGCGGCGCAGGCCAGGGCGGCTGTGGATGCGGCCGGGGAGATCCTCAGCTCGCTGGGGTTGCGGCTGCACCCGGATAAGACGAAGGTGGTTGATCTCAGGGATGGCCGGGAGGGCCTGGACTTCCTCGGATGCCATTTCCGTGCCCGTATGTCAGGGCGCCTGTGGGAGCAGAAGCGCGTTGTGCGCTACTACCTGCACCGGTGGCCCTCGCAGCGAGCGATGAAGCGCATCCGGGACAAAGTCCGGGACCGCACCGGCCGCAACCGCGTAGGGGTGAAGGACATCCGTGAGGTGATCGCGGACCTTAACCCGCTGCTGCGCGGCTGGGGTAACTACTTCCGCACCGGGAACGCCGCCGTCAAGTTCCGTCAGGTCGACCGGTACGCCGCGTGGCGGCTGAAACGCCTGCTGATCAAGAAGCGCGGCAGGAATCTGCGCGCTGGGCAGGCGGACCAGTGGACCGAGGAATGGCTGCACGGGCTGGGTCTGCACAAGCTCTCCGGTACCGTCCGCTATCCGAAGGCAGCGTAACCATGCCAAGAAGATCATCGGTAAGCCGTATGCGGGAAAACCGCACGTACGGATTGAAAGGGGGATGGGGAAACGGGCCGCACTCGGCGCCGCGCCCCTGACTACCAATGGCAGGATCACGTCGCGCTCGCATCGAGGATGTGCACGAACTCGCCATGCGCATGCCTCACGTCACGGTCGAATACGGACCGAGTGGCAACCCGATCTATCAGGTCGGCCGCAAGTCCTTCGTGTTCTTCCGGAGCCCCCGGCCTGACGCCGTCGATCCGGAAACCGGCGAGCGCTACCCGGACGTGATCATGTTCTGGGTGCCGTCGGAGGCCGACAAGCTGGCCCTGGTACAGGACCCGGCATCGCCGTTCTTCACCACCGCCCACTTCGACGGGCACCCGTCGGTCCTGGTGCGGGCCAGCCGGATCGGCGAGCTCACCCTGGCGGAACTGACCGAGGTCCTCCAGGACGCCTGGCTAACCCGTGCGTCCCCCACCCGAGCCACCGCCTGGCTAACCACCCCCCCCCCAAACCCCCCCCCCCCCCCCCCCCCCCCCCCCCCCCCCCCCCCCCCCCCCCCCCCCCCCCCCCCCCCCCCCCCCCCCCCCCCCCCCCCCCCCCCCCCCCCCCCCCCCCCCCCCCCCCCC
>JAFARZ010000374.1 GCA_019245115.1 Streptosporangiaceae bacterium | reverse complement strand
GCATACCCGTCCCGCACCCCGATCAGCGCAAACCACCCGCCAGCACCACCACGCGGCAGCAACCCCAGCCACCCGCCCCGCCGCACCACCCAGCCAGAATTTCGCGCTCGCGCGACGCCCACCCCGGGGACATACGGCTGCGTGGAAATTTAATGTACGAATACGGCGGCCAAAATCCCGTACAGCATGTAATTTCCGCGTTGCGGCGAGGCGAAGGGCAACGGTCCGGGCTGGACCTGTGACCGAGCCGACGGCACCAATGGCACGCGGCGGCAGGCTCGATGGCGCTATCGGCACGCTGACGACCACGGCCGGACGACGCGGAAGAAAAGGGCTCCATGGAAGAAAGGGCATCGATTTCCGGCACCTTTTCCTCCAGAGAGCTCCTAACTTCCACGAAATGGCAGGCAATGTGCCCGCTACGTGGCGATAAGCGTAGTTAACAGCCCGGCGAGAGGTGACGCGAGCCGACAATCCAGCCGGACAGCCGGCAGCCAGCCCCGCCCCGGCCGCCGCCCGCACAACCCCAGCCCCAGCCCAGCCCCAATCACACCCCCACCCCAGCCCCACGCCAGCTTCAATCCCATACCGGCTCGGTCGCCTCGCGCACCTGCCCGTCCGGCGAGAAGACCAGGAACCGCTCGAACGAGCGCGCGAACCACCGGTCGTGCGTGACGGCCAGCACTGTGCCCAGGTACGACTCGAGGCCGTCCTGCAGCGCGTCGGCGCTGGGCAGGTCGAGGTTGTCGGTCGGCTCGTCGAGCAGCAGCAGCGTGCATCCGGCCAGCTCCAGCAGCAGGATCTGGAGCCGCGCCTGCTGGCCGCCGGATAGCGTGCCGAACGGCTGCCTGGCACATCTGACCAGCTCGTACCGGGACAGCGCCGCCATCGCCTCGTTGATCGCCAGCGCGTGCTCGGTCATCAGGATCTCGACGACGTCCCGGCCCGCCAGGTCCGGCCGGGTATGCGTCTGGGCGAACAGCCCTGGGACGACGCGTGCTCCCAGCCGCGCTTCCCCGGTGTGCGGCACCCGCTGATCTCCCGCCAGCAGCCGCAGGAATGTCGTCTTTCCCGACCCGTTCGAGCCCAGCACCGCGACCCGGTCCCCGAACCATATCTCGGCGTCGAATGCCGCCGTAGCCCCGGTCAGCGACAGGTCCGAGCAGATCACCGCCCGTTTGCCGGTCCGCCCGCCGCGCAGCCGCATCCGCACGTTCGCCTCGCGCGGCGGTAGTTCCGGCGGCCCGGCCGCCTCGAACCGCTCCAGCCGGGTGACCGCGGCCTGCAGCCGGGAGGCCATGTCGGAGTTGTAGGAGGCCTTCTGCCGGAGGGTGCGGACGAGTTCCTTGAGCTTGGCGTGTTCCTCGTCCCAGCGTCGCCGCAGCTCTTCCAGCCGGGCGATCCGGTCCGCCCGGGCCGCCGCGTAGCTGGCGAAGCCATCGCCGTGTACCCAGACGTGCGCGTCTTCGACGGTGACGATCCGCTGCGCGCAGGCGGCCAGCAGCTCCCGGTCGTGGCTGACCAGCAGCACGGTCTTGGGCGTGGCGGTGAGCTGCTGTTCCAGCCAGCGCTTGCCCGGCACGTCGAGGTAGTTGTCGGGCTCGTCGAGCAGCAGGACGGCTTCGGGCCCGCGGAGCAGGGACTCCAGTACCAGCCGCTTCTGCTCGCCGCCGGACAGCGTGTCCACGTCCCGCCAGCGGCACTGCTCGTATGGGATGCCGAGCGCGGCCACGCAGCACGCGTCCCATCCCACCTCGGCGTCGTAGCCTCCCGCTTCGCCCCACTCGGTCAGCGCGGCGGCGTACCGGAGCTGGGCGGGCTCGTCGTCTCGCTCCATCATGGCCAGCTCGGCCGCGTCGATCCGGGCGGCCGCGGCCCGGATCCGCGGAACCGAGATGGAAAGCAGCAGGTCACGGACCATCCGCATGCCTTCACGGCCGCCAGTGCCGATGAACTGCCGCATCACCCCGAGCCCGCCCGAGACGGCCACCGTGCCTTCCTGCGGCTGGAGGTCTCCGGCGACGAGCCGCAGCAGCGTGGTCTTCCCCGCGCCGTTGGGCCCGACCAGCGCCGCGGTGACGCCGTCGCCGACCCGGAAACCGGCATCATCGAGCAGCACGCGCCCGTCGGGGAGGACGTGGCTGACGTGCGCTACCTCGACGTGACCCACGCAGCGGACACTATCCGCCCCTCCGCTAAAGGCAAACCCTTTTTTCAGGGAACGGCGGTGGTACCACGACCCCGTTCAGTTAAAGCGTCAGCGTCATGAAAACGCTGTACGGGTCGTGCTTGTAGTCCGCGAACGGCTCACAGTAGGCGAACCCGAACTTCTGGTAGAGCCGCCGGGCGGGGAGGAAGAACTCCGCCGAACCGGTCTCGAGGCTCAGCCGGCTGAACCCCATGCTCCTGGCCTCGGTGATGATGTGGCCCAGCAGCAGGGAGGCGATCCCGCTCCGCTTACGCTGTGTGGCCGTGCGCATCGATTTCAGCTCGGCGTGCGCGTCGTCGAGTCGCTTGATCGCTCCGCAGCCGACCGGCGCGTCGCCGTCCAGCACCGTCCAGAACGTGATCCCGGGCTGGCGGAGCGCGTCCAGGTCGAGGGCGTGCTTGCTCTCCAGCGGCGTGATCGAGCGCATTTCCTGTACGTGTTCGGAGAGGAACCGGGCGATCTGCGGGCCGGACAGGTCGTCCACCACGATTCTCAACTGGATCGCTCTCCTTGGGCCTTGTGCGCGTAGCCCGCGAACGCGCGGACGGCGGCGGCGATGTCCGCCGCTGTCCAGTCCAGCGCGGACGCCGCTACCGTCACTTCGGTCTTGGCCACGTCCGGCATGCCGGTGTCCGCCCACCGGCGGAACAGGCCGGTCCGCGTCTCCTCCTTCAGGCGCAGCTCGGCGTCGGCCAGGACCTCGGCTGAGAACGGCAGCCACACCGCGAACTGGTGGGTGTGCGGCGGGGCGGGCAGGATACGGAACCACGGGAGCGTCCCGGCGAAGGCCTGCTGTAGCGCTTCGGCCACGATGGCGGCATGCCTGACGTAGGCGGGCAGCCGGGGCAGCTCGTTGTCCAGGCCTTGCCAGGCGGCGATGGCCACCGGGAACTGCCGGTAAACGTGACCGCCGTACCTGTGCCGCCATGCCTTCGCCTCGGCGATCAGGTCCTCCGGCCCGGCCAGCGCGGCGCCGGACAGCCCGCCGAGCGACTTGTAGAACGACACGTAAACGCTGTCGGCCAGTGCGGCGATCTCGTCCAGCGGCCTGCCGAAGTGCGTCGGGCACTCCCACAGCCGGGCGCCGTCGAAGTGGATGATGGCGTCGCGGTCGCGGCCGGCGCGCACGGTTCCGGTGAGCTCGTCCCAGGTCGGCAGCAGGAAGCCGGCCTCCCGAAGCGGCAGTTCCAGCATCAGCGTGCCGAACGGCTCGTCGAGGTCGCGGATCTCGGCTGCGGTCGGCTGGCGTGGCGAGCTGGTGGGGTGGACGGTGCGCAGCCGGGTCAGGGTGGTCAGGGCGTCGCGTTCGTGCAGTTCCGGATGCTCCAGCGGGTGCAGCGCTACGGCCGGATTGCCGCTGCGGGCTGCCCAGCAGCGCAGTGCCACCTGCTGTGCCATCGTCCCGGTGGGGAAGAAGGCGGCGTCCGGCTTGCCCAGCAGGCCGGCGACCCGCTGCTCGAGCAGGCGGACCATGCCGTCGCCGTAGAAGTCCGGGCCCGCATCGAGATCGTAGCCCTCGCCGCTCTCGAGCAGCGTGGTCAGCCACTCCCGCATGGACGGCTGCTTGTCCTGTGACAGCACCCGGTCGCATGCGGCGAGCGCCGCGTTACGGCGTGCCTGGAGTTCTACGTCTGCGTCGGCCACATCCTGACGTTATCCGGAACGGTCAAGCGGTTTCCGACTGCAGGACGCCGGAGATGGAGCCCCGCGCGACGGCGCGGGCCGGGACCACGGCCAGCGCGGCGACCGCGGCCAGGATGCCCAGCGCCGCGAGCACCAGCAGCCCGGCCGACGGCAGGTCTATGTGGTGCGCGTGGCTCGCCGCGGCGAACAGCGCGATGCCCAGCGGCACTCCCGCGATCACGCCGGGCAGCGCCGCCATGCCCTGCGCGGCGGCCTGCGCCTCGAGGAGCTGACGCGGTGTCGCGCCGAGGGCCTGGGTGAGCGCGGATGAGTGGCGGGCGTCCACCGCGGTCACCCAGCCCGTGAACACAGCGTTCACCACCGCGAGCAAGATCAGCACCACGGTCCCCGTGAACAGCGCCTCGCTATCCCGCTGGACGATCGGGTTGGCGATGCCTTGCTGGCTGATGTAGCTCTGTGCGGCGGTGGAATGGAAGGCGAGCACCGCGACCGCCATGGTCGTCGTCAACGCGGCGCTGGCCATGGTGAGCAGCGAGCGGCGGGGACGCCTGGCGGCCAGCCGCAGCCCGACCAGCAGCGGAACCGGCAGGCGCGTGGACAGCGCGATCAGCCGCTTGTGCCGCCGCGGCCTGCGGGCGCCACCGAACGACGCTGTGGCGAGCGCGGACACCGTGCTGGTGCGGGCAGCGCGGATGGCGGGCACGAGCGTGGCGAGCAGCGCCACGCCCAGCGCGACCGCCAGCACCAGTCCGGCTACGCCGGGCGTGAGGGAGGGTGCGTTGGGGGTGCCGATCAGCCCGGCACCCGGGCTGGACAGCACCGGCGCGGTCAGCCACCCGATCAGCAGGCCGGCCCCGGCCGCGACCAGGGCGATCGCCAGGTGCTCGGCGAGGAGCACGCCGGCCACCAGGTCGGGGGTGCCGCCCGCCGCCTTCAGCAGGCCGACGCGCCGGGTCTGCTCGATCATCCGCCCGCCGGCCAGCAACGCGACGCTCGCCAGGGCGAGCAGCACGATCATGAAGGTGCCGACCTGGAGCACGGTCTGCTCGTCGGTCACCAGCAGCGCGTCCGCGGTGCTGAGAGCCTGCCAGCTGGTCAGGTTGGCCTGGAACGACCGGCCGCCGTTGGCGATCGCCGCCGCCTCCGCCGGGTTCTTCAGCATCACGTTGACGACATAGTTCAGCCCGAAGTACGACGATATGCTCCGCACATCGCTCTCGGTCGCCCATATCACGCCCGGCCTGCCGTTGAGGTCCGGGGCATTCGCCGCCGGGTCATTCGGGCCGCCGATCATGCAGCCCGTCTGGCACAGCTCCGGGTACGGCGCCCAGGCGGCGCTGACCGCGAGGCCGGCCACCGTGAAATGCTTGTAGTTCAGCGTGATCTTGTCGCCCACACCGACGCCGAGCGAGGTCGCGAACGCGCGCTCGAGCACCACACCGCCGGGCCGTACCCAGGTGCCCGCGGTGACGTAGGGCTGGTCCACGGCGGCGTTCGCCGTCTCGGTGCGCCCCTGCACCATCGCTATGCCGGTATACCCGCTGGTGCCCAGCGACGCGGCGGTGCCCGGGAACGGGCCGCTGGACGCGGTGACCCCGGCGAGTTTGGTCACGCCTGCCACCTGCGACGCGTCCGGTCCCTGGGCCACCAGGTCGGGGCCCTTGGTCGCGGCCTTGGTGGCCTGGTACGGGTTAGCGGTGACGCCGTGCAGGATCAGGCCCAGCGTCAGGACCGCGGTGGCGGCGCAGATCGCGAGCAGTGCCAGCGCGGTCTCCGCCGGGCGGTGCCGGATGTCGCGGACCGCCAGCCGGAAGATGAGCGTTAGGCGCCCCATGGCCGGTCATCCCTCCAGCCCGGCGAGCGCGCCCAGGTCGCCATGGGTGCCGGAGTTGCCGCGAGTGCCGCCGGTCAGCCGGGTCTCGTCGATGAAGGCGCCGTCCCGCATCGAGATCAGCCGGTCGGCGGTGGCCGCGATCCGCGAGTCGTGCGTGACGATGACCAGCGTCTGCCCGGCGATGCGCAGGCTGTCGAACAACCGCAGCACGTCCAGCGTCGCGGCGCTGTCGAGGTTCCCGGTCGGCTCGTCGGCCAGCACCAGGAGCGGGTCGTTGCTCAGGGCGCGGGCCACCGCGACCCGCTGACGCTGGCCCCCGGACAGCGCCGCGGGCAGGAACGTGGCGCGGTCGGCGAGGCCGACCCGCTCGAGCAGTTCAAGGGCCCGCCGCCGCGCGTCGCGCGGCGAGCGTCCGGCCAGCAACGCGGGCAGCTCGACGTTCTCCCGGGCGGTGAGCTCATCGATCAGGTGGAAGGCCTGGAACACGAAGCCCACCGCCGTCCGGCGTAGCCGGGCCAGCCCTCGCTCCCCCAGCTTGTCCAGCCTGCTGCCCGCCAGGAGCAGCTCTCCGCCGGTGGGACGTTCGAGTCCGCCCAGCAGGTGGAGCAGCGTCGACTTGCCGCACCCGCTTGGCCCCATGATCGCCACCGTCTCGGCCGGCGCGACCTCCAGGTCGACTTCGTCGACGGCCCGGACCAGCACGTCACCCCGGCCGAATTCCTTGCGCAGCCCGCGGGCCCGCAGGACCGCGCTGTTATCCCTCCGCGCCAGGGCCTCGCTGTTATCCCTCCGCGCCAGGGCCTCGCTGCGCTCGGCCGGCTTGGGGCCACGGCGGGAATCGCCGCCCCGTAGGGACGGCAACCGCCGCGGCAGCTCGCTTCGCTCGCTCATGGCTGACCCTTCTGATGGCTTGTCCAATGGCGTTCACATGCTTCTAGCCAGCGCAGGTCCGCCTGCAGGCGGAGCGCCACGCCCTCCAGCAACAGGCCCGCGGTCGTGCCATCCGGCTCATCCATCGCGGCACGCTGGGCGTCCCGCAGCAGCCGGAGCAGCTCGCGGCGCTGCGCGTCCACGATCATCAGGGGGTCGGCCAGACGGCCCGCGGCGGCGGCGACGAGCTTCAAGTGGAATTCCGTCGGGGCCAGCCCCGGCCAGCTCACCTCGGCCAGCCAGCCGGCGACGCGCTGCTGCCCGGCGGCGGTCAGCGCGTACACCTTGCGGTCCGGCCGGTCAGGCAGACCCGGCTCTCGCTCGCACTCCACCAGCCCGGCTTTCTCCAGGCGGCCGAGCGTCACGTAGATCTGCCCCGCGTTCATCGCCTCGCCGATCGGGCCAAGCGCCTCCCGCAGCCGAGCCCGCAGCTGATACCCGTGCGACGGCTCCTTGGCCAGCAGCGCCAGTACGACCTCTTGCACGATCACCCCTTCGGGATAACGGTTATATATGGATAGATAGCCGTTATCTGTCACGCTGTCAAGCGATCGCAAGCAATGGCCTGCGCGTGGCGTAGTTTGTCGTGCGGGGTGTCGAGAAGGCGGCGCCGGCTTCGTCCCAGGGACACGAGCGGCCACGACGGGCCGCATGACGAAGAAGGAGACCACCATGAAGTACCTGCTGCTGAAGCACTACCGCGGCGCTCCGGCCTCGGTCAACGACGCGCCGATGGACCAGTGGACTCCGGAGGAGGTCGACGCGCACATCCAGTACATGCGCGACTTCGCGGCCCGGCTGGAAGGGACGGGCGAGTTCGTCGACATGCAGGCACTGTCGCCCGAGGGCACGTTCGTGCGGTACGACGGCGAAGGGCGCCCGCCGGTGACCGATGGCCCGTTCGCCGAGACCAAGGACCTCATCGCCGGCTGGGTGATCATCGACGTGGAATCCTGGGAGCGCGCGCTTGAGCTGAGCGCGGAACTGTCCGCCGCTCCCGGAGCCGGCGGCAAGCCAATCCACGAGTGGCTCGAGATCCGGCCGTTCCTCACCGAGTCGTCCACGGCCACCGAGTGAACGAGTCGCTGCTGCGGGAGCTTGTGCCCGCGGTGATCGGTGTCCTCGTCCGGCGCGGAGCCGACTTCGCATCGGCCGAGGATGCCGTGCAGGAGGCCCTGATCCGGGCACTGGAGGCGTGGCCGGACGATCCGCCGCGCTATCCGAAGGCATGGCTGGTCAAGGTCGCGTGGCGCAAGTTCCTCGACTCCGCCCGTTCCGACGCGTCGCGGCGGGGGCGGGAACTGACCGCCGACGCCGAGCCGCCCGCCGGCCCTGCGCCCGCCACGGACGATACGCTGCGGCTCTACTTCCTGTGTGCGCATCCCGCCCTGCCGCAGAGCGCGGCCGTCGCCCTGACGCTGCGCGCGGTCGGCGGCCTGACCACCAGGCAGATCGCGGCGGCATACCTCGTCCCCGAGGCGACCATGGCGCAGCGGATCAGCCGGGCCAAGCGGCGGATCGCCGACCTGCCGCTCGATCAGCCCGGTGATCTCGGGACGGTGCTGCGCGTGCTCTACCTCGTCTTCAACGAGGGGTACAGCGGAAACGTCGACCTGGCGGCCGAGGCGATCCGCCTCGCCCGCCAGGTCGCCGCCCTGACCGGCGAGCCGGAGGCCGCGGGGCTGCTCGCGCTCATGCTGCTGCACCATGCGCGCCGCGCGTCCCGCACTGGCCCGGGAGGCCGCCTGGTGCCGCTTGGCGAGCAGGACCGATCGCGCTGGGACACCGGCCTGATCACCGAGGGAGTGGCGATCCTGCAGGCCGCGCTGGCCCGCGACCGGCTGGGCGAATACCAGGCACAGGCCGCGATCGCCGCCCTGCACGCGGACGCCCGGAGCACCGCCGAGACGGACTGGGTGCAGATCGTGGAGTGGTACGACGAACTGCTGCGCCTCACCGGCAGCCCGGTGGTGCGGCTCAACCGCGCGGTGGCGGTCGGGGAGGCGGACGGACCGGGGGCCGGCCTGGCGGCGCTGGCTGACGTGAACCCGGACCTGCCCCGTTACGCCGCGGTGACGGCATACCTGCATGAACGCGCCGGTGACCTCCCCCGCGCCGCCGGGCTGTATGCCGAAGCATCCCGCGCCGCCACCAGCGTGCCCGAGCGGGACCACCTCACCCGCGAGGCCGCCCGGGTACGCCAGCTGCTGCGTCCGTGAACGGACTCCACTGGAACAAAGGGCGCCCGAAGTCGCTGTCATCTTCCACTTCGACTTGTCACCCGCTACGTAACACTTGTCACCCGCTACGTCGGATCGCTCTCCCGGAATGCGGCATTCGTCCAGCACTACCGGGTGACAAGCCAGCCGGGACGGGTGACAAGCCGCAGGTGAGGCACGCCGGCAGGCGGACAGCACGGACGATTTGTCCGCAAAGATGCAATTATCACTGGGCGGTCCTGGCGGTCCTGGCGGTTACGGTGGAAGTGCCCGGACGTTAAACTCAAGAGAGGATAGGGCGCCGGATTCCGGATAGCGTGGAAATTCCGTGCTACGCGGAATTTTGGCGGCCGTATTCGCACACTTCGTTTCCGTACAGCACAGAAGTTCCGTCTTAATCCGCATCCCGTTCAAGATTCACCGGACATTCAAGGCAATCCGGCCACGGCGCGAAGCCGCGAAGCCGCGACGTCGGTCCGCAAACCGGCTACGCGCCCTGTCGAGCCGCGGCCGCGGCCGCGGCGTGCCGGGGACAGAGCGCTGGATCGCGCGCCCTCGTCGCTCGTTGCCAGCGACGCCCCGGCGGTGCCATGATTGGCACTGTTATGACAGAGCCAATATGACAGAGCCAATATGACAGAGCCAATATGACACGGCCAGTTCTATGACGGAGCCAATCCGGCCTCGGCTGGCCCGGATCGGCGCGGTGGCGCTGGCGGACCTGCTGGGGCACTGGCCGGCGGCGGACGGGGCGCTGTACCGCCTGCTCGCCATGCGGATAGCGAGGCTGGCCGATACGGGCGAGCTGTCCGCGGGCCTTCGCCTTCCCGCCGAACGCGAGCTGGCCACAGCGTTGTCGGTCAGCAGGAACACCGTGGCGGCTGCCTACCAGTTGCTGCGCGACGAAGGAATGGCGGAAAGCCGTCAGGGCGCCGGAACCCGGATCGTTCCGCATCGGACCACCCCGGCCGGGGTACACCGCGCCAATGGCTTCTTCGCCGGCCTGCTCGAGGCTTCCGAGGTGGTGGCCGACCTGAGCGTGGCCATCGTGGACTGCGCGCCGCAGGTGGCCGCCGCCCTCAGCGAACCCGCCAGCGTCCTGGGCGCGGCGGCACTGACCGCCGCGACGGGCAATACCGGATACTTCCCGCATGGCCTTCCGGCGCTGCGCGAAGTCATCGCCGCGCACCTCACCCGCCGGCTGGACCTGCCATCCGCCAGGGAGCAGGTCATCGTCACCACCGGCGGCCAGCAGGCCCTGGACCTGCTGGTCCGGAACGAGGTGCTGCCCGGCCAGCCGGTGGCCGTGGAGGATCCCACCTTTCCCGGCGTGCTCGACGCGCTGCACCGGTCGGGCGCCAGCGTGATCGGCATCCCGGCGGACGGGGGCCTGGATCCCGAACGCCTCGAGCACGTCGTGCGCACCCACCGGCCCGCGCTGGTGTACCTGATCCCCACGTTCCACAATCCCACCGGCCTGGTCATGCCGCCCGGGCACCGCCAGCGCGCCGCCCGGCTGGCCGCCGCCCACCCGGACACGCTGTTCATCGATGACATGACGCTGGCCGAGCTGCCGCTGCGCGATGTTCCGCTGCCGCCACCGATCGCCGCGTCCGGCCTGAATAGGCAGGGCATGAACCAGCCGAACCTGGTCACCGTGGGCTCGCTGTCCAAGGTGTACTGGGGCGGCCTCCGCATCGGCTGGATCCGCGCGAGCACCGGCCTGATCGGCCGGCTCGCCGCCGCGAAGGCAGCGGCCGACCTCGGCAGCCCCGCGTTCCAGCAGGCGATCGTGGCCGCCTTGCTGGACGGCTCGCACGACGACATCGTCAAGTGGCGGCTGGACTGGCTGCGCTCACGTCACGACGCGCTCACCGGCGCGCTCCGGGCGTACCTGCCCGGATGGAGGTGGCCGGCCCCCGACGGCGGCCTCACCATCTGGGTACGGTTGCCGGAGCACGCCGATGGCGGCGTCTTCGCCCAGGCCGCGCTGCGGCAGGGCGTCGCTGTGGTGCCGGGGCGCCTGCTGAGCGCCACCGCCGGTGAACGGGCGGACGGGCATATAAGGCTGGCTTTCACCCAGTCCCCTGACTCGCTGCGGCAGGCCGCCGCCACACTGGCCGCCGTCCAGCACTCATGACGCCAGTCCTGATCATGACGGCAACCAGGCCGCGGCGATGAGGCCGCTGGTCAGCTTGTACGGCGCGTGCGTACCATCCGACAGGTACAAGTCGTGGCCGGACAGGTACAGCAGCAGGCCACCAGAAGACGCGTCCAGGCTGGTGTGGTCCTTGTCCTTGAAGCCCTCCGTCACCTGGTGGATGAGCCGCCCCGTCGCGCTGACCTCCTGGAGCAGGGTGGACGTCACGCTGCCCGGCACCCCGGTGCAGCACACCCGGTCGACGAACAGGTTGCCGTCCGGCAGGTAGACGCCCTCCCGGTAGTAGCTTTCCGCCGCGTCCGGCTGACCGGTCACCGGCACGCTCGTGATGGCGTTCAGGACCGAGAGGGACCAGCCGGTGTTCTGCCCCGCCGGGCCGGCCGACACCAGGATCGCCGAGCCGGATGGCGACCACGACAGATGCGATACCGGAGCGGCCGCGGCTGCCGGATACACCTTCTCGGTGCCTGAGGCCAGATCACGCACCACCACCTGGAACTGGCTCGCCGGCGACCCGCCCGTGCCGGAGCAGCCGTACCGCACCGTCGAAGGCCCGCCGCTGACCGGCTCCCGGACGAAGGCCAGTTTCGTCCCGTCCGGGCTCACCGAAGGCAGGACCCCGGTGCTGACCACGGCCGGCGCCCCGCCGCTCAGCGGCACCGACTCGATGTAGTCCACGCAGTCCCGCTTGACCGCGAAGTACACCGTGGCACCGGAGGGCGAAATGGAAACCTCGTCGCCGATCGCGTCCACCTGCGGTACCAGCACCCGGGTCGCGATCCCGGTCACGGCGTTAAGCACCACCACGGCACCGCCGGTCGTCACCGCCACGATCCCCGGCAGCGCGGCGGCGGACCCGGACGCCAGCGCCCCCAGCGGGACGGATCCGCTGTGCCCGCCGGAACCTCTGGCACCGGCCTGGCCCAGGCTCGCGTAGGCGGCGCCCCCGCCGCCGACGCCGATGGCCAGGGCGAGCACGCCCGACATGACCGCGGCGCGCCGTCGCCGGTGATCGCCTCGCCGCCGGATGGCATCGGGTGGCGGCGGGTTCACCGCCGCCGCCAGTTCGTCCGCCCCCGATCGGAGCCGCGCGGCGAATTCGCTGTCACGCATCGCAGTGCACTCCCTCGTCGAGCAGCGGTGCCAGCGCCTGGCGCCCGCGGGACAACCGCGCCTTGACCGTCCCGACGGCGGCCCCGGTTTCCTTCGCGATCTCCTCAACCGACAGGCCGACCAGGTGATGCAGCACGATCGCCTGCCGCTGGCCGTCCGAGACCTTGCGCAGCGCGGTGACGATCGCCACGTAATCCGGGCTGAGCCCAGTGCTGTCGCCGGGTGCGCCATGCCTGCGGTGCGCCGCGCGCATGTTCGCGGTCTTGCGCCAGGAACTGATGCTGACCCGGTAGGCGACGGTGCGGACCCAGGCTTCCGGGTCACCGTAGCCGGATACCTTGTCCCACCGCTGCCATGCGCGCGCGTACGCTTCCTGCACGCAGTCCTCCGCCTCGGCCCGGCTGCCGGTC
>JAFARZ010000344.1 GCA_019245115.1 Streptosporangiaceae bacterium | reverse complement strand
GGGCGACACCCGATCCGTTGCGGTCACCTGGGGCAAGATCGCTGACATCGTCTACCGGCGGGGTGATGTCGAGGAAGCGCTACGGATCCACCGGGAGGTTGAGCTGCCGGTTTATGAGCGCCTGGGCGACACCCGAGAAACCGCCCTCTGCTGGGGCAAGATCGCTGACATCGTCTACCGGCGGGGTGATGTCGAGGAAGCGCTACGGATCCACCACGAGGTTGAGCTGCCGGTTTATGAGCGCCTGGGCGACACCCGATCCGTTGCGGTCACCTGGGGCAAGATCGCTGACATCGCCTACCAGCGGGGTGATGTCGAGGAAGCGGCTAAGTTGCAGCACAAGCGTCTGGAGGTGAACAAGCAGCTGGGCGACCTCGACGGGATCGCCGCAGCCACCTGGGACCTGGCCCGGATCGACTTGACGCGCCAGGACTACCAGTCTGCCCTCGATCGGCTGGTTGAGTCGTTCCAGATCCTGCGCCAACTGCGACGAGCCGACGGTATCGCGACGGTGGGCCTGACACTCGGCGAACTGCTCTTGGCCGCAGGCCACACCGATCCGGCCCGCCAGGTACTCGACGAGAGTCTGACCGCCGCCACCAAGATCGGCCATCCCGACCTGACCGCCCAGATCACCGAGCTGCTCAACCGGCCGGTCGAGACCAACGAGCAGACATGATCATCCAACTGGAAAGCGCCACCGCCGAGAACATCGAGACCGCCAGGCACACTCTCGAAGCATTGGCCCACAGCTGGGGCCACGAGATGACACAGACCCCCGCGAATACCCCGGAAGCAGCCCCAGCAGCCCGCCACAACGACAAGGTGATCGACCCAGTGTCGGTCGCCGCCCTGGTGATGTCGATCCCCTCGGCCGCACTGGCCGTCCTCGATCTGGCCGACCGCATCCACAAGCGGCGCCGAGCCAAAGAACTGATCGACCACGCCCGGCAACTGGCCACCCAGCACGTAACCGTGTACCTGATGTCCCAGAACCACCCCGTCAAACTCACTACCTTGGCCCCCGACCAACTCCTCGACCTGCCCACCGACGAAACCTGACCACCTGATCACAACGGCCCCCCGGTACCAACAGTCCAACCGTGACCGTCAGCCCAGCACTGCCCGCCTCAGCAGCGACAGTGAACAGGTCGTGGGTAATCCCGTCGCGTCGGCGGGCTCGTCCCGAAGCAGAGGGGGGCAGAGGTCAAGGTGGAGACACCCCACGGCTGAACGACCCCTGCCCCCGCTCTGCTCAGCATGCGACGCCGACGGGACGGGAAACCCACGCCCCTGGCGACCCACCACCCCCGTGCCCCGACCCTCGGGCCATCCCAGAGCGAGACACCCCACCGGAGGCATGGGATTTACGTGAGTTCGGTATTGCTCACCGACACGTCTTTCGTTGGCTTGCCCATTTGCGGAAGTTGGTGAACGACCCTGGAACATCTGGCGCGGTGTGAACGGCCAGGTCGCCGTGAGCGGAGCGGGAGGCGTGCCCGGCTAGCGGCGCGCGGAGCGCGCGCCTTGATCCTTCAGAGGCCTATTCGGCGACACAACGAGGTTGTACTACGCACTATCGCGCTGGTGCACCAGATGTCGCACTGATCAATGATCATGGTCTTGCACGCTGCAACCTTTTTGTATAGCGTTATGCAGCGAGACCAAGAACATTCCGCGCCTGAGCATTGAACTGCTGCACTTCGAACACCGAGGTATAGGGCCGCAATCGGCGCTGCAAGTCACGTACGGCCTCAATGCATCGGGACGAGTTCACTGACGCGGCCAACTCTACAACGTGAAGGCTTCTATGAGCGGCTGTTTCAACATCATTGCGGTTGAGTGCGCTGACGGCGAGCGCAGCGTGACTAAGTGCACCGCGGCGCGCGCGGCCTTGTTGTCTTGCTACCGTCGCAGATTCTGTCGCGAAACGCTCGATTTGATCAGGTTGTTTTAGATCGCGGAATGATTGAGCCGCTTCTCCAAAAATGTATGGTAGGTCAATGAATCGTGCCCATTCAGGCTCATTCTCTGGCACTACATGTTGAAACGTGTCCTCCGCCTTAGCGACCGCCACAGAAGCGGCCCGTGAATCGTGTAATGCAGCGAGTGCGCGAGATTCCAAAACAAACAGATCGGCCGTGCATGCGGGCGAATCATTGACGGTAATACCACTTCGTCCGGCGCGAGCCAGCATCAACGCTTCGTGGGGATGACCGAGAAGGTTAGCCTGATCAGACATCCCAGCCAGTACATGGGCGCCGAGTACGGCATTCCCGGATGCATTCGCGAGGCCAAGCGACTGAATCAGGTACCGTTCGGCAAGACCATGCTGACCATCGTCGTAGGCCATCCATCCCACCAGGTAAGCTTGTTCAGCCGCGGCCTCATAAATCGCCCTCTGAACGGATTCCTCATGTCTTTCCTTGGTAAGAGGAAGCACATAGCTATTCATGTACTCGACCAGCGCAGTCCGTGCGTGCCCCCCTCCGCGCATCACATCCATTTCCTGGAAAATCGCGAACATCTCTCGGATGCCAGCAACCTGGCGCATACCCACCTTCCGTGGCCCACGGTCGCTGGTAGTCTCCCCCAGAGCTGATATCAGCCAATCCCGACTCGGAGCAGCCAGTGCGGCGAGCACGAATGGCGCCTTGATCACGCTTCTTCGCTTCACGTCCGCTTTACCGAGTTCAATAATCGTGTCGACGGTGGTTGACGTATTTGATGAATAAGTAAGCGCGCGGGAGGCCAGCGAAACTTCATCTGACATACCGAACTCTGCCGCGCTCACTCGGCGGCCAAGCTTCTCCGACAACGCCTGCGCCAAAAATGCCGGCACGGGGGATCGTGGTTGCTCACCGCGTTTCACCCAGCGATGTACTGCCGTGTAGTCATAGCGGAGCGCCAAGCCCTGTTCAGCGCCAAGATCGTTCACACGCCGGGCCAAGCCAGCCCATGAACAGCGCGCTCGACTGTCCGCCTCTGCGATCAAGGAAGCAAGCGCATCGTTCGGTTCGCCCACAGGACATCCCTCTTCCGTCTGTCGCCTCCACCCACTAAACGTTACCCGGAGACAGCTCAGCACACAGCGCAGCGCACACGGTCACGCAATTCACACGGGTGTTCACACGCTGTTACAGCGACGCTAGATCCTGTTTCCTACGCCTGTGCACACCAGCGATCACGGCGGATCCAGCATCATGGACTCACTGTTCAGCCAGACGTCGCTCCACCACCGCCAGTCGCTCTGCGATCACGGTCACATCGCGTCGAAGTTGAGCCAACTGATCGGCGAGCGAAAGGTCGACCGGTGTGCCGGGCTCATAGCGCACGTACGCACCTTGTCCCTGGCGCGTCACGATCAAGCCCTCTTCCTCAAGCACTGCGTAAGCGCGCTTGACAGTGCCCAAGGACACTCCGAACTCGGCGCGTACCTGGTCATGGTTCGGAAGCTTCTCCCCCAGCGGGATCTGACCGTCTCGGATCCTGCCGCGAAACACACCGGCCACTTGTTCGTAGCGGGGCCGGGGATCGTCAGCACCGAATCTGTGCACGTCAGGACAGTACAACTATCCAAGCTAGACATACTCCTTAGCGCTAGCTTGACTAGCCTGTCTATGATGTCTAACGTCTCAATCTCAGGCTATTTCAGATCGCGCAAGGTCCGCTCAAACACGGAAGCCCCGGCCGGTGTTGGCGCACCGGACGGGGCGGTACATCGGATGTTGGGAGCATCGATGCAGGTTGAGGGTACCCGGTTGTATCGGGTTCGGGATGTGGCTGAGCACTTTGATGTGTCGGTCGCGACGATTTATCGGGCGATTGAGTCCGGTCAGTTAGCCGCTTTGAAGCTGGGCACGGGCAAGGGCACATTGCGGGTGACCGGGGCGGCGGTGCTCGCCTATCAGCGAGCGTGCGCCCGGGCGGTGGGCTGGATGACAGCTGAGGACCTGCCCACGGTGGTAACCGGGTGATGGCCGGGCTGGCGGAGGTTGGGGAGTCGCGGCGGTTGGCGTTGGCGAATAACCGGGCGCGGTTGGAGAAGCTGTATCGGGAGCATCGGCGGTATGCGGTGCATTACATCGCGCGGCGCTTAGAGCCCGAGCACCAGCATGTGGTGGAGGACTTGGCGCAGGAGACGTTCATTAAGGCCTGGCCGGATTTGCATCGGGTGCAGGTGCGGGATGAGTCGTCGTGGCGGCGGTGGATTTCGGCGGTGGCCCGCTATCGGGTGTCGAGTTACTACCGGGCTGATCGGCCCAACGCCGCGGGCCGCCACGGCGCGGAGACGCCGGTGTCGCCGGGCTCGCCGTTGTGGTGGTCACCGGCCCTGGCCGATGAGTCCGCGACCGCGGCCACTGATGCGGTGGAAGACCAGGTGACGTTGGCGGCGGCGCTGTCGCGGTTGCCGGCGCCAACGCGCCAGGTGCTGGAGTTGCGTTTCCTGCATGGGCTCAACCGGGACACCCTGGCGCAGCGCACGCGCTATTCCAACGAGAAGATCGCGCGGCTGACTAGCGAGGGCCTAGCCACGATGCGGGTGATGCTCGGCGCCCAGCCGGGCGCGTCCGCAGCCGGAACGCCGGAGGCCAAGGCCCGGGCGCGCAAGGCGGTCGATGAGGCCCGGCAGTGGGTGGCCAACCAGCAGCGCCCGCAGTGCGTGCAACAGGCGCTGGCGAGCCTGCCGCCCGACATCCGGCAGGCCCTGGAGCTGCGGGTGTTGGAGGGGATGACGGTCGCCGTGGCGGCCCGGCGGATGCGGCGCACTGAGCGCACCGTGCTCAAGCTGACCCACGAGGGCTTGGCCGCCGTGCGCGAGCTCCTGACCCAGGTCCCCGTGCAGCCAGCGGCACCGGCCAAACAGCACGTCGATGCGGTCCGTGACGGTCCCGACCTCGGCCAGCCGGGTGGTGATCCGGTGGCCCGGGCGCAGGCCGCGGTGGCGGCGTGTCAGCGGCGGGCCGCGCAAGCCGCCCAGACTCGGATACGGCGGGCGGCTGGCTGGCAGGCCGAGGCTCAGGCCACCGGCGTCGGCTCCCGAGAGGACGGCGCGGGGCGGGACACGGGCGTGCTGATGCTGGGTGGGGCGGCATGAGCGCCGCGGGCAAGGACCAGCGGCCCCGGGCGCTGCCTGCGGTGCCCGGGGTGTGGTTGGCGTGTACGTCTTGCCAGCTGATCTACCAGCCCGACGTGGCGGATTTCGCCCGCGGGTCGACCGGCTGCCCGCGGTGTCACGGCTGGACCTGGATCGCCCAGCTCGCCCCCGTGGAAAGTAGAAGTGATCACACCGATAGGCACAGCTGCGATGACGTTACCCCGGGCGAAAACGGCCGCCGCTCGCCCGTTCCAGGTTCAGCGCCTGTGGTGGAGGACCGGCCGCGGCACACCAACATCGCCGCCTATGAAGCGGGAAGGAGCGATGAGCAATGACCGCAACCGCCATCATCCAGCCTGGGGTCGATCGGGGTGCGCTGTCCGTTGAGGAGGCTCGGGAACTGACCCGCCAGATCGCCCAGACGCTGGCGCTGGCCTGGGATCTGGTGGTGGCGGCCTATCAACGCCGGGTGTGGGAACCGCTGGGGTACGGCTCGTGGGATTCCTACTGCCGCGCCGAGTTGGGGTCCACCCGGCTGCGGTTGCCCGCCGAGGAACGGGAGGAGGCGGTGCGGTCTTTGCGGTCGGCGGGGTTGTCCACCCGTGCGATCGCGGCCGCGACCGGCCAATCGGATCGCACGGTGCGACGTGACCTCGCAGGTGCGACAAACGCCGCAGTTGCAGATGCAAACCCGCGACCGGAGGCGGTGACCGGGCTCAACGGCAAGTCCTATCGCGTGGCCGTACCACAGGCGAATGAACCGCTCGACGCCGAAATCGTCGACAACACACCGCACCCGGTGACGCCGCCACCGCCGGCCTCACCGAGGAACGGTGGTGGCAAGCGGCGGCCGCTTGCCGAGCAGGCCAAAGACGCCGGGTGGGAGATCCGCCGCGCCGCCGAACGCATCGCGCGCATCGTGGGTGACGACCGCTTGGCTGCCAACAAACAGCAGGTCAGCGCCGTACTACGCGGTCATCTGCTGTTCGTCGCCCAGGCCGTGACCACGGCACTGGGCGAACTCTCCGAGCACACCAACCACTAAGGGAGCATCATCCGTGTCCAGCACCACCCTCAACCAGCCCGGCCCGACCGCGACTCCGGCGGTGCTGGCCCAGCTGATCAGCAAGCCCACCGCCTCGGTCATGGTGATCGACCCGGACACCGCCGCGCGGTGGCTGGCCCATAATGAGGCCAACCGCAATCTGCGCACGGCCCAGGTGGCCAAATACGCCGGGGACATGACCGCCGGACGCTGGCAGCTCACCGGGGCGGCCATCCAGTTCGCCACCGACGGGCGACTCCTAGATGGTCAGCACCGGTTGGCCGCGATCATCAAAGCCGGGGTCACCGTGCCGATGATGGTGGTGCGGGGGCTGCCGCCGAGCGCGCAGGCCTATATGGACACCGGCGCCAAGCGCACGGTGGCCGACCAGCTGGGCATCGCCGGGTTTAAAAACAGCTCGATTCTGGCCGCCGGGGCCCGCCTGGCGCTGGCCTGGCACCAAGGCCGGCTGGGCCAGCCCGGTCCGGTGGTGATCTCTGATCCAGAGATCCGCACCTTCCTCGCGACTCACCCGGCCCTGGTCGACGCGGCCGCGTTCGCGGCGCGGATGCGCCGAGCCGGGCTGGATATTCACCCGTCGGTGATCTGCGCCGCACACTGGGGACTCACCGAGGCCGGGCATGACCTAGATCGGGTGGAGGGGTTTTTCGAAGCGATGGCCCAGATGCGCAGCACCGGTCCGGGGGATCCGAAATACGCGCTGCTGCAACGGATCAACACCGCGCGGCGCAACCGGGAACGCATCGAGGCCGCGGACATGCTCAGCATGCTCATCCGCGCCTACAACGCCGACTACACCGGCAAAAAGGCCCGCCGCATCCAAGCCTTCGCCCACGGCAGCGCCATCGACATCCCGCCCATCGTGGCCGCTGGCATCCGATCCGAGCCGGGGTTG
>JAFARZ010000287.1 GCA_019245115.1 Streptosporangiaceae bacterium | reverse complement strand
CTGACTTACCGGTATCCGGGCGCTGACCGGCCCGTATTCGACGGCCTGGAGCTGGAGCTGACCGCGGGTGAATCGCTCGGCCTGGTCGGGATCAACGGCGCCGGCAAGACCACCCTCATCACCTTGCTGGCCCGGCTGCGCGAGCCGGCCGGCGGACGGATAACCGTTGACGGCGCCGACGTACGCGTGTTCGGCGCCCGGGCCTGGCAGCGGCAGGTTGCCGTGGTCTACCAGGACTTCACCCGCTACCCGCTGACCGTGCGGGAGAACATTGCCCTGCGCGACCTCGGCGCACAGAGCATCGACCGAACGGCACTGGAAGAAGCCGCGGCGCAGGCCGGCGCGCTCGACTTCATCAAGGGCCTGCCGAACGGCTGGGACACCATCTGCTCCCCCGGTTACTCGGGCGGTACGGACCTGTCCGGCGGGCAATGGCAGCGGATCGCGCTGGCCCGTGCCCTGTACTCGGTGGCGGCCGGCGCCCGGGTGCTGGTGCTGGACGAGCCGACCGCCAACCTCGACGTCCGGGCCGAGGCGGCCTTCTACAACCGCTTCCTCGACCTCACCGCCGGGCTGACCACGATCGTCATCTCGCATCGGTTCGCCACAGTGCGAAGGGCGGACCGGATCGCGGTGCTCGACGGCGGCCGGATCACCGAGCTTGGCGGCCACGACGAGCTTGTCGCCGCGGGCGGCAGCTACGCGGAGATGTTCGCGCTACAGGCCGCCCAGTTCCAGGCCGCCTCATGAACAGGAACCTCATGAACAGGAACCTCATGAACAGGAATAGGCTGAAGCGCCCTATCCGCCGGATCGACGCGCTGTTCGGGAACGCGTGGCGGGCGGCGCCGCTGCTGGCCACCACCTGTGTACTCGTCGCGCTCGGCTCGTCGCTGCTGATGCTCGGGTATCCGCTCGGATTCCGCGACATCGTGGACGGCGCCGCGGAACACCAGCCAGGACGCATCGTCACCGGCCTTATCGTCGTCGCGGTGACGTTCCCCGGATCGTGGGCGTTGCAGCTCACCGGCGGGTCGCTGAACGCCAAGCTGACCGACCTGGCCAATCTCCGGGTCGGGATGCGGATCGGCGCGCTCGCGTCGGCCGCGCCCTACCTCGAGCACTTCGAGCGGCCGGACTACCTGGCGGAGATCGACAACCTGCGGGAACGCCGCCGGACGCTGGCCGGAGCGCCGGCCCAGACGCTGGGCATGGTCAGGTCCGCCATCCAGTTCATCGGCATCGCCGTGCTGCTCGGGCTGGTCTGGCCGCCGCTGATCGTCGTCCCGCTGCTGGCCGCCGTACCGGCCTGGGCCGACCGGCGCGGCGCGCAGGTGGAGAAGCGGTCCGACGACGATCTGGCCGATCGCAGGCGGCTGCTCGGCGAACTGTTCTCGCTGGCGTCCACCGCGGCGCCGGCCCGGGAACTGCGTACCTTCGGGATAACCGACGCGTTGCTGGCCCGGCACGCCAGGCTCGGCGACGAGATCAGCTCCCGCGCGCTGCGGGCGGCCCGGACAGCGGCCGTGTGGGAGGCAGCGGGCTGGATCGTGTACGCGGCGGGGTTCGCCATCGCGATCGTGGCGCTGGTGCTGCGAGCGGCGCACGGCGTTGAATTTGCCTGGGCCTTCGGCCGCGGCGCCGCCTCGCCCGGTGCCGTGGTAGAGGTGGTCAGCCTGCTGCGCCGTGCGCAGCGGCAGGTCACCGGGGCCAGCACCAGCGCCGGGTCGTTCGCCACCGCGTCGGCGACCGCCACCAGGCTGCTGTGGCTGGAGGATTACGTGGCCGCCACCGCCGGCGCACCGAGCGGGACCGTGCCGGCCAGGCTGAGCGACGGTATCCGGTTCGAGCGGGTCAGCTTCACCTATCCGGGCCAGGACGCGGCCACCCTGCGGGATCTCAGCGTCCACCTGGGCGCGGGCAGCACCGTGGCCATAGTCGGCGAGAACGGAGCCGGCAAATCGACATTGATCAAGCTGCTGACCGGCATGTACCGGCCTTCGACAGGGCGGATCACCGTCGACGGGCACGACCTGGCCGACGTCTCGCCGCAGCAGTGGCGCACCGCCACCACCGGCGCATTCCAGGACTATGTCAGGTTCTTCATGTCCGTTGGCGATGGGGTTGGCGCCGGTGACCTGGAGAGAATCGACGAACGCGACGCGGTGCTCGGCGCGGTCCGCTGGGCCGGCGCCGATGACCTGGTCGCAGAGCTTCCCGACGGCCTCGACACGCTGCTCGGGCCGTACATCGGCGGCCGCAACCTGTCCGGCGGGCAGTGGCAGCGGCTGGCGCTCGCCCGCGGCCTGATGCGCGACCGGCCGCTGCTGATCGTGCTCGACGAACCGACCGCCAGCCTGGACGCGCCGAGCGAGGCCGCGCTGTTCGACCGGTACCGGGACGCGGCGCGCCGGCTCGGCCAGGCCAACGGGGCGATCACCGTGCTGGTGTCGCACCGGTTCTCCACCGTGCACATGGCGGACACGATCATCGTCATGGACGAGGGGACGATCGCCGAGTCCGGTGACCACGCCTCGCTGATGGCCTGCCAGGGCGTGTACGCCGAACTGTTCACGCTCCAGGCCGCGGGCTACTCCTAACCCGGATACGAAACTCAGATGCCGAACTGCAGCCACGGCGCGAGCGGCGTCGCGAACGCGCGCGACGCGTCCAGTACCGCGCCGGGGCGCGACTCGGTCACCAGCGCAGCCTGCTCCAGCGCCGCGAACGTGGTGCCGCCCAGGTAGACCGCGGCCAGCTCGCGCACGTCAATGACCAGGTCAGCGGACGCGTCGGTGGGCACGCACTGAGCCGTCTTCTCGTCGCCGGTCAGCCGCCAGCGGCCGGCGTTCCACGGGCACAGCCCGTCGGTGACCTCCAGGACCAGGTCGATCGGGTGCGCGTAAACACGGCCCGCCAGGGCGCGGTCCACGTCGACCAGGCGCAGGTAGAGCACCTCGCGCACGCGCATGTCGGCCGCTCGCAGATCCTCCAGCAGGTACATGAGCGGTGAGTCGACCGGCTGGCGCCAGAACCTCGCGCCGCCGGTCAGGTCGATGCCGAGCAGGTACCGCGACAGCGCGGCGAACGCCGCGGCATCGTCCGCGTGGATCTCCTCGATGTCGGTGTAGCCGGTCGCGACACCGTTGGCGCCCGTCTCATCCCTGGTCCGGTACCTGGCATAACCCACCCGCTCTCCCCCGCGTTCGGCGAGCACGGTCCGCTTGGCAGACCGGCCCGCGCGCCGCCGGTCGAAGTCCGCCGCGTACCAGCGTCCCCATGGCTCCGGGCGGACCAGCATGCCCGGCCGCTTGCCGACCTGACGGGCGTGGATCTGCTCGCAGACCGCTACGCTGTCCGCGGTCGGGACGAGCCGGATCCGGACATCGTCGATACCCGCGACCGGGCGTAGCGCTGAGCGCTCCCTCGGCACCGCGAAGTACCCGCCGTAAGACGCCTGGCCGTAACCGAACCGGCCGTAGATGACGGACTCGGAAGCGGTCAGCCCGGCGACCGGCTCCAGCCCCTCCTCGTGCAGCTCGCGCAGCTGATGCCGGATCATCCGGGTCATGATGCCGCGGCGCCGGTGGGTTGGCTTGACCCCGATGATCAGCACCCCGGCCATGGGTAGCAGGCCGCCGGGCACGCTCATCTCCAGGGCCGCGATGGTGCCGACCCCGGCGAGCTCGGTGCCGTCGAACACGCCGATCCCGCGGCCGAGGTCCAGCCCCGTTATCTCCTCGTACAGGACGCGTTCGGCCTCCGAACTCGCCTCCTCGAGGAACACGAGCGTGTCGAGCTCCTCGACCTGCGGCATGTCGGCCGGGGTGAGGCGGCGTAGCACCAAGTCGTCAGTCGGCATGGTCCATGACTAGCACGCAGCAGCTCAGGCCGCGAATGGTTATCCGGGCTACCGTGCTTCCTGGCCCGCGAACTGGGTCAGGTACAGGTCGGCGTACAGGCCGTCGGCCTCGAGCAGTTCCTCGTGCCTGCCGCGCTCGACCACCTGGCCGCTGTCGATGACCAGGATCTGGTCGGCTTCCCGGACGGTGGACAGCCGGTGCGCGATCACCAGTGACGTGCGGCCGGTCAGCGCCATCTTCAGCGCCCGCTGTACCGCCACCTCCGACTCCGAATCCAGGTGCGCCGTGGCCTCGTCGAGTACCACCACCGACGGCGCCTTGAGCAGCAGGCGGGCCAGCGCGACCCGCTGCTTCTCGCCGCCGGACAGCCGGTAGCCCCTGTCCCCGACGATGGTGTCCAGCCCGTCGGGGAGCACCGAGATCAGGTCCCAGATCTGCGCCGCCTCGCACGCTTCGATCAGTTCCCGCTCGGTCGCGCCGGGCCGGGCGTACAGCAGGTTCGACCTGATCGTGTCGTGGAACAGATGCGCGTCCTGGGTGACGACGCCGACCACGTCGTGCAGCGAGCCGAGCGTCACGTCACGCAGATCGAAACCGCCGATGCGTACCGCGCCGTCGTTCGGGTCATACAGCCGGGCGACCAGGTGGGTGATCGTCGTCTTACCCGCGCCGGACGGGCCGACCAGGGCGGTGAGCTGCCCGGGCGGCGCGCGGAACGTGACGTCGTGCAGCACACCCGCCGCCGCGTCGGCCCGCTCGGGGACCTGCAACGCGATGGACTCCAGCGAGGCGAGCGAGACCTCGCTGGCCGTCGGGTAACGGAACGAGACGTTGTCGAACGTGATGTCCGGCGCGGTGCCGCCGTCATCCTCGGTCCGCGGCAGCGTGGCGGCGCCGGGCTTCTCCTCGATCAGCGGCTTGAGGTCGAGCACCTCGAACACACGGTCGAAGCTGACCAGCGCGGTCATGACGTTGATCTGCACATTGGATAGCGATGCTATCGGGCCGTACACGCGGCCGAGCAGGGTGGTCAGCGCCACCAGCGTGCCGATCTGGAACGTGCCGTGGATCACCAGGCTGCCGCCCACGCCGTAGACCACGGCGGTCACCAGCGCGGTCAGCATGGTGAGCGCGACGAAGAACACCTGCCCGTACATGGATTGCACGACCCCGATGTCGCGGACCTTCGCCGCCCGCTCGGCGAACGCCGCGGTTTCGTCAGCCGGACGGCCGAACAGCTTTACCAGCATCGCGCCGGCCACGTTGAACCGCTCGGTCATCGTCGAGCCCATTTCGGCGTTGAGCTGCATGGACTCCCTGGTCAGCCGCTGCAGCCGGCGGCCGACCAGCCGGGCGGGCAGCAGGAACAGCGGGATGAGGGCCAGCGCGATGACGCTGACCAGCCAGGACAGGTAGAACAGCGTGACCAGGATGACGACCAGCGACAGGACGTTGGACACCACGCCGGACAGCGTCGACGTGATCGCCTGCTGGGCCCCGACCACATCGCCGTCCAGCCGGCTGACCAGGGACCCGGTCTGCGCCCGGGTGAAGAACGCGAGGGGTTGTCGTTGCACGTGATCGAAGACCTGCGTGCGCAGGTCGTAGATCAGGCCCTCGCCGATCCGGGCGGAGAACCACCTGATGCCGAAGCTCAGCGCGGCGTCGAACAGCGCGACACCGGCCACCACCGACGCGATACCGATCACCACCGCGTCGTCCCTGGCCAGGATGCCGTGGTCGATAAGCTCCCGCAGCAGCAGCGGGTTGACCACGGTAATTACCGCGTCAATCGCCGTGGCCAGCAGGAACACGACGAGATGCCAACGGTAGGGCCGGGCATACGTCGCTATACGGCGGATCGTGCCGGGCTTGAGTTTCTGCTTGGTGATGGAGGGGTCCATGCGGAAGCCCCTCACCATCATCATGTTGCCCCGTGCGTACACGCTCTGGGAAACCTCTCGACGGCGGGGAAACGTTCCCGGATTGCCCGGAAAGGCTCTCAGCTTACGGCGAACTCCGGCGGGACTGACCGGTCAAAGCCGGACGAGCATCGAAGGGTGGCGTGCCGGGCGGGGTACCCGGCGGCAGTGTCGCGATGCTCGAGCAGAGGGGCCACTTCCCCCCACCCCCTGGATACTCGTAGCGACTTGGCCGCCGGCCGGCGCCTACCCTGGTATAGCCGCTAGCGGTTCACCTTCTTCCCTCGGCTGGCAGCACGCGGTGCACGGTTCTTCGTGGCGCCTCCACGCCGCCGAAGCTCCACCCCCGACTCGGTGAGAAGCCGGTGGACGAAACCGTAAGACCGGCCAGTGGATGCGGCAAGTGAACGGATGCTCTCACCAGAGTCATATCTCTTGCTGAGTTGCATTCCGAGCCTGCTACGATCCACGCCGATCACACGCGTGCCTTTCTTGAGGGTCTGGGCCACATGTACCTCCCGTTAGATACGGAGCCACCATTGGGTTACCTCCCCACCGCAATGATCAACCATGGACCGCAGCACTGGCTACCCAGATCACAACAATTGATCGGGTTTCTTTATCAACGGCTCGCTGCTATCCCATATGCAAGTGCATTTTGGTTATGCAAGTGCAACTAGGTCAGCGAAATCTTCGCTCCATGCGTCTTCCACGCCATCCGGCAGCACGATTACCCGCTCTGGGGAAAGCGCTTCCACCGCACCTTCATCATGAGTCACAAGAACTATCGCGCCCTTGAAGTTCCGCAGCGCCGCGAGGATCTCCTCCCGGCTGGCCGGGTCGAGGTTGTTCGTGGGCTCGTCCAGCAGCAGCACGTTTGCTCCCGACACCACGAGAAGGGCGAGCGCGAGACGCGTTTTCTCACCACCTGAAAGAACGCCGGCCGGCTTTTCTACATCGTCTCCGGAGAAGAGGAATGAGCCGAGCACCTTACGCTGCTCCGATTCGGTGAGTTCCGGCGCAGCTGAGCGCATGTGAGCGAGAACCGTTTGGTCAGTTTGCAGCGTTTCATGCTCCTGCGCGTAATATCCGAGGCTAAGGCCGTGTCCCGGCGTGACTTTTCCGGTATCTGGCGTCTCGATACCTCCGAGCAGGCGCAACAAGGTGGTCTTTCCCGCACCGTTCAGGCCGAGCACCACCACCCGGCTGCCGCGGTCGACCGCAATGTCGACATCGGTGAACACTTCCAGCGAACCGTAGGACTTGGACAGGCCGGTGGCCGAGAGCGGCGTCCGCCCGCACGGCTTCGGGGTGGGGAACCGGAGCTTGGCCACCCGGTCCGACCGGCGCTCGGCCTCGACGTCGGCCAGCAGGCGCTCCGCTCGTCGCTGCATGTTCTTCGCGGCCTGCGCCTTCGTCGCCTTGGCCCGCATCCGGTCCGCCTGCGCCATCAGCGCGGTCGCCTGCCGCCCCGCGTTCACCCGCTCGCGGCGCCGCCGCCGCTCGTCGGTCTCGCGCTGCTGGAGGTAGGCGCGCCAGCCGAGGTTGTAGATGTCCAGCACCTGCCGCTGCGCGTCCAGATGGAACACCTTGTTGACCACGTCGGCCAGCAGGTCCACGTCGTGGCTGATCACCACCAGGCCGCCGCGGTAGTTCTTCAGATGGTCGCGCAGCCAGACGATGGAGTCCGCGTCCAGGTGGTTGGTCGGCTCGTCGAGGAGCATCGTCTGGGTCTGTTCCGAGCCGACCTCGTCGCTGCCGGCGCCGAACAGGATCCTGGCCAGTTCGACGCGACGGCGCTGACCGCCGGACAAGGTCCGCAGCGGCTGGTGCAGGATGCGGTCGGGCAGCCCCAGGCTCGCGGTCAACGCGGCCGCCTGAGACTCCGCGGCGTAGCCGCCCAGCACGGCCAGCCGGTCGGACAGCGCGCCGTACTTGCGGATGGCGGCGTTGGCGTCCGGCTTCCCCGGCCCCGCGGCGGCCTCCGCCATCTGAAGCTCTGCCTCGCGCATCTCGGCGCGCAGCGCGTCCAGGCCCCGCGCGGACAGCACGCGGTCGATCGCCAGCGTGCCGAGGTCTCCGGTGCGCGGGTCTTGCGGCAGGTAGCCCACGGCGCCGGACCGGCGCACCGCTCCGGCCGCTGGCTGGGCCTCGCCGGCCAGCACCTTGGCCAGGGTGGTCTTGCCGGCGCCGTTGCGGCCGACCAGGCCGATACGGTCGCCCGGTCCGACCTGGAAGGACGCGCCTTCGAGCAGCAGGCGCGCACCAGCCCGCAGTTCGATTTCGCTCGCGACGATCATGATTAGCTGCTCCTATGAACGGACGAAACGGACAGACCCCTCCCGTGACGCGTCGTCCTCTAGTCCGTGAGCAGTGGCACGGAATCAGTATACGGGCCAGGTGCGGTTACCGCCTCCGGTTATCCCGCCGGCTCCGCCAGGCGGATACGGATGGCCTGGAAGGCGCGCGGGGTTTCACGCAGCACGGCCAGGCGAGGATCGGGCACGGTCAGGAACCGGTCCACGGCCAGGTCCAGGTAGGGCATCAGCCGCGGATCATCCCGCAGGCCCGCGACGGCCCGGCGGTCGCCGCCGAGCACAAGCGCGTCTAGGCGGGCGTGCTGAGCCAGTACCGCTACGGCGGCACTGGCCGCCGCTTCCAGCGCCTCGCTGGCCTGCTTCTCGCGACGGCGGGCGAAGCGGTGCTGCGACCATCCGCCGGCCGCGCTGCGGCCGTGCACCGGACGGCTCCCGGTCTTGGCGCCGGCCAGGACAGGCGGCGAACCAGCGAACACGCCGACGGCGTAGCCGCCCAGGCGCACCAGCAGCACGCCCACGGTGCGATCCGCAACAGCGTGCGCCGCTATGTCCCGCGCCGCCCCGGCTGGGTCTGAAACCTCGGCTTCCACCGCGGGGAAGGGCGGATGGCACTCCGCGACCGCGCCATCCGCCGCGGTGAAGGTGAACACGCCGGCCGCCGGGTCGCGCGACACCGGGCCGATATCCCCGTGCCGGCGCGTGAATTCCTCCATCCACGCGGGAAAACGCCCCGGTGCGACGTCCACCCAGCGGCCGCCGCCCGCGGCTGGATTCTTCACTACAGACCGCCTAGCACTGTTAACTCTCAGTATCATTGACCACATGAAGTCATCAGGGGTCCCGGCCGACCCTACGCCGACCATGGCGCACGGCGGAACCTTCGTCCGCCCCGGCGCCCTCGCCTGGGGCCGCCCGGACGCCGCCGCGCCCGCCCGCGACGCCGCGATCGTGGAGGAGGCCCTGGCCACGGCGGTCAAGGACCCCGGCCGGGTGACGGACCTGCTCGACCAGCTCCGCCAGGCCAGGCTGTGGCTGCCGCTGCCCGCCGACGGCCCGGTCACCGACGGTTCCGCCGTGCACCTACCGACCGTTACTTACCTCGGCGCCGAGTTCGTTCCCGCTTTTACTTCCCACGAACGGCTGGTGGCGTGGCCTCTGGGCAACCTTGTGCCGCCCCAGGGCAGACCGGCTCAGGCGGTGCCCGTGCCGCACATCGTGGTGGCGGCCGCGGAGCTGGCCCGGCGACTCCCGGCGGGAACGGGCATCGCGCTCAACCCGGGCGCCGAGGCCAGCGTGCCGATTTATCCCGAGGGCATCGGGTACCTCGCCGGACTGGGCACCGCCGAGATCCTTCTCGGCCATCCGCCCGCGGATCCGCTGGCGCTGCTCGGCGAGGTCCGCGCCAGGCTGGCGCTGGTCGCGGCCGTCCGCCACGCGTCGCGCGCCTGGCTGTCCGTGGCCGGGCGCGGCGAGGGCCTCATCCTCTCGGTCACGTTGCGCGATCCGGCCAGCGAGGTAGCGCAGCGCGCGGTCATCGAGGCGATCGAGCAGGCCGCCGCGGCCGTGCCCCACCGGTTCCCGATCGATGTCACGTTTCCGGGCGAATACGCCGCGGACGAGATAGACGAGTGGATCGCCGCCCATGCGGAACCGTTTTACCTCAGGGAGCACAGCTGACCTTGACCGGACCCGCCGCGACGTTGTGGTGCCCGAGCCCGAGGTCGGTGAGATTGAGCTGAACGGTTCCATCGGGGGAGGTGTAGGGACCTTCGGTCATCCAGCGCCCGCGGTCGCGGCTCTGGTCGATGGAGAAGCTGCCGATCCGGTCATCCTCATTCATGTTCCGGTCGTAGACGAAGTACTGCGCGAAACCTAGTCCGGGCGAATCGGGGACGAAAATCTGGAGCGTGCAGCGAACCTGACCGTCCGGAGCCGGCCGGAACGACCATGTGAAGGTGTTGCCCCACGTGTCGGCGTACCCGGTCGTATCGGCGTAGACGAACGCACCGGAGCAGCCGTCCTCTGTCCACCCGCTGCCGTTGCCCTGACGCCAGGGATGCCGGTCCGCCGGGACGTACTGGTCGGTGTTGTGCGTGAGGGTCTCGTCGCAGCCCGGACCGGTGACCGCGGTGAACCCGCCGCCGGCCGACGGCAAAGCCGGCCGCGCCGCCGCTCGGTGCGCCGGGTCCGGCCGAAGCGGCTGGTTTCCCCCGAGCGCATCCGGAATGACGATCCCGGCGGTGATGACGGCGATCGCGATCGGGATTGCGATCGCGGCGAGAATTACCCGGCGCGCGGTGCGCTGCGGGCGGACCGGTGCCGCCTCCTGAGGGGACACCGCGGCCAGCGCCGCGGCGACAGTTCGCCACCGCCGTTCCCAGTCACGCACGTCCCCGTCGCAGGCGGCTACGTACGCGCGGGTGACCTCAAGCGAGGGCAGCCGCTGGCCGCTGGCCGCCGCGGCCAGGGTGGACGGCGAGTACCTGGCCTGTCGGCTGAGCACGCGATAGGGCGGACTCCCCGCCGCACGCCGCAGCTCACGCAGGCCGAGCGCGAAACTCTCCAGTGGCCCGGCGGTGGCGTCAATCGATTTCTCAGCCCGAGCCATAACCGTCACCTCCCGCTGCCCCCTCCCCGACGTTTGCCCCCATCTATGGTGCGGTCTTCACGGTGCTCCTGTCTGTCCCCAGATATACATACGCTGGATGACACAATGATTCGGGTAGTGGTGGTGGATGATCACCCTGTGGCACGCCTTGGCGTGGAGCACATAGTGGCCGGCGCGGACGACATGCGCCTGGCTGGGGCGGTTTCAACGGAGCCGGAACTGGCGGTGCTCCTTGGCCGTCAGGCGGATGACTGCCCGGCTGGGAGCGGCGAAGCCGGCCCGCTGGTGGTTGTGCTGGACCTGTACCTGGACGACGGCCAGCCGGCATTCGAGACGATCGCCCGGTTCACGTCCCGCGCGCATGTGCTCGCGATGTCCGCGTCCCGCCGACCCGGGGACGTGCTCGGCGCCATCAGCGCCGGGGCGAGCGGTTACATCGCCAAGGACGCTACTCCTTCGGTGTTCCTGGCGGCCCTCCGAACGGCGGCAGCCGGCGGCTTCGCGTTGTCCGCCCAGCTTGCTGACATCCTCAGGGCCGAAGTGGACCGGCCTGGCCGCCGCCAGCAGCGGCCGGACGCGCCCGACGGCGTCCCGGCGCTGACACCGCGTGAACTCGAGGCGCTAGGACTTATCGCACGCGGGTTCACCCACGCCCAGGCCGCGACCCGGATGGGAGTCACCCCCGGCACCGTGAACACGTTCATCGAACGAGTCCGCCGTAAGCTGCAGGTGGGGAACAAGGCCGAACTGGCCCGGGTGGCCATCGACCTGCGGCTGATCACGCCGGACAACCGCTAATACCCCGGTGACGGGCCAGCAGGGGCCGCCGCGCCGCACCACGCGCGCGGGCGACGACAGTGGTGTGACGCGCAGCCAGCACATCATCGTGGTGCTCGTGGTGCTGAGCCGGCTCGCGGCACTCGCCCAGGTGGCGGGCGCGGTGATCGCAGCCCGGGACAGGTATCCGCACCTCGTGCCGGTGATCCTGCTCGCGGCTGCCGTATGGGCCGAGAGCCTGACGCTGCTGCTGACGGCCTGGCGGGCCGGACGCTTCCGTCCCGCATGGGTGAGCGCCGATGTCGTGTTCAATGTAGCCGGGCTGATCGCGGGAGCGGAGTTGACGGGGACGGCGGACTTCGCGTCGTGGGCGAACTTCATGTACCCCTACACGGTGATCGCGTCCATCGCTGCCGGTGCGGTGCTCATCCGGCTGACAGCCGTGCTGGCGACGGCGCTCACCCTGGCCGGCAGTTACATACTCGCCGCCGTCGCTGTCGGCGGCGGGCCAGCCTGGAACATCCTCCCGAACAGTTCGAGCTACCTGGGGACCATCCTGATCATCTGGACGATCGCCGGCCAGTTCCGGCGCTTCGGCCGTGACCTGGACCGCAGCCGTGAGGAGGCGGTGGCCCAGGCGGTCGACCTGGACCGCCAGCGGGAGCACGCGCGGCAAGCGCGCTTGCTCCACGACCGGGTGCTGCAGACGATGGAAACCCTGGCCCGCGACCAGTGGATCCCCGATACGCGACTGCGTCAGCACGTCGCCCGGGAGGCGACCTGGCTGCGCCGCTTCGTCGAGGGTCAGCAGCCGGACCGGTCCAGCGACCTCGCGTCCGCGCTGCGGGCCGTCGTGGACACGCACCGTGCGCTCGGGCTGCAGGTGGAACTGAACACCGCGCAGCTCGACCAGGCGCGGCCGGGGCTTCCTGATGTTCTCCTGGACGCCCTTGCCGGTGCGGTCGATGAGGCGCTGACCAACGTCGCGAAGCACGCCGGAGTCAACGCGGCCACCGTCCACGCCAGCGCATCGGGCCGGGGAATCCAGGTCAGCGTCGTCGACCACGGCCGAGGATTCACCCCAGGACTTGCCGACAGGCTCGGCATCCGCGAATCGATCAAGGCCAGGATGACCGTCGCCGGCGGCCGGGCCGCGATCGAATCCACGCCCGGCACCGGCACCTGCATCGAACTGTGGGGTCCGCTTACTCAGGGGACGTAGTGCTCGTCGCTGGCGTTGCGGGCCGGATTGTAGGTGCAGTACCAGAAGTCGTTATTGGCTGGGTTGCCGAGGTTCCTGTTAGAGGCGTCGATGAGGCAGTCGCTGCAGAAGGTGAAGCTGGTGCGGTAGGAGCTATTCGGACCTGCGCTCGTGGGCAGATGACAATTCTGGCTGCCGTCGCCGAAGTGCTCGTCGGTGGCTCCGGTCGATGGGTTGTAGGTGCAATACCACCAATAGGGGTTAGCGGGATTGCCGAGGTTCCTGTTGGATGCGTCGAGTATACAACTCGGGCAGATGTTGAAGCTTTGCCGATAGAGACTGCCTGGTCCGGCGCCAGTAGGCAAGCCGCACTCATTGCCAGCCGCCGGAGCAACCGACCTGGCCTTGGCCACAGCGAGCGCTGCATGCTGGCCCGCCGCGGGACTCGCTGTGGCCATGGAACCCGTGCTGAGCAGGCCGAGGGAGACGAGGAGACCTACGGCGAACGCCGCGAGAGCGAGCCTGCCCGGTGGCCGGGGAATCTGAATCGAATGTGGTGGACGTATTCGTTGCCAGATCATGAGGCTCCTCCCGTGAAGTTATCTGCCAGGCACAGGTCTAGGACGTGTTCCGTTGTCTGGCAATCCGGAATTGCGCCGGACAACAAAATTCGGACAATCCAGCGCAGATGATTGTCCATTGTTGTTGTCCGATGCCAGCCATGGGTTGCCGGACAACAACCACGCCGCTATCACAATCGTGACGGCAACATGCGCGGTTCGAGACCCTTGCTTTCGGGAGGAGACGTCCATGAACTTGTCCAGGCATCGCCGGAAGGCGATCTGTGCTTGTGTGGCCGGGACACTGGCCGGCATACTTGCGGCGGTCACGGCACCCGGCGCATCCGCCGCCGGACCGACCGTCGGCGCGGGTACCGTTCCTGCCATCGCCTCGCTCAACGGCTCCCTCGAGGACTGTTTCGTCGACAACAACGGCACCCTCGACACCAGCGCGGGCGGCCCGAGCGGATTTGGCGCACTCGGCGGGTGCTCGGTGGCGGGCTTCAACGGCAACATGTACGTGGCCTGGACCGACCCGTCGACCCGTCAGGTCGCGTACGCGACCATGGATTTCAGCACCGGTGTCCTCAACGGGATCATCCGGCCGGAAAATGTCTTCTCACCCTTTGCGCCATCGCTCGCGGCGTGGAACAACAACCTCTACATCGCATGGACCGGAACCGACGGACGGCTCAACGTCCGTGACCTGACCACGGTGCAACAGGCCACGTTCGAGGCCAGTTCGCATGCGCCCGCGCTTACCGGCGGCCCCGGCTATCTGGAGATCGCCTGGGTGGGCAGCACCAACATCCACCTGAACGTGGCCGCACTATCGGCCGCGCTGTCGGAGACCTGCAAGGAAACCTTCGCCCAATCCAGCGTCATGACTCCCGGGCTCACCACCTTGAACGGCCGGCCTTACCTGAGCTGGATCGGGGAAGACGTCTTCAGCCATATCAATCTGATCGCCGACACGACGGCCACGAACGGCTGCGCGTTCCCAGACACCGAAGGCAAGCTCGGAGACGCCTATGAGTCCCAGACCACCGCGGGACTGAGCCCCAGCAATGGCGCCGTCTGGATGATCTGGGGCGGCGAGACCGACGGGGCGCTCAACATCGCTCAGTCATAGGCCTGACGATGAGACCAGCCTCCGCGCGGCGGCGCATCGCGGGCGTCCTTGCGGCAGTGACCAGCGGGCTGATCATGGCGGCCGGAGCGGGACTGGCGGCCGCTCAGCCCCCGCTGGCCGCCAGATCACACCACACGGCGGCCGATGGGACCGGTCCGGCCGCGTCACCTGCCCATATAGCAGCGGGCGACGAGGTGGTGACGGGCACCGGCGACACCGGCGGCTACCACATCTACGCGGCAAGCGCCGGCGGCGGCTCGTCCTGGATTCCCCTGGCGACGCTCCAGCCCGGTGGCTACTCGGATGAGCGCTGGACCGGCCGCCAGTGCCTGACCGGCGACGGCCGGTCGGTGATCGCCGTGGTAGCACCCTGGCACGCGTCCAACAGCGCAGCCGGGATGGACACGGGCGGCTACGCCTACCTGGTCGACGCGCACGACGGCCGGGTCCGTCCGCTTACCGCCGGCGTTTCGCTGGCTTACTTCAACCCTGGATGCGGCGCGTCCGGACAGGCGGTGCTGACTCGCTATACCCGCGCCGACGAGGGCGCGACCCAACTGCTGACGGTCGACACGCGGACCGCCACCGTGCGCGCCGCGGCACCGGTCGCCGGGGAACTCACCTCGGCGGTACCGGTGCCGGGGGGAATCGTGGCGGTCCGGGGCGACAGCCTGGTCAGCGGCAGTACCAGCCGGCCGGCGCAGCGGCTGCTGGCCACCCTCCCGGGAGCGCCGTTCGACCTGCGGCCTGCCGCCGACGGCGCTGTCGAGGCGCTGGTCAAGGAGAACTCGCGAACGGCTGGACTGTGGCGGGTGAGCGCCGCGGGCGCGGCACAGCGCCTCGGCTCCGGACCGCTGACCGGAGCACAGCTTTTCGCCGGCCGCGGCGCTCCCGGCCGGGTCCTGGCCAGTACGGTCCCGTTTCCCGGTCCGCTGGTCACCCGCTCGTCGCCGGCCTATGTGGGCGGGCGGATGGCGGCCGCCACCGCTCAGACGCCGAAATGCGCGGTGCCGCGGCTGAGCACGGCGCTACAGGTACCGCAGCCAGATGCCGCCCAGGTGGACTGGGCCGCCCAGCAGGCCGCGCGGGGAATGCTGACCGCGAACCGGCCCGACTCCAGGTGGGGGCTCACGGCATCAGCGCCGTCATCAGATTTCCCGCTGCCAGCGCCGTTCGGCTCTGCCACGCCCGTGCCCCGTGAGGTAGTCGAGGCGGTGATGGCCCAGGAGTCCAACTGGTGGCAGGCGTCCTGGCACGCGCTGCCCGGCATCGCGGGCGATCCGCTGGTAGCCGACTATTACGGCTACAACTCCAGCGGCACCATTAACTACAGTCAGGCCGACTGCGGCTATGGCATGGGCCAGATCACCTCGATCATGACGGCGGGCGCGACCGACCCGTTCACCGGCGCCAGCGTGCCGCAGCCGCTACAGGACAAGGTCGCCATGGACTACGCGGAAAACGCCGCGGCGACCGCCTACTACCTAGCGCATCTCTGGAATCAGGTCACCACGGCCGGGCTCAAGATAAACGACGGCAACCCCGAGGAGCTGGAGAACTGGTACTTCACGATCTGGGCCTACAACACCGGGCTGCACCCCGGCACCGGCTCCGGGCCGTGGGGTCTGGGCTGGCTGAACAACCCGATCAACCCCGTCTACCCGCCAAACCGCCCACCGTTCCTGCAGGACACATACGCCGACGCCAGCCACCCCGCGGACTGGCCCTACCAGGAGAGGGTGTTCGGCTGGATGAGAGTGCCGCTGGGCGGCGATACCCCAGACTATGCGCCCGCTGTCGCATACCCGAAGCTCCCCGCGGAAAGCGCATTCTGCAGCCTGAGCGTTGACAACTGCGATCCCGCCGACTCGGCAAACGGATTCTGCGAGCTGAGCAACTCTGAATGCTGGTGGCACGCCCCGGTAACCTATGTCAGTAGCTGCACCTCGGCGGACTGCACCCCGACCTCGTTCCAGGTGGCCACGACGGCGAGCGAACCGGCGCCACCCGCCGACCCGCACCCGCCGGTGTGCAACTCCACATTGCCCGCCAATGCGATCATCGTCGACGACGAGGCCAGCGATGCTAACCAGCAGGGCTGCGGAAACACCAACTGGCACAACTCCGGTACCTTCACCATCGCATATGGCACCGACGGCGCCGGAGAGCCGGTCGGCGCGGTGGACTGGCACCAGCTCGGCGCCGGCTTCGGCGGCCACTTCTGGTTCACGCATACCCGGCAGGCGGGCGAGCTTACCGCAGACACCGGAACCTGGACCCCGTCCGGGCTGACTTCCGGAGGCGTCTATAACGTAAAGGTCTTCGTGCCGGACACCGGGGCGGCGGCCGCCCAGGCCACGTACACGATCAGCCCGGGCAACGGCCACCCGAGCGTCCAGCGGACCATCGACCAGTTCGCTGCGTCCGACGTCTGGGTGGGGCTCGGCGACTTCACCCTGTACCCAGGCGCCACACTCACGCTGTCCAGCGTCGCCGCGGACGCCAACGGCAACGACGACACCGATATCGCGTTCAACGCGGCGGCGTTCGTCCCCGTCTCCGGCACGCTCGTTCACCACACCGTCGACACCGTCACCACGTTCGCCGTGAACCAGAACCTGGACAGCGGCCTGGAGTGCTGCATCAGCGCGAAGCTGGCCAGCGGCCAGGTCCTCAACCAGTGGGCAAGTCAAGAGACGCTCGGCGCCGCGCAGCTTCCTGCCTGTTCCGCGGGTGTGCTCACTACCTCCTGTCTGCCTCCGACGGTCTCGGCTGCCTTCGCCGCCTGGGCGCGGACGCTGTCCGAACCGGCCGCGCAGTGGATCGGCTTCGCCAACCCGGCCCTGCCCAACCCCCTCACCTCGGGCTGGCTGGACGATCCGACCCACTACAAGACGCTGACCCATCTCGACGCCGACTACCTGGTCCGCCCGGACGGCACCATCGACCCCGGCTCGATCGACGTCACCGGCTACAACCGGATCGGCACCACCGCGCTCGCACCGTTCATCCTGCCGCTGATGAACGCGATCGCCACCGACTACGGCATCCCCGTCCCGGACCTGACCTATTCCGGTGCCAACCTCGGCAGCTACAACGATGTGACCACTACGGTCAACCTGAGCGTGACCGGCCAGGCCCCGGGCCGCAGCTACATGCCGTGGATCGACCCGCCGGCGCTGGACAGTTCCCGGACCTGCCTGTCACTGGCCGCGATCACCGGGGGCGCCGACGGGTACGTGCCGATACTCAACGACTCCGGCATCGGAAGCCAGGTACAGGGATGGTCCAACGCGGTCGACTCGCTGTATCAGCAAGGCCTGGTACCCGCTGTTGTGCGGGACACTGTCAAAACCATCGTCACGGAGTTCTTCAAGCCGATCGACAAGAACCCACTGGACCAGTGGGCCGCCTTCACCTCCGCGCCGCAGGCCCCGTTCGACCTGGGTGGCTCCATGCTCACCTTCGCCCCCACCATCTGGGCGGAGACTCATCTCGAGCTGTGCACCGGCACCACATTGGTGGAGCCCGACGGCAACGCCGATCCGTCCGGGGTGCAGACCACCGCTGACAACTCCTACATGCCCGACCTCTACCTGTATGTCGACGGCAACCTCCGCGACGCGAGCGGGAACCTGGCCACCGGCCCGATCAGCACCGGTGACTGGAAGACGTTCTCCGCGCCACCATGGGACGGCGCGAAGAGCCCGATCAGCCAGAACAGCCCGTGGAACGGCTGTTACATCGACAACGCTCCGGTGTTCATCTCGCGCCGCGACGGCAACCCGTTCGCCCTGTCCCTGCTGACCGCTCCGGGCGAGCTAGGCAACAGCGTCTACCGGTGCGACGCCCCACAGGAAGGCATCCACTATGACACCGCGCAGCCCTGAGTCACGCGCGACCCGCCGCGGTCAGATGTTGAAGCCGAGGGCGCGGAGCTGTTCGCGGCCGTCCTCGGTGATGTGCTCCGGACCCCACGGCGGCATCCACACCCAGTTGATCCGGAAGTCGGACACCACGCCGTCGAGCGCCTCGCGGGCCTGGTCCTCGATCACGTCGGTGAGCGGGCAGGCCGCGCTGGTCAGCGTCATGTCGATGGTCGCGATCCGGCTCTCGTCGACGTCGACACCGTAGACAAGGCCGAGGTCGACGACGTTGATGCCCAGTTCGGGGTCGACGACATCGCGGAGCGCCTCCAGGACGTCCTCATGCTCATGCGTCGGCGGCGCGTCTTCCACGTCTTGAACGTCGTGCTCGGTCATCGTCCCTCCTCCAGCGCTCGCGCCGTCGCGTCCTTCCACGCCATCCAGCCGAGCAGCGCGCACTTGATCCTGGCCGGGTACTTGGACACCCCGGCGAACGCCACCGCGTCCTCCAGCACGTCCTCGTCGGGCTCCCCCTCGCCCTTGGACTGCATCAATTCCAGGAACGCCTGGTTGATCCGCATCGCCTCGTCCACCGGCTTGCCGATCACCAGGTCGGAGAGCACCGAGGCGCTGGCCTGGCTGATCGAGCAGCCGAGATTCTCGTACGACACGTCCTCGACCACCGGGTGGCCGCCCGCGTCTTTCAGCAGTACGCGGAGCGTCACTTCGTCACCGCAGACCGGGTTGACGTGATGCACCTCGGCGTCGAACGGCTCCCGCAGGCCCCGGTGGTGGGGGTTGCGGTAGTGGTCCAGGATGATCTCCTGGTACATCGACTCGAGTTGCATGTGCGATCCTTCCAGACGCCTACGCGAAGAAACGCTGGGCGTGACGGATTCCTTCCGCCAGTGCGGCTACCTCGGCGTGCGTGTTGTACACGTAGAAGGTGGCCCTGGTGCTCGACTGCACGCCGAACGCGCGGTGCAGCGGCCAGGCGCAATGATGCCCGGTGCGGACCGCGATGCCCAGCTCGTCCAGCACCTGGCCCACGTCGTGCGGGTGCACGCCGTCCACCTCGAACGCGACGCAGCCGCCGCGGTCCTCCGTGGTCCGCGGGCCGACGATCGTGACCCCGTCGATCTGGCCGAGCAGGTCGAGCGCGTGCGCGGTCAGCTCGTGCTCGTGCGCGGCCACGTTCTCCATCCCCAGCGCGGTCAGGTAGTCGACCGCCGTCCCCAGGCCCGCCGCCTCGGCGATGAACGGCACGCCGGGCTCGAACCGCTGCGGCGGCGGCAGGAACGTCGTGCCCTCCATGCGGACGACCTCGATCATCGAGCCGCCGGTCAGGAACGGCGGCATCCCGGCGAGCAGCTCATACCGGCCGAACAGCACGCCGACCCCGTACGGGCCGAGCATCTTGTGCCCGGAGAAGGCCAGGAAGTCCACGCCGAGCGCGCCCACGTCCACTGGCTGATGCGGGACGGACTGGGCCGCGTCCGCGAGCACCAGCGCGCCTTTCGCGTGCGCCACGCGCACGACGTCGGCCAGCGGGGTGATCGCACCGGTGACGTTGGACTGGTGGGTGATCGCGACCAGCCTGGTCCGGCCAGTGATCTTCTCGTCCAGGCCGGCCAGGTCGACCCGGCCGTCCGGGGTGACACCGAGCCAGCGCAACGTGGCCCCGGTACGCTCGCACAGCTGCTGCCAGGGCACCAGGTTGGCGTGGTGCTCAAGCTCGGTGATCAGGATCTCGTCACCGGGCAGCACCCGGAACCGCTCCGGGCCCCCCACCGCGGTGGCGTTGCTCATCGCGTACGCGACCAGGTTGATCGCCTCGGTCGCGTTCTTGGTGAACACCACCTCGTTGCTCTCCGCACCGAGGAACGCGGCGACCTTGGCCCGCGCCCCCTCGTAGAGGTCGGTGGCCTCCTCGCCGAGCAGGTGCGTGCCCCGGTGCGCGGCCGCGTTGTGCAGCTCGTACGCGTCACGGACGGCGTCGAGGACCTGGCGCGGCTTCTGCGAGGTGGCGCCGGAGTCCAGGTAGATCAGCGGCTTGTCGTTGCGCACCGTCCGGCCCAGGATCGGGAAATCTTTCCGGATCACCTCAGGATCGAGCGCGGTCATGCTCGGCCCCCCAGGCTAACAGAGCCCAGGAACCGCTCATAGCCCTCGTTCTCCAGCAGTTCGGCCAGCTCGGGACCGCCCTCTTCGACGATCCGGCCGGCCACGAAGACGTGCACGAAGTCCGGCTTCACGTAACGAAGGATCCGGGTGTAGTGGGTGATCAGCAGCATGCCCTTGCCGGGCTGGCCACGGAACCGGTTGATCCCCTCCGACACGACCTTGAGTGCGTCGATGTCGAGCCCGGAGTCGGTCTCGTCGAGGATGGCGATCTTCGGGTTGAGCAGCTCGAGCTGGAGGATCTCGTGCCGCTTCTTCTCGCCGCCGGAGAATCCCTCGTTCAGGTTGCGCTCGGCGAACGACGGGTCGATGGACAGCTCCTTCATCGCGCCGCGTAGCTCCTTGATGAAGTCGCGCAGCTTCGGCGCCTCGCCGCGGACCGCGGTCACCGCGGTGCGCAGGAAGTTCGACACCGAGACGCCGGGAACCTCGACCGGGTACTGCATGGCGAGGAACAGCCCGGCGCGAGCCCGTGCGTCCACGGTCATGGCCAGCAGATCCTCACCGTCCAGGGTGACCGAGCCCGACGTCACCGTGTACTTCGGATGCCCGGCGATCGCGTAGGCGAGCGTGGACTTGCCGGAGCCGTTCGGTCCCATGATCGCGTGCGTCTGCCCGGCGGCGACCGTCAGGTCCACTCCGCGCAGGATCTCGCGCTGGACTCCAGGCCCGCCGGCCGCGCCGGCTGAGCCAGCACCGACTTCCACGCTGACGTGCAGGTCGCGGATCTCCAGGGTGGACACTATGACTCCTTCTCAGCGGTGAGCGACACGTAGACGTCGTCACCTTCGATCTTGACTGGGTAAACCGCCACCGGCTCGGTGGCCGGCGGCCCGGTGGGCTGGCCGGTGCGCACGTCGAAGCAGGATCCGTGCAGCCAGCACTCCACCGTGTGGTCGTAGATCTCACCCTCGGACAGCGGCACCTCGGCGTGCGAGCACACGTCCCGCAGCGCGAACACCTCGCCGCCGGTCCGGATCAGGCATACCGGCTCGCCGTCTATCTCAACACCGAACGTCCCGTCATCCGGGATGTCGGATATATGCGCGGCGCGGGTGTAGGTGGGGGTCTCGCTCATGAGAGCTCCTTCTCGATCGCCGCGGTAATCCGCTCGCGGATCCCGGGTACCTCGATCGTGGCGATCTGCTGCGCGAAGAAGCCGCGGATGACCAGCCTGCGCGCCTCATCGAAGGGAATGCCCCGGGCCATCAGATAGAACAGATGGTGGTCTTCCAGCCGCCCGCTCGCGCTGGCGTGCCCGGCGCCGATTATCTCACCGGTGAGGATCTCCAGGTTCGGCACCGAGTCAACCCGGGTGCCGTCGGTGAGGACCAGGTTACGGTTGTACTCGTAGGTGTCGGTGCCCACCGCGTCCGGCCGGATCAGCACATCGCCGATCCACACCGCGTGCGCGTCCTCGCCCTGAAGCGCTCCCTTGTAGGTGACCCGGCTGCGGCAGTTCGGCACGTCGTGGTCGACGAACAGCCGGTGCTCCAGGTGCTGGCCCGCATCCGCGAAGTAGATGCCGTTCAGCGTGGCGTCGCCGCCCGGGCCGGTATAGCGGACCGACGGAGCCAGGCGCACCAGGTTCCCGCCCAGCGTGACCGCGGCATGGGTCAGCGTGGCATCCCGGCCGAGCGTGGCGTAATGGTGCGACACGTGCACCGTGTCGGACGCCCAGTCCTGCACGCTGATCACCGACAGCGAGGCGCCATCGCCGACCACCAGCTCAACGTTGTCCGCGTACGTCGCGCTGCCGCGGTGGTCCAGCACCACGACGGCGCGCGACAGCGGACCGGCCCTCACCACGAGGTGGCCGTACGCGGCTGCGCTGGAATCGGTACCGGTCACCGTGATCACGCTGGGCGCCGAAGCCTCTGCCTCCTTCGGCACCTCGATGACCGTCGCCTGCTCGAATGCGTCGAACGCCCGTGCGCTCACCCGGTCCGCGGGGATGAAGCTGGCCGAACCGCGCACCACCGCCCGTTCGTTCAAATGGACGTTGATCTCGGGTGCGGGGGCTACTTCCACGCTGACCGCGCCGGCACCAGCCGGAGCGTCGGAATGTAGCCCGCGGAGGCGGCGCAACGGCGTGAACCGCCACTCTTCCTCGCGCCCGTCCGGGACCCCGAAGTCGGCGGGATCGAGCGACCGCTGCTCGTGCAGCCTCGTCACGGGGGATGTCTCCCCCGTCAGCAACGACGGCATTAGCCGACCGCCCCCTCCATCTGCAGCTCGATCAGGCGGTTCAGCTCGAGCGCGTATTCCATCGGCAGCTCGCGTGCGATCGGCTCGACTAAGCCGCGGACGATCGTCGCCATCGCCTCGTCCTCGGTCATGCCGCGGCTCATCAGGTAGAACAGCTGATCTTCGGAGATCTTGGAGACGGTGGCCTCATGGCCCATCTCCACGTCGTCCTCACGCACGTCCACGTAGGGGTAGGTGTCCGAGCGGCTCACGGTGTCGACGAGCAGCGCGTCGCACTTCACCGTCGACTTGGACTGCGCGGCGCCTTCCTGCACGTTGACCAGGCCCCGGTACGACGTCCGGCCGCCCGCCCTGGCCACCGACTTGGACACGATCGTGGAACTCGTGTGCGGCGCGCAGTGCACCATCTTGGCCCCCGCGTCCTGGTGCTGGCCGGGACCGGCGAAGGCCACCGACAGCGTCTCGCCCCGGGCGTGCTCTCCCATCAGGTAGACCGCCGGGTACTTCATCGTGACCTTGGATCCGATGTTCCCGTCGATCCACTCCATGGTGGCGCCCGCCTGCGCGACGGCGCGCTTGGTCACCAGGTTGTAGACGTTGGCCGACCAGTTCTGGATGGTGGTGTACCGGCAGCGCGCGTCCTTCTTCACGATGATCTCGACCACCGCGGAGTGCAGGCTGTCCGACTTGTAGATCGGCGCGGTGCAACCCTCGACGTAGTGCACATAGGCGCCCTCGTCGACGATGATCAGGGTCCGCTCGAACTGGCCCATGTTCTCGGTGTTGATCCGGAAGTAGGCCTGCAGCGGGATCTCCACGTGCACGCCCTTCGGCACGTAGATGAAGCTACCGCCGGACCAGACGGCCGTATTGAGGGCGGCGAACTTGTTGTCCCCCGGCGGGATGACCGTGCCGTAGTACTCCCGGAACAGGTCCGGATGCTCCTTCAGCGCGGTATCCGTGTCGAGGAAGATTACGCCCTTCTCCTCGAGGTCCTCGCGGATCTTGTGGTAGACGACCTCGGACTCGTACTGGGCGGCCACTCCGGCGATGAGCCGCTGCTTCTCCGCCTCGGGGATGCCCAGCTTGTCGTAGGTGTTCTTGATGTCCGCGGGCAGCTCGTCCCAGCTCGCCGCCTGCTTCTCGGTCGAGCGGACGAAGTACTTGATGTTGTCGAAGTCGATCTCGGTAAGGTCGGCGCCCCAGGCGGGCAGCGGCTTACGGCCGAAGTACCTGAGTCCCTTCAGCCGGAGGTCGAGCATCCACTCCGGCTCCCCCTTGCGGGCCGATATGTCGCGGACCACCTCTTCGGAAAGGCCGCGGCGCGCGGACGCGCCCGCCACGTCCGGGTCGGCCCAGCCAAACTTGTAGGTGCCGAGCCCCTCGAGCTGGTCGTGCGCGGTGGTCGTCATATCGAGAGCCCTCCGGACTCTGTTGGTGTCGCTGTTGTTATCGCTTCTGTTATTGCTTCTGTTATTGCTCTGCCGGTGTTTACAACTACCGTGTGCGTGCCGGGCTTCCCCGCCAGGCCCGTTACATGCGTCGTGCAGATCCCGTCGCCGTGGGCGATCGTAGCGAGTCGCTGCACCGGCACGCCCAGCAACCTCCCGAACGCCTCGGTCTCGGCCTCGCACAGCTGGGGGAATTCGGCGGCGACGTGCGCGACCGGGCAGTGGTGCTGGCACAGCTGCGCGCCGCTGCCCAGCCATCCCGCGCCGATGGCCGGCGCCGGGCCCGCCGAGGCGGCGTACCCGTCCGCGGACAGCGCCTCGGCCAGCGCCTCGACCCGCTCGGCCAGCGATGTGCTGGTTGCCAGCGTAGGGGCGTACCTGTGCTCCAGGTCCGCCACCTGCCGCCGGGCGAACTCGGCCACCGACTCCGGACCCATCGTCTCGGCGATGAACCGGAGCGCGTTGCTGGCCAGGTCGTCGTAGGAGTGCTCGAACGCGCTGCGGCCCGCGTCGGTGATGACGAAGACCTTCGCCGGTCGCCCGCGACCGCGGTTGCCGTATGTCCGCGCGGTCCTGGTCTCGATCATCCCCTCGGCGATGAGCGTGTCGAGGTGACGCCGGATCGCCGCCGGGGTGAGCCCCAGCCGGCCGCCCAGCGTGGCGGCCGTCGACGGCCCCAGCTCCAGGATCAGCCGGGCGACCTGACCGCGCGTGCCGCGCTCGGCGCCCGCGTCGGCGCCACCAGCCCGGGGACCATCGGCTCGGACCCCCTTCGCCCGGGGGACCGTCGCCCGTACGTTTTTCACAACACTATTGTGCCGTAAATTCGCCGGCCACCGCAAATTTCCGCAAGATCACCGTGACCTAAATCACCCCCCGGGCGGCCGACGGTCGGCAGGCCCGGGCCCGCCGCGGCCGCCGCGGCGAGCGGACTGCATGGGCGGCGGGCGGGGCGGCCTGCCGGGCCGGGGCGGGGCGGGCGGCCTGAGGACCGGGCCGGGGCGGCCTGCGCGGCGTACGGGCCGGACTGCGGGCTGCGGACGGAAGGGGTAGGTTGCGCCAACCATCCCCCCAGGTGGGGCACGTTGCGCCAACCATCCCCCTCAGCCCCGTCCCACACCCCGAAACCGCGCGCAGGCCGCCCGCGCTCACCCGCCGCCTGCCCCCGCTCGCACCTCGCCTTCTGCCCCACTGACACCCGCCTTCTGCCCCCAGCTCGCCCCGCTCGCACCCGCCCTCTGCCCCCGCCCTCTGCCGCCGCTCGCACCCGCCCTCTGCCCCCGCTCGCACGCGCCCTCTGCCCCCGCTCGCCCGCTCGCACGCGCCCTCTGCCCCCGCTCGCACCCGCCTTCTGCCGCAGCTCGCCCCGCCGCTGCCGCCGATTGCGTGGCACATATCCTGACATATCCGGTACTGAGCGTGAAGGCTAGGGTCTGTCACCTGCGGGGAGGCACGTGGCAAGTCTGCAGATCAGGGGCGCGTAGTCGCGCCGTTGCCGGATTGCCCTGAATGTCCGGCAAACTCCCGAACGGGAAGCGGATTAAGAGGGAAAATCGGTGCTGCGCGGAAATTCAGTGTACGAATACGGCCGATAAATTTCCGTGTAGCACACAATTTCCGTGCTATATGGAGGCGAAGGCAAAGATCTGAGCCGACCTGCGCCCGAGCGACGGCACCAGTGGCACACCCTGGCGGGCTCGACTGGTGCCATTGGCACGCTGAGGGCCCTGCATCTTCAAGCTCTATATGTGCAGAGCTCAGCCGCCGATTGCCGCTTCTACCAGGCGCATACGGCGACCCGGGACGATCGGCAGCGCCTCATGTCCGGAATGTTCCGTTGCAACCGGCGATCCGTTGGAAACAAAGGGTCCCGCGGAAGGTTAGGCGCCGGAAACCGGCGCCTAACCTTCCGCAAAGCCCCAATCTTCCACGGTATCGGGCCAGTTCCACATGTACGACCGCTGACATATACGCATAAATGCGCATATTTCGGGGACCGTAAAACGCGCAGGCGCCGCCCGGGCACGAACGCCGGAGCACGAACGCCGGAGCACAGACGCGGGGCGCTGGGCGGGAGTTGGGACGGGTTAACCTCACAGGTGGAGGACTTGCTCGGCGTTGCCGGAGGCGATCTTGGCGACGTCGGCCGGGTCGAGGGGGAGGGCGTCAAGCAGGGCGCGGCCTTCGGTGTTGGAGCCGAACGGGTAGTCCACGCTGAACATCACCCGGTCGACGCCGAGCACCTCGATGGCGCACATGACCGGCGGCAGCGTGAACAGCCCGCTGGTGGTCACCCACACGTGGCGCAGGAAGTATTCGGACGGCGAAAGCCTGGCCTGCGGCAACGGCAGCATCGCGTCGATGCGGGCCAGCATGAACGGCAGCATCTCGCCGCAGTGGCCGACGATCAGGCGCAGCCTCGGATGCCGGTCGAATACGCCCGTGGCGATCATCCGTAGCACGTGCAGGCCGGCTTCCGCGTGCCAGCCCCACGCGCCGGTGGCGAGCCGCCCCGCCACCGCCGAAGGCAGCCCGCTATAGAGCACCGAACGCAACGCCGCCGGCGGCGGCGCGGGATGCAGGTACAGCGGCACGTCGAGCCGCTCGAACCGGGACAGGAGAACTTCGAAACGCGTGTCATCGAGGAACGCGTCATTGGAGCCGAGCGTGCTGTTCACCATCGCGCCGAGGAAACCCAGCTCGGTGCAGGCGCGTTCGAGTTCGTCCGCGGCCGCCGAGGCGTCCCCGGTCGGCAGCGTCGCGAAGCCGCCGAACCGGTCCGGATGCGAACGCACCGCCGCCGCGAGCATGTCGTTGGCCTCGCGCGCCCGGGCCAGCGCGGACTCCCCCGCGAGTCCCTGCGCGGCCGGCGCGACATGCGAGACGACCTGGAAGTCGATCCCGCAGGCGTCCATGTCGGCGAGCCGTTTCAAACCGAGGTCGCGCAGGTCGTGATCGGTCTGCGGCCCCCAGAACGCCAGCGTGCCGGTGCCGGGCGCCGGGGCCAGGGCGGGGGTCCAGAAATGCTCTTCGAGGGCGATGATCCGCATCCAGACATTGTCCCGCGCCGCCGCGCGACGGCTGCCGCCCGCGCGACGGCTGCCGCCCGCACGGTCAGATCCGCGTGAAGTCCATATACCAGTTCGTCTCCCACGTCCTGCCGTCGTCGTCGGAGTAGGCCTGCTCCCACCGGCACCGGTCCGGCCCGAACACCGACCACAGGAACCGGCACGGCACCTGGACCCCGTCGAGCGTGTCCGCACCGAAGAACTCGCCCGCCCCATCAGCAAACCGGCCAGCCATCGGCGGATCCATCACGGTGCTGCGACTGGTGATCCAGTAGATGGCCCAGGAATCCTCCTCCGGGTTGTACAGCCGCAGCGACATGGCGTGGTATCCGTGCTCGGCGAACTCGCCCTCGTCTATGTTGCCGGCCCCGCCGAGGATCGGCCGGCACGTCGTCCGGGTGGTGAACTCCCCCCATTCATCGTCACCCGCCAGCCGCGTCCTCAGATACCGGTGCGCGACCTGCCAGCTCCCGTGAAAGAAGTCGAAGTCTCGCGCGCTCATCCGGTCCACCCGTCCGGAATCGCGTCGGCCAGGTATCCGTCCAGGTCCGCCACGTCCGGCACCAGCATGTGCCGGACCCAGGCGTCCCGCTCGTGCTGGATCGGCGGAAGCTCCCACACACAGCCGATCCACGGCCGGTCCACAACCAGGAAATGCGTCGGATCATCGTCCGGGCACCCCAGCACCGGCTGCGCTGCCGCCGCCGCGCGCATGTGCAACACGTTGTCCCATACCCACGTGTAGGCGTTCAGGTAGGCCGCGCCATCCCCGCCCCGGTGCAGGACGACGAAGCCAGCCGCCGGCGTGCCGTCCGCCTCCGGCAGCAGCTTGGGCAAGGTCTCGAACGCCGCCGCTTCGATCTCCGGGGAGATCGAGGCGGTCTCGGATGTGACGTAATAACGCTTGAATTGCCGCCCGCCCGCCGCTATCGGCGGCAGGCTGGTCAGCAGCTTCTCCGTGAATGGCATGCCGGAAGGCTAGAGGCACTTCCCTGACATCTTCTGTCAGTGGAGTGCATCACAATAAGCCACATGCGCGCGAGCCGGCTGGTGACCATTCTTCTGCTGCTGCAGAGCCGCGGCCGGCTGACGGCCACCCAGCTCGCCGAGGAGCTGGAGGTTTCCGTCCGGACCATCTACCGCGACGTGGAGTCGCTGCACGCGGCGGGCATTCCGTTGTATGGCGACGCCGGGCACCGCGGCGGCTACCGGCTGCTGGATGGCTACCGGACCAGGCTGACCGGGCTCAGCCCGGACGAGGCCCGGGCGCTGTCCTTGTCCGGGCTGCCCGGCCCCGCCGCCGAACTGGGGCTCGGCTCGGTGCTCGCGGCCGCTCAGCTCAAGGTCCGCGCCGCGCTCCCGCCGGCCCTGGCCGAGCAGGTCGGCCAGGTCCAGTCCCGCTTCCACCTGGATGCCACTGGCTGGTACGCCACCGCGGATGAGACGCCGTTCCTGCCGGCCGTCGCGGACGCGGTCTGGCGCGGGCGCGCGCTCCGGCTGCGCTACCGCCGCTGGAAGGCGCCGACCGATGTCGACCGCCGCCTGGAACCCTATGGCCTGGTGCTCAAGGCCGGCCGCTGGTACCTGGTCGCCCGGCACACCGGCCCGCGACCGCGCACCTACCGCGTCGATCAGATCCTCGCCCTGGAGGTCCTGGACGAAGAGTTCGCCATCCCCGGCTCGTTCGACCTGGCCGCTTACTGGAAGACCAGCACGACCGAGTTCCTGGACCAGCTTCACCGCGCGGACGCCACCGTCCGTCTCACCGGAACAGCCATCGCCCGCCTGTCCGCCACCGCCGCCGAGGCGGCGGCCCGGACCGGTGTCCCCGATACCGACGGCCGGACCCGCGCGGTCCTACCGATCGAGTCGGTCGAGCACGCCTGCCGTGAGTTCCTGGCCCTGGGCCCCGAGATCGAGGTACTCGAACCGGCGGAGCTACGCGACCGGCTGGCCGCCGCGGCCCGTGCCACCGCCGCGCTCTACGAATAAAATCCACACTAACGAACGGCGGTGGTACCACCTCTGATAAGCCTCGGGGGGCCGGGGATGTGATGCGATGCCTGACCAGCCCACACGATGGATCCGGATCGGCCTGCTGGCCGCGGCCGGCGTGATTCTCATAACAGGCGCGACGGCAGCCGCGGTCGCCGTGACGGCCGCGGTGAGCCCTGCCCAGTCACGGCAGTACGTGGCGCTGTCCGGAGCGTGCGCGCTGGTCAGGCCGACCACCCTGGACAAGTACCTGCCCGGTGCGATAGGCGAATCGTCCGGCGGGCCGGCGCTCAAGTCCCTCCGTACGGCCCGGTGCCAGTGGCACCGGCTCAACGGCGGCCAGCCTCGCACGCTCTCGATGACGATGACCACCTTCGCGTCCGCCCCCGTCACTATTCCCAGCAACGGCCAGGCGGTCTCTTCCATCCAGCCCCGGTCAGTGTCGGTGTTCGGGACTATGTGGACCGATCCCCAGGCGATCAAGGAAGGCGCCAGGCTCAGCACCGTCGAAGGCCCGGTTGCCGGTCTCGGGGACAGCGCGAAGGCGATGCTCATGATCGTGACCCCGGCCGGATCCGGCCACCCCCGGCTCGACGGGGTGAGCCTCGACGTCGTGTCCGGCAACGCCGATATCTTCCTGAGCACGGCCGCCATACCGGCCGCGTTCATCCACGTTCCCCCGGCTGACGCCGCCCGGCAGTTCGGCTTGATCGCCATAGCCCACGACGTCCTGGCCGCCCTGTCGCAGAAGTAACGGGCTCAGGCGGCGATGGCTACCGTAATGCCGTCGACGCCGCTGGGGTGGGCCGCCTCGCCGAAGACCACCGCGTCGGCGCGGGCGGCCACCCGCAGCGGCTCGGCGATGACGTCCAGCAGCGCCGACGCCGCGGGATGGTGGGCCTGCAGCGTCAGCGCGCGCAGCCGCGCGGAGTTGCCGAGTTTCTCCCGGCTGCGTAGCACCCGGGTGGCGTCCAGGATCACGGCGAGCTGGTCGGCGGCGGACACGTCGGACACCCAGGCCGGATCGGCCGCCGGCCACGAAGTCACGTGCAGCGACGGCGCGCCCTCGTGGCGCCGGTAGAACCGCTGGTACATCTCCTCGGTGACGAACGGAGCGAAGGGCGCGAACAGCCCCAGCAGCACCCGGTACGTCTCCCACAGCGTCCAGCGGGTACCCGGATCCGACGCCACCTGGTCCTTGATCATCTCCAGGTACCTGTCGCAGTACACCGACCAGAACATCCGCGACGCCGCCTGATACGCCTGGGCGTACTCATACGACTCGAACGCCGCGGTCGCCTCGGCCACCGTGGCGGCCAGGTGCGACAGCACCCAGCGGTCGACCAGGGCGCGCTCATGGACCGGGGGCGGGCCGCCGTGGAGGCGCCCCTCCCCGAGGTTCATCGCCACGAACCGGCCCACGTTCCACAGCTTCACCGCGAACTTGCGCCCGGTCCTGACGTCCTTCTCGTTGTAGCGCAGGTCGGTGCCGCTGCGCGCCCTGGCCGCCCACAGCCGCAGCGCGTCCGCGCCGTACCGCTCCATCACATCCGAAGGCGAGTACCGCGCCGCCGAAACGTCTCGCTTGGACAGTTTGCGGCCCTGCTCGTTCAGCCCCCAGCCGGCGATCATCGCCGCACGCCAGGGCAGCCGCCCCAGCAGCAGTTCCGACTGCACGATCGTGTAGAACAGCCACGTCCGGATGATCTCGAACCCCTGTACCCGCACGGACATCGGATCGCCGTCCCAGCCGCAGTTGATCTGCGGGCTCAGCGAGGACGTCATCCATGTGTCCATCACGTCCTCGTCCGGCGTGAATTCAGGCGACCCGCACGAGGCACACGGCGCCCTTGGCTTGTCCACCAGCGGATCCACCGGAAGGTCCTCGAGGCTGGCCAGCACCGCCTCTCCGCATGAGGAGCAGAACCACACCGGGAACGGCACGCCGTAACGCCGCTGCCGGGAGATGTTCCAGTCCCATTTCAGCCCGTCGATCCAGTCCTCGAGCCGGTGCCGCATGAACGGCGGGATCCACTCGAGCTCCGCCGCCCTGGCCCGGAACCGGTCGGCGTTCTCCCGGATCGCGATGAACCACTGCGGCCTGATCTGGAACTCCACGGGCGTCTGGCACCGCTCGTGGACGCTCACCACGTGCCGGATCTGTCTGGCGCCGATCGCCGATTCAAGAGCAACCACGATGGCCTTGCGCGCATCGGCCAGCGTCAGCCCGGCGAACGGCCCGGCCGGCTCCCCCATCCGGCCGTCCGGCGTCACCACCATCCGCAGCGCCAGCCCATGGGCCAGCCGGTCGCGCCGCCAGCGCAGCACGTCCTCGCTGTCCCCGAACGTGCACATCATCATCAGCCCGGTCCCGTACTCCGGGTCCACCATGTCGTCGGCGAGCACCGGCACCTGGTAGCCGAACAGCGGCACCCGCGCGCTGGACAGCCCGGTGTACCGCGCGTCGTCCGGGTGGTGGTACAGCGCGACGCAGGCGGGCAGCAGCTCAGGACGGGTGGTGGCGATGGGCAGCGACTCACCACCCGGGCCGGTGAAGGTTACCGGGTAGAGCAATCCAGTACGTTCGTTATCTTCTAGGTCTGCCTGAGCCAGCGCCGTCCTGTCCTGCGGGCACCACAGCACCGGATCCTCGGCCCGCCGCATGTTTCCCAGCTCGTGATGCTTGATGAAGGCGGCCTGGGCGGTCCGCTGGCAGCGCGCGTCGATCGTCGAGTAGCGCAGCGACCAGTCGACCGACAGGCCGAGGCGGCGCCACAGCTCCTCGTACACCGCGCCGACCCGCCGGGTCTCGGCCAGGCACAGCTCGACGAACTCCGCACGCGGCATGCCGGCGGCACTGACCCCATGCGCCTGCTCGACGAACCGCTCGGTGGGCAGGCCGTTGTCGTCGAAGCCCATCGGGTAGAACACCCGCTCGCCGCGCATGCGGCGGTAGCGCACGATGAAGTCCGGCTGCGAGTAGCTCATCGCGTGCCCGACGTGCAGGTGGTCCGCGGATACATAGGCCGGCGGCGTGTCGACGCTGAAAGCCTGGCCATCGCCGGGCACGTACCGGTACACGTCGGCGGATTCCCAGAGTTCCCGGGCCGCCGCTTCCACGCTCAGGTGGTCGTAACTCGCGGACTCCATGGAACCCATTTTTCACGAACGGACGGTGGCTCAACCATTGGTTAAATGCCAACCCGAACCATGGGGGGAGCCGCGGCGTCTTAGTCTTAGCGGGCTGGGTATCTCCCAGTGGGAAGGAACGCTGTCAGCTATGCCGTCGCCGAGACCTGAGGTCGCTGACCTGCTCGACGTGACCGTGCCATCCGGCGGCACGGTCATTGTCGCCAGCGACCTGCACCTGCCACCGGTGCGGACCGACGTGTCCGGGCGGTCATGCGCCACGCTGGTGGAGCGCCTGACATCGGAGACAGAGTCCGCGGGCGCCGAGCCGCTGACCGTGGTCCTGGCCGGCGACGTGGTCGAGTTGCTCGGCTTCAGCGAGGCGACGGCCACCGACATCCTGCGCGCGCACGAGGATCTGTGCGCCGCGCTGCTCGCGGTGACCCAGCGCGGCGGCCAGGTCATCTACGTGATCGGCAACCATGACGGCGATCTGGCCTGGGATGTGAAGGCGGCCGACGCGATCTGGGAGCTGACCGGCGCCCGGCTGTGCCTGGAGGCGGACCTGGTGCTGCCCGGCGGCCGCAAGGTGCGCGTCGAGCACGGCCACCAGCTCGACCCGTACAACTGCTTCCACGACGCGCGGAACTCACTCGACACGCCGATCGGGCATCACATCGTACGGGAGGTGATCCCGCGGATCGAGTGGCTGGGGCGTGGCTGGGTCGACGGGGCGCACGAGATGGCCGATCCGACGGACTTCCCGTCCTTCGTCGGGTCACGGCTGGTGTACCGCAAGCTGATACGGCACCTGTGGTGGCTCATCGTCATCCCGCTCGCGCTGCTGATCCTGGTGCGGATCCCCTGGTACTCCGATGTCCGGTCGCGGTACCCGGACACCGGGGTGTGGATCCACGGCGGGGTGATCCTCGGCTACGGGGCGCTGGTCGACCTGGTGGTGGTCGTCGCGCTGGTGGCGATCATGGCCCGGCGGGCGTGGCTGTCCATCTCGGCGCTGGCGCTGGACGAGCGGGGGTACGGGCAGAACAAGGCGGCCCGGCAGCGGGCCGTTGATCTCGTGAGCGACGGCTACCAGGGCTTCGTGTCCGGGCACACGCACCATCCCGAGCTGCGGGCCACCGGGTCCGGTTTCTACGCGAACTCGGGGTCGTGCACATCGGTGGTGGAGGCGCTGGGCGGCCGGCTCGGGCTACCCCCGGCGTACGTGCGGACCCAGCAGATCTGCTGGGTGGAACTGACCGGTACCGGGGTCAGCCTGATGTCGGCGCGGGTCGAACTGCCGGGCGCGACCCGGATGGAGCGGTTCGCCGCTCGCGGCCGGAATCCGCATGCCCAGCTGCCGCAACGGGTCGGCTGGTGGCCGTCCGGCACCGACTGGCCGCCCCCGGAGAAACCGTCCCGCCGCGCTAGCGACGCCGGGCCAGCAGCTTCCGTTCCTGGTACAGGGTCCCGGCCAGGCTGACGGCGAGAAAGCCGCCGCCCAGCGCGTAGCCGGCGCCAACACGGCGCGACACCGATGATCGCCCAGACCACCCACAACCAGGCACCAGGCACCAGGCACCAGTTGCCACGCACCAGGCGCTTGGCGCTTCTTGCTGTTATCAGCGGTATAGCGGTTATGTCTACGGCGGCTGCCTGGCGACGCGGAAGGAAAGAGCCTCCCGGAAGCTTGGGCGCCGGTTTCCGGCGCCCTTTCCTCCGGGAGGCTCTTATGTTCCACGAGCTGGCGGTGGCATGTGCCTGTTATGTGGCGATACGCGCAATTCGCCAAGACCGACCAGAGCATTTCAGCGAGCTACCGGACCCCGCGGCCCGCCGCTTCTTGCTGTTATCAACGGCTCACCCATGGCGGCCAACGCTTCTTGCTGTTATCGCCGGGCCCCAGGGCCGGCCCTGGGGCTATCGCAGAGCGCCGGCCCTGGGGGCTGTCGCTCAGCGCCGGCCCGGCGGCGGCAAGTTATCGCTCCGCGGCGGCCTCTTCCACGGTCAGTTCGGCGGCCGGGTCGGCTTCGAGGCGCTCGTCCGGGATTGGCGTGCCGCTGCGGACCGACTTGCCGTAGGTGCCCTTGGCGATCCGGTCCAGGGCCCGTTCGATGGCGTCCAGCCGGTCCCGCAGGTTCTCGGCGATGGCGTCGTCCATTCCCTCGGCGGTCAGGGGCTGCGCCACGTCAGCGATGTCACCCGTCACGCCTTCCTGCTCGCGGTCTTCTTCAGCGGCTTCCTGCGTCTGGCTCAGGAGGCTCTGCACTTCAGCGCGTTCTGCCTCCAGCAAGGCGCGGGCTCGTTGCTCGTCCATTCCGGTCAGCCTCCCCTGTCGTGTCACCCGTCACCATATGCCCATCAGCGGTTGATCCATCCCCGGGCGGGTGGTTCAGCCGTTCGCCCGGCGGGTAGGGCGGGTCACACTCCCGGGAACCGCCGCGCAGGAGGGTGACTGATGACCGGCTACTTCGGGCCTGGCGAGCCCAGCCCATTCGACGACTTCCTCGGCCATTTCTTCGGCACGGGCGCGCCGCGTCGGGCCGGCCAGCGGATCGATATCACCCGGCTGATGAGCGGGCCGGCCCGGGAACTGGTGGCGGCCGCGGCGACGCAGGCCGCCGAATGGGGCGGAGCCGATCTGGATACCGAGCACCTGCTGTGGGCCGCCGCCAAGCTGGAACCCACCCGCCAGCTGCTTGCCCGCGCCGGAGCCGACCCGGACGCGCTGGCCCGCGAGATCGAGCAGCAGGTCCCCCACGAGCAGAGCCGCACCGAGCCGCCGGCGCTCACGCCGGCCGCGAAGCGCGCCCTGCTGGACTCACACCGGATCTCGCGCGCGCTCGGTTCCTCCTACATCGGTCCCGAGCACATCCTGCTGGCGCTCGCGGTCAACCCCGAGTCCGGCGCCGGCCGGATGATGTCCGGCGCGCGGCTCACGCCCGAGGCATTTCAGCGCGCCCTCGCCGGCCAGGGCGCGCCTCCCGGGCGCGGCGCGCCTCCCGGCCAGCAGCGGCCGCCGAGCACTCCCACGCTGGACAGCTTCGGCCGCGACCTCACCGCACTGGCCAGGGAAGGCCGGATCGACCCGGTCATCGGCCGGAACGAGCAGATCGAGCAGACGGTCGAGGTGCTGTCGCGGCGGACGAAGAACAACCCGGTGCTGATCGGTGAGGCCGGAGTGGGCAAGACGGCGATCGTGGAGGGCATCGCGCAGCGGATCGTGGACGACGACGTGCCGGCGACCCTGGCGGGCAAGCGGGTCATCCAGGTGGACCTGTCCGGCGTGGTGGCCGGCACCAGGTACCGGGGCGACTTCGAGGAGCGGATGAAGCGGATCATCGACGAGATCGGCGACCACGCGGACGATCTGGTGATCTTCATCGACGAGCTGCACACCGTGATGGGTGCGGGCGGCAGCGGCGAAGGCGGGATGGACGCATCCAACATGCTCAAGCCGGCGCTGGCCCGCGGCGAGCTGCACATCATCGGCGCTACCACGCTGGATGAATACCGCAAGAACATCGAGAAGGACGCCGCGCTGGCCCGGCGGTTCCAGCCGATCATCGTGCCCGAGCCGGCCGTGGCGGACACGGTCGAGATCCTGCGCGGGCTGCGCGACCGCTACGAGGCTCATCACCAGGTGCGGTACACCGACGAGGCGCTGGTCGCGGCAGCCGAACTGTCCGACCGCTACATCACCGACCGGTACCTTCCCGACAAGGCGATCGACCTGATCGACCAGGCCGGCGCCCGGGTCCGGCTCCGCACCAAGACCCCCGGCACCGACCTGCGCAACCTGGAGCGGGAGGCCGACCAGCTGCAGCGGGACAAGGATCAGGCGGTCGCGAGCGAGGATTACGAGCGCGCGGCGCAGCTCAAGGAGCGCGTCAACCAGCTCCGGGAACGGATCGCCAGCTTCAGCGGCGGGACGTCCGAGGTTCCCGAGGTCACCGTGAACGACATCGCCGACGTGGTGTCGCGGGCTACCGGAATACCTGTCAGCCAGCTCACCGAGGAAGAAAAGGACCGGCTGCTGCGCCTGGAGGAGCACCTCCACCAGCGGGTCATCGGCCAGGATGAGGCGGTTGCCGCGGTCGCCGAGGCGGTACGGCGGGCCCGCTCCGGACTCGGCGATCCCGGCCGGCCGACCGGAAGCTTCCTGTTTCTCGGCCCCACCGGCGTCGGCAAGACCGAACTGGCCCGCACCCTGGCCGAGGCTCTGTTCGGCGACGAGAGCCGGATGATCCGGCTGGACATGAGCGAGTTCTCCGAGCGCCACACGGTGAGCCGCATGGTCGGCGCGCCGCCCGGATACGTCGGCTACGAGGAGGCCGGGCAGCTTACCGAGGCGGTCCGCCGGCGTCCGTACTCGGTCGTCCTGCTGGACGAGATCGAGAAGGCGCATCCGGATGTGTTCAACATCCTGCTCCAGGTCCTCGAGGATGGCCGCCTGACCGACGGCCAGGGCCGGACCGTGGACTTCCGGAACACGGTCCTGATCATGACCAGCAACATCGGCTCAGACCTCATCGCGCGGTCTGGCGACAGCTTCGGGTTCACCGGCACCGCCTCCGCCTCCCGCCAGGGCGGCGCGATCCAGGAGCAGCTCATGCGACGGCTGCGGGAGTCCTTCCGGCCCGAGTTCCTCAACCGGATAGACGAGATCATCATCTTCCGTCAGCTCGGCCGTGAGCAGCTCCGCCAGATCACCGAGCTGCTACTGGACGAGACCCGCCGCAAGCTGCATGCCCAGGGGGTGAAGCTGGAGTTCAGCCCCGCCGCGGTGGGCTGGGTCGCCGAGCGCGGCTACCAGCCAGAGTTCGGCGCTCGCCCGATGCGCCGCACCATCCAGCGCGAGGTGGACAACAGGCTTTCCCGGATGCTTCTCGATGGCGCCATCCAGCGCGGCCAGGAAGTCCGGGTCGACGCGTCCGGCGGTCAGCTGGCCTTCGATGTTACCGGCTGATCCTCGCGGCTAGACTCGCGAGGGTGAACATCCCGGCCGTCGAGATCTCCGGACTCATCAAGCGGTACGGCCAGATAACGGCGGTGGACGGGCTGACGCTGACCGCGGCCCGCGGCGCGGTCACCGCCATCCTCGGTCCCAACGGCGCCGGCAAGACCTCCACCATCGAAATCTGTGAGGGCTACCGCAGGCCGGATCTCGGCACGATACGCGTGCTCGGCATGGAACCGGGCAGCGGTGCGCTGCGGCCCAGGGTCGGCGTCATGCTCCAGTCCGGCGGCATCCCGCCCGCCGTGCCCGCGGCGGAGTTCCTCACCCTGCTCAGCCGTTTTCATGCCCACCCGATGGACCCGGTCGCGCTGCTGGACATGGTCGGCCTCACGCCGGTGGCCCGCACCCCGTACAAGCGACTGTCCGGGGGCCAGCAGCAGCGGCTGTCGCTGGCCGCGGCCATTGTCGGCCGGCCGGAGCTGGTCTTCCTCGACGAACCCACGGCCGGCATGGATCCGCAGGCCAGGCACGCCACCTGGGAGCTCATCACCGCTCTGCGCGCGGCCGGGGTCAGCGTCATCCTGACTACCCACTTCATGGATGAAGCCGAACGGCTGTCCGATCACGTGGCCATCATCGATCACGGCCGCATGGTGGCCGAAGGAACCCCCGGTGAACTGACCGGGAGCGCCGGTCAGCTCCGGTTCCGGGCCGATCCGGGGCTGGATCTGGACGGGCTTGTGGCCGCGCTGCCGCCCGGCAGCGCCGCCAAGGAGTCGCCGGCCGGACATTATGTGATAGAGGTCATCCGCGGCGGCGTGGATCCCACCCTGCTCGCGACCGTGACGGCCTGGTGCGCCGAGCGGGGCGTGCTGGCCAACAGCCTGCGCATCGAGAGCCGCACCCTGGAAGACGTCTTCCTCGAACTCACCGGACGGGAGCTGCGCACGTGACCCCCGCTCTGGAACTACAGCCAGCCCCGGGCGCCGCGCCGGTCTCGCGGATGATCGCGGCCCAGGCGGCAGCGGAGACGAGGAGCCTGCTCCGCAACGGCGAACAGCTCCTGCTCACGCTCATCATCCCGCTGCTGCTGCTGGCCGCGTTCAGCCTCGAACCGCTGGTGAGCTTCGGCGGCGGTATCAGCCGTATCGACTTCATGACTCCCGGTGTCATGGCGCTCGCGGTGATGTCGACCGCGTTCACCAGCCAGGCGATCGCCACCGGCTTCGAGCGCAGGTACGGAGTGCTGAAGCGGCTCGGCGCCACTCCCCTGTCCCGCGGCGGCCTGATCACCGCCAAGACCACGACGGTCATCGCGGTGGAGCTGCTCCAGGTCGTCCTGATCGTGGTGGTCGGGCTGATCATCGGCTGGCGGCCGCACGCCAGCCTGGCCGCGATCGTCGTCGTCCCGCTGCTGATCGCGCTGGGCACCGCCGCGTTCAGCGGCCTGGCGCTGGCCATGGCGGGCGCGCTGCGGGCCGAGGCGACGCTGGCCGCGGCCAACCTGGTCTACATCGTGCTGCTCGGCGTGGGCGGGGTGATCTTCCCGCTGACCAAGTTCCCGGCCGGCGCCCGGCACTTCTTCGAGCTGCTGCCCACCGGGGCACTGTCCACCGGCCTGCGCAGTGTGCTGGCGTATCACGTGCAGTTCCCGGTGGGCAACGCCGTCACGCTGCTGGTCTGGGCGGTTGCCATGATCGCGGTAGCGGCACGCGTCTTCAGATGGGAGTAGCTCCCGAAACCGCACGATCGCGATGGATGGCCCCCACCACGCTGCCCGCGGCGCTGGTGCTCACCGGCGTGGTGTCGGTCCAGTTCGGGGCCGGGGTCGCGGACAAGCTGTTCGGCACGGTATCCCCCGCGTCGGTGACGACGTTGCGGCTGTGGTCGGCCGCCCTGGTGATGCTGATCTTCGGAGGGCGAAGCGCCGTCCGGAGCGCCGCCGATATCGCGCGGCGGAAGGCGTGGCTGGATGCTGCCACCACAATTTCGTTCGGTGTGACCCTGGGGGTCATGAATTTCTCGATCTACCAGGCCTTTGCCAGAATCCCGCTCGGGGTGGCGGTCACCATCGAGTTCCTCGGGCCGCTGACGGTGAGCGTGGCGAGCTCGCGGCATCGCTGGGACCTGTTGTGGGCGGCGCTCGGCGCGCTGGGGGTGGTACTGCTGACCGGCGCGACCGGCCGCCATGTCAGCCTGGCCGGCGTGGGCTGGGCGGCGCTGGCCGGCGCCTGCTGGGCCGCCTACATCCTGCTGTCCCGAGCGAACGGGCGGCGGTTTCCCGGACCGGCCGGGCTGGTCATGGCCATGGTGGTCGCGGCGCTGGTGGTCACCCCGCCCGGGGTAACGGCCGGCGTGGGCAGCCGGTCGATGTTCCGGGCGCCAGTGCTGGCCGAGGGCGCCGCGATCGGCGTGCTGTCCTCGGTCGTGCCGTACTGGCTCGAACTCGAGGTGCTTCGGCGGATACCGGCCCGGGTATTCGGGGTGTGGATGAGCCTCGAGCCCGCGGTGGCGGCGCTGATCGGCCTGGTCATGCTGGGCCAGCACCTGAGCGTGGTCGAATGGTTCGCGATCGTCTGCGTGATCGTCGCGTGCGCCGGGTCGGCCCGGAGCGCATGAAAGTTTCCGGGAGGTGAGACCCGGCTTCCGACCGTGACCTGCGGAGCCGCCGCGGCGATCCGGCGCGCACGTGACTGCTGGTTATCCCGGCCATACGATCCGGCGTTATCTGCCATGTGAGCTGGAGGATGGCCTGTGCGTAAGACGAGGATGCAACTGCCCGGCCTGTCCGTCGTCCTGGCCGGTATCGCGGTCGGCACCCTGGCGGCCTGTAGCGGGGCGCCCGCTTACTCATCGTCGAAGCCACAGCCCGCCACCAGCGTCACCGGCGGCAACCCGGCATCCAGCTCGAATCCCCGCACGATCACGGCGTCGACCACGTATTGCTCCCGCGTGCCCCCGTCGCTGATCCAGAGCACCCTCGGGCTGGCGGTCGGCAAGCAGCAGCCGGTCATCGAAGGTCCGGTGGCGGTGTGCGCGTACACCGGCAGGTACGAGGTACTGGTCCGGTATCAGGTGAACGAGAACGCCGCCCAGTTCAGCCAGGACAAGAAGTCGATGACCAGCCTGCACCAGACCGTGGCGACGATAACGGGCCTGGGCGACAGCGCGTTCTCCGCCACCCTGCGCACGGGTTCGCCGGCCACCCTCACCCTCGCCGCGCGCAAGGGCACGGTCGCGATCTTCGTCACCTCGCCGGCCTCGCTGGCCAGCGAGCGCGCCCTGATGACGATCCTCCTGAACCAGCTCTGAGGATCCATTACCTCGTCCCGTCCGGGTCGATGAGCACCACCTCGGTGGCTGGATCGTGCGGGACGCCGGGCTTGCCGCTGACAACGTAGGCGGCCCGCTCCGGCGCGCCGTCGCGGCCGAAGAATTCGTCCTCCAGCCTCATGTAGTCCAGCCACAGATCTCGCCGCTCCTCGCCGTCCCTGGCGATACCACGACGCAGTCGCTCCTGCCGCGGGGTCTCGACCCACAGCGCGAGGGTAAGGTCATCGGCGATGGCGCGGCGGGATGAGCCGATGCCTTCGACGATGACCACGTCGGCCGGGGGTACCTCTGTCCAGCCGTCCAGGCCTTGACCAAGCGGGTCACCGGCCCAGTCCCGAACGCGGTACCGGGCCGCGCGGCCGGCCAGCAGCGGCCGGAGCGCTTCGTGTTCCAGCCGAGGCCACCAGCCTTCGATATCCCGCCAGTACAGGAAGTCGTCCACCTCGACGATAGGCGCGCCGCCGCAGGCCGCGGCCAGGCCACGGGCCACGGTTGACTTGCCGGCTCCACCACGCCCGTCCACCGCGACAAGCCGGGCCGGGTGCTGGCTCGGGCGCGCCCGGACCTGTCCGGCCAGCCACTCCAGCGTCATCACGAGTTCCGCCACAGCCTCACCCTCCCATGGCCCCGTCCCCTGCACCGCTTGCACCCGCGCCAGGCGAGGGGCGGACCTGCGGGCGGGGGGCCTACCATGGGTGCGTGCCCGACGTGCGTGACCTTCTGCAGCCTGTGCTGTCCCCTACGCTCCCGCAGCTACGGCGGCTCGCGCTGGCCGGGATCGTCGCCAACACGGTGATCATGTCGACCGGCGCCGCGGTGCGGCTCAGCTCCTCCGGGCTTGGCTGCCCGGACTGGCCGAGGTGCAGCCAGGCGGACGTCGTCGCCAGCCGCAACGCCGGACAGACCCTGCTGAACACCTGGATCGAATTCGGTAACCGCCTGCTGAACTTCCCGCTGGTCGTCATCGCCGCCCTCATCCTGATCGCGGCCTGGCGCTACGTGCCCCGGCGGCGAGACCTGATCTGGCTGGCCGCGATACAGCCGCTCGGTGTGATCGCCCAGGCAATCGTCGGCGGCATCCTGGTGCTGGCCAGGCTGAACCCGGCTCTGGTGACCGTCCATTTCCTGCTGTCGGTCAGCATCGTGGCCGCGGCCGTTTTGCTGTATGCCCGGTGCACGGAATGGGACTCTCCGCCGGCCCGGCGTGACCTGCGGGCGCTGTCGGCGCTGCTGGTGGCGGTCACCGTGGTGATGCTCGCCGCCGGAACCTTGGTCACCGGCACCGGCCCGCTGGCCGGACACGCCGATACGCCCCGGTACCACCTGCCACTGGAGGGCGTCACTCAGTTGCACGCCGATATCGGCTGGCTGATGGCGGGCCTGGCGGTCGCCCTGGTGCTGGGGATCCGGCTGTCCGGAGCCGGTCCGCGGGCGACGCGAGCAGGCTGGGTGGTGGTAGCCGGGCTTGGCGTCCAGGGCACGCTCGGCTACGTGCAGTACTTCAGCCATCTGCCCGCCGGGCTGGTATGGGTGCATGTGACCACCGCGGTCATGCTATGGGTCGCGGTCCTCTGGCTGTTCTTCACGCTCAGTGCTGGGGTCCGGCCGCTACGTGAGGCATCGGCCCTGGTCACTCCACTACCCCACGAGAGCAGGGAGCCTGTGGACCGATAGGCTCGGACCGTGAGCAATCAGTCCCAGCTTGACTGGTCGGCAACCGACAAGCGGGCGGTCGACCTCATCCGAGTCCTCGCGATGGACGCCGTTCAGAAGGCAGGAAACGGGCACCCTGGCACGGCCATGAGCCTGGCGCCCGCGGCCTATCTTCTCTACCAGCGCATCATGCGCCACGATCCAGCCGACCCGGCCTGGCCGGGCCGTGACCGTTTCGTACTATCTTGCGGACACTCCAGCCTGACCCTGTACATCCAGCTTTACCTGTCCGGGTACGGGCTGAGCCTGGATGACCTCAGATCACTCCGCACCTGGGGCAGCCTGACCCCGGGACACCCGGAGCACGGGCTGACCCCCGGAGTGGAGACGACCACCGGGCCGCTGGGCCAGGGCATCGCGAACGCGGTCGGCATGGCGATGGCGTCCCGGCGCGAGCGCGGCCTGCTGGACCCGGACGCGCCCGCCGGCCAGAGCCCGTTCGACCACCACATCTACTGCTTCGTGTCGGACGGCGACGTCGAGGAAGGCATCAGCCACGAGGCGTCCTCGCTGGCCGGTCACCAGGAGCTGGGCAACCTCATCGTGTTGTACGACGACAACAACATCTCGATCGAGGACAACACGAACATCGCCAAGTCCGAGGACGTCGGCGCGCGGTACGAGGCCTACGGCTGGCACGTGCAGCGGGTGGACTGGAGGGCGGGCGGCCACTACCACGAAGACGTGCAGGCGCTGTACGACGCGTTCCGCGCCGCGCGCGCGCAGACCGGCAAACCGAGCTTGATCGCGCTGCGGACGATCATCGGCTGGCCGGCGCCGAATAAGCAGGACACCGGCGCGGCGCACGGCGCGGCACTGGGCGCGGATGAGGTCGCGGCCACCAAGGAGATCCTGGGCTTCGACCCCGCGGTCGACTTCCCGGCCGAGGACGAGGTGCTGGCTCACGCCCGGCAGGCCGCCGAGCGCGGCAAGCAATTGCATGCCGAGTGGGAAGTCCAGTTCAGCGCCTGGGCCACCGCCAATACCGAACGTAAGGCGCTGTTCGACCGGCTGACCACGCGGACCCTGCCGGCCGGCTGGACAGACGCGCTGCCGCATTTCTCCCCCGACCCGAAGGGCATGGCCACCAGGAAGGCCTCCGGGCAGGTCCTGACCGCGCTGGCCAAGTCGCTGCCGGAGCTGTGGGGCGGTTCGGCGGACCTGGCCGAGAGCAACCTGACCACGATGGAGGGCGAGCCGTCCTTCATCCCCGAAGAACACCAGACCGCCATGTGGCCGGGCGGCAAGTACGGCCGCACGCTGCACTTCGGCATCCGCGAACACGCCATGGGCGCGATCTGCAACGGAATCGCGCTGCACGGCGGCACCCGGCCGTACGGCGGGACGTTCCTGGTGTTCAGCGACTACATGCGGCCCGCGGTGCGGCTCGCCTCGCTGATGGAACTGCCGGTCACGTTCGTATGGACACATGACTCGATCGGTCTCGGCGAGGACGGCCCGACCCACCAGCCGGTCGAGCACGTGTGGGCGCTGCGCGCCATCCCGGGCTTCAACGTGGTCCGGCCCGGCGACGCGAACGAGACGGTAGTCGCCTGGCGCACCATACTGGAGCGGGCTGAGCCAGCCGGCCTGTGCCTGACCAGGCAGGCTCTGCCGGTATTCGACCGGTCCGAGGGCTCGGGCCTGGCCTCGGCCGAGGGCGTGGCTCGCGGGGCATACGTGCTCGCCGAAGGGTCCGACGTCATCCTGATCGCCACCGGCAGCGAGGTCGCGATCGCCCTCGACGCGCGAGAGCAACTGGCCAGCGAGGGCGTCTCCGCGCGGGTCGTGTCGATGCCATGCGTCGAGTGGTTCGAAAAGCAGGACTCCGTCTACCGCAACGAGGTGTTGCCGCCGGACATCCGGGCACGTGTTTCGGTGGAAGCGGGCATTACACCGCCCTGGCGGATGTTTGTGGGAGATAGCGGTGCATCGGTGGGCGTCGACCACTTCGGCGCCTCAGCGGATTACCGGCGAATCTACGCCGAATTCGGTCTCACTGCTGACCGGGTGGCCGCCGTCGCCCATGATGTGCTTGGAAGGGAGTAACAGTGGCTGAGGACACACTTGCGCGGCTGTCGGCCGCAGGGGTATCGATCTGGCTGGACGACATCAGCCGTGACCGGCTCCGCACCGGCAACCTGCAATCTCTCATCGACGACTATCACGTGACCGGTGTCACGTCCAACCCGACGATTTTCGCGAACGCGCTGTCCAAGGGGTCGGCGTACGACGAGCAGATCGCCGACCTCACGGCTCGCGGCGTGACCATCGAAGAGGCGTCCCGCGCGATCACCACTTACGACATCAGGTGGGCCAGCGATGTGCTCCGCCCGGTCTACGACGCGACCGACGGAGTCGACGGCCGCGTGTCGATCGAGGTGGACCCGCGGCTCGCCCGGGACACCAAGAAGACCGCCGCCGAGGCCCGCGCGCTGTGGTGGCTGGTTGACCGGCCGAACGCCTTCGTCAAGATCCCGGCCACGGCCGAGGGGGTTCCGGCGATCACGCAGGCGCTGTCCGAGGGCATCAACATCAACGTGACGCTGATCTTCTCGCTACAGCGCTACGGCGATGTCATCGACGCCTACATGGCGGGCCTGGAGCAGGCCGCTGCCAACGGGCACGACCTGTCGAAGATCACCTCGGTAGCGTCGTTCTTCGTCAGCCGGGTGGACAGCGAGGTGGACCGCCGGCTGGACAAGATCGGGGCGCCGGAGGCGACGGCGCTGCGCGGCAAAGCCGCGATCGCCAACGCACGGCTGGCTTATGAGCTGTTCGAGCAGCGCTTCAGCGCGGACAATCCGCGCTGGGCCGCGCTGCGGGCGCAGGGCGCCAAGGTACAGCGGCCGCTGTGGGCCTCCACCTCGACGAAGGATCCGGCGTTTCCGGACACCATGTACGTGGTGGATCTAGTGGTGAAGGACACCGTCAACACCATGCCCGAGGGCACCATCAAGGCCACGGCCGATCACGGCCAGCTCCGCGGCGACACCGTGCACGGCACATACGACGAATCCCGTCAGGTGTTCGCCGACCTCGAGAAGCTCGGCATCTCCTACGACGATGTGGTACAGGTGCTCGAAGAGGAGGGCGTCTCGAAGTTCGCGGCCTCGTGGAGCGAGCTGCTCGAGACGATCAAGAAAGAGATGGGATACTGAGCCTTGACGGCCGAAACAGCGGGGCTCGCACCGGCCAATCCGGGAGTCATCGCCGGTCAGGCGGACTCGGCGGAGCCCAAGGCTAACCCGCTACGTGACCCGCGGGATCGCCGGATCCCGCGGGTAGCAGGACCGTGCGTGCTGGTGATGTTCGGGGTCACCGGCGACCTGGCCCGTAAGAAGCTCATGCCGGCGGTCTACGACCTGGCCAACCGCGGCCTGCTCCCGCCCGGGTTCTCGCTTGTCGGCTACGCCCGCCGGGACTGGGAGGATGAGGATTTCGCCCAGCTCACCTACGAGTCGGTCAAGCAGTACGCGCGCACGCCGTTCCGTGACACCGTGTGGCAGCAGTTGTCCGAGGGAGTCCGGTTCGTACAGGGCGACTTCGATGACGACGCCGCGTTCGACCGGCTGGCGAACTGCGTCCGCGAGCTGGATGAAGAACGCGGTACCGGCGGCAACTACGCGTTCTACCTCTCCATCCCGCCTAAATTCTTCCCGGTGGTGGTGCAGCAGCTCAAGCGTTCGGGCCTGGCCGACCCGGTGTCGTCCGAAGCGACCGGCGGACGCCGTCCGTGGCGCCGGGTGGTGATCGAGAAACCGTTCGGCCATGACCTGGCCAGCGCACGGGAGCTGAACGCGACGCTGGACGGCGTGTTCCCGCCGGAGTCGGTGTTCCGTATCGACCACTACCTCGGCAAGGAGACGGTGCAGAACATCCTCGCGCTGCGTTTCGCCAACGAGATGTACGAGCCGATCTGGAACCGCGGCTACGTCGACCATGTCCAGATCACGATGGCGGAGGACATCGGTATCGGCGGCCGTGCGGGATACTACGACGGCATCGGGGCGGCCCGCGACGTCATCCAGAACCACCTGCTGCAACTGCTCGCCTTGACCGCGATGGAAGAGCCGGTGGCGTTCGACGCGGACTCGCTGCGCACCGAGAAGGAGAAGGTGCTGTCCGCGGTCCGGCTGCCGACCGATATGGTGACCGGCTCTGCGCGCGGTCAGTACACGGCTGGCTGGCAGGGCGGTATGCCGGTGCCCGGTTACCTGGAAGAGGAGGCGATCCCGCCCGATTCCCGCACCGAGACCTACGCCGCGATCCGGCTGGGGGTGGACACCCGGCGCTGGGCCGGGGTCCCGTTCTACCTGCGGGCCGGAAAGCGGCTACCGCGCCGGATGACCGAGATCGCGCTGATGTTCCAGCGCGCGCCGCATCTCCCGTTCGCCGCGACAGATACCAAGGAACTAGGACAGAACGCCTTGGTGATCAGGATCCAGCCCGATGAGGGGATCACCGTGCGGTTCGGTTCCAAGGTGCCTGGCACGGCCATGGAAGTGCGGGACGTGAACATGGATTTCGCGTACGGAGAATCGTTCACCGAGTCATCGCCCGAGGCATACGAACGGCTGCTGATCGACGTCCTCATCGGCGACCCGCCGCTGTTCCCGCGCCAGCAGGAAGTGGAGCTGAGCTGGCGCATCCTCGATCCGATCGAGGAGTTCTGGGCCGAGAACATGAAGCCGGAACCGTACCCGGCCGGCACCGCCGGGCCGCCATCGGCCGATGCGCTGATGGCTCGTGACGGACGCGCCTGGAGGCGACTGTGACGATAGACCTCACGGACACGACGGCCGGGGCGATCCACGACGCGCTGACCCAGGCGCGGCGGCGGATGGGTGGACCGGCCTCCGGCATGGTCCTCACGCTGATCATCGTCACCAACGAGGAGGCGCAGTACGACGCGGTCCGGGCCGCGGCACAGGCTGGGCGCGAGCATCCGAGCCGGGTGCTCGCGGTTATCCCGCGCAAGCCGAAGGCTGAGTCCAGGCTGGACGCGGAGATCCGGGTCGGCGAGACGGGGCCGGGTGAAACCGCCCTGCTGCGCCTGTACGGGCCCCTCGCCCAGCACGCCGACTCCGTGGTCGCGCCGCTGCTGGTACCGGACGTCCCGGTGGTGACCTGGTGGCCGGACGAGGTGGCAGCCTCACCGGTGACCAACGCGCTCGGCGCCGTCGCGCAGCGCCGGGTGACGGACGCGGCGGCAACCGAGTCCCAGTCTCCACAGGACATGCTGCTGCGCCTGGCCGAGGACCACCGGCCCGGTGACACGGACCTGAGCTGGACCAGGGCCACGCCATGGCGGTCGCTGCTCGCCGCGACGCTGGACCAGCCGTATCCGCCCCTGCTCAGCGGGCGGGTGGAGGCCGAGGCAGCCAATCCGACCGCCGACCTCATCGCGGCCTGGCTCCGGCTACGTCTCGGCATCCCGGTCTCGCGCTCCGAGTCCACCGGTCCCGGGATAACCTCGGTCAGCTTCGAGACCCCGGACGGAGAGATCATGATCTGCCGCCCGGATGGCCGTACCGCCACGCTGTCCTGGCCCGGGCGGCCAGATCGCCGGGTCGCGCTGCACCGTCGTGACGTCGCCGACCTGATCGCCGAGGAACTGCGCAGGCTCGAGCCCGACGAACTGTACGGCGAGACGCTGCGTGAGCTGCTCCGGGAACCGGTGGCTGCCTGATGAGCGTCCCCGAAGTACTGGTTCACCGGGACGGTCCGCTGCTGGCCAAGGCGGTGGCGGCCCGCCTGATCACCGCGCTGGTGGATTCCGTCGCCGTGCCCGGCAGTGCCTCGGTGGTGCTGACCGGCGGCGGGATAGGCACATCGGTCCTCGCGTCCCTGGCCGCCGAGCCGGCCAGAGACGCGGTCGACTGGCGGCACCTGGACATCTGGTGGGGAGACGAGCGGTTCCTGCCGACCGGCCACCCGGACCGCAACGAGACCGGTGCCCGGTCAGCGCTGCTCGATCACGTGGACATCGCCCCGGCACAGGTCCACGCGATGCCGGGACCCGACGGCCCAGACGGGGACGACCCGGAGGCGGCCGCCGCCAGGTACGCGACCTGGCTGGCCGCCGCCACCCGTCCCGAGGATCACGGACGGGTGCCTTCGTTCGACGTACTGCTGCTCGGCATCGGTCCCGAGGCTCACGTGGCGTCGCTGTTCCCGGGCATGCCGGCCCTGTATGACGAGCGCCCGGTGGTGGCGGTCCGCGGCGCGCCCAAGCCGCCGCCGACCCGGCTGTCCCTTACGATGCCGTCGATCAGGGCCGCTCGCGAGGTGTGGATCCTCGCATCTGGCGCCGAGAAGGCCGACGCGGTGGCCATGGCGCTGTCGGACGCCGGGCCGGTCCAGGTGCCCGCGGCCGGCGCCCGCGGCAGGCAGCGGACGCTATTCCTGCTGGACCGGGACGCGGCGGCCAAAGTACCGCCCGAGATCGGCCGCCAGGGCCCGTACTGATTTCTCTCCGGTATGTGTGGCGAAGACAAGCCCGGCGCCGAGGCAGGCCGCTGGCACGGCTGCGAGCACGTACCGGTAGCTGAACCCGGCGGTCAGCGGAGGGAGCACGATCAGTGCCGCCCCGACCAGCCAGGGCAGCAGGACAAGCCCGCCCCAGCTACGCCAGCGTGTTATTACCCCGGCCGCGCCGATCAGGACGATCACCGCCAGGAAAGGCCCCCGCAGCCAGACCACGTTCTGGTAACCCTGGATGAACCCGGCCCACGGATGCACGACCTCTGGCTGGCCCAGGCTGCCCTCCAGGTACTTGTGCAGCGAGGCGTTCAGGGCGTTGGCCTGCGCATCACTCTGGGTCGGCAGGGCCCACCACGGCACCGGCTGGGACGAGTTGCCGAACCGGAACGGCGGCCCGTTCCCGTAGATGTCCCCCGGGTCGGGCTGTCGGTTCCAGCCGAACGTGTGCAGGGTGTCCTTGGTCACCACCCTGACGTAGTCGAGCGGCTGAGCGATGATCGCTTGTTCCGCGAACTTCTGGGTCAGGCTCTCGATCTGGGGGGTGAACCGCTTGCTGTTGTCAGTTCCGGTCAGGCTGGCCAGCGGCGTTTCCCGGTTGTTGTATGGCGGCATCTCGTAGTTGGCCCACAGGTACTCGCCGGATGCCGGGCGAGCCCAGACGGGAGTGTGATCGCACAGCACGCGCAGGTCGGCGGGCGGGTCGATCTTGGAGCACTCAGCGAACGTGCTCACGCGGCTGTACAGGAACGTGCCCGAGGACTCGGTGATCGCGTACTTCCCGGTGGTGTGATGGAACCAGGCCATGTACGCCACGATCGGCACCACGCCGGCCACGGCCAGAGCGGCCAGCCGCCGCCAGCCCACCCAGCGGAGCAGCATGCCGAGGATGAACACGACCAGCAGCGGCTCCCCCACGGAGCGGACGACGGTCGCGTAACCGATCATCAGGCCGCTCACCGCCATGGCCGGGACCGAGGGCCGATCGCGCCAGCAGCAGATGACCAGGGCGATCGTCACCAGGAAGATGAACAGCGTGTCGGCGGTTATCAGATGCTCCACCTGGAGCTCGAACACGTCGAAGAGAACCGGGAGCGCGGGCAAGGCCGCCCCCCACCAGGGCAGTCCGCGGTGGCGCAGCAGCGCGTAGATCGCGATGCCCATGGCGACGCCCATCGCCGCCTGAAGGATGGCGACCGGGTACAAGTTGTGCAGCGGCAGCAGCACCAGGGAGAGGAAGAACGGATAGCCGTTCGGCCGGGCGCTGTCGGGGATATGGGTTACCGCGTCGCTGAAGTAGTTGAACGAGTCGTTGAACCACATGATCGGCGGGTAGCCGGCGACGACCACCACCCGCATGATTACCGCGGCCAGGATCAGCAGGCTGAATTGCCAGTGTGTCCGGATACCGCGTCCCATGCGCGCGGGCAGAGTGGTGAGCCTGGCGGCCGCCCGGCCCGAAGCAGCGATACCCGCATCTGCCGGGTTTCCGGTTCCCGCCGTCGGGTCTTGCTGGCCGCGCGTGCTCGTGTCAGCCAACGTGTGCCTCTCAGACTCTCCGGGCCTCAGCTGAATGACATGGACCCTTCCACACTCGGTTAGCCGCGATCGCCGCAGGCCTCGGACGGGGGCTGACTCAGTGTAGCCTTCCGCTCCCGCGGGACGATGCCGTAACCCGTTATTCTTCCTGGACGTGTCGCGTTCAGTGACGAGTGGCCCAGCGGTTGGCCAGTAGCCCGATGACGAACACGGTGAGGATCCCCGCCACCAACGGGTTGCCGGCGCCCGCCGCGATCACCGCCCAGATGAACAACGCGGGCAGCAGGCGGCTGTCCAGGCCCCGGCGCGCGCCGCGCGGCCGCAGGGCCGGCGGGATCGCCTCGGGGCGCACTGGCGGCATGCCCGGGTGCGCACTGGACGCCGAGGGCGTTCTGTCAAATACCGGCTGCGCTGGCAGATCAGCGGTCAGATCCACCAGGTCGCCCCAGGTCCGGGCCGCATAGGCCGCGGAACTCCGCTCATCGAACTCATCCAGGGTCAAGCGGCCCTCGGTAAACGCGTCTCGCAAGATCGTAACCACGCTCTCCCGGTCCATGTCGGACGCGCGGATAGCCCGGTCAGTCACCGGCCAGGGTCCCCAAAGCCATATTCACCCTCCTGCCTTGATCGATCTTACCTAGCCCACTGGGTACCCCGTCGATTACGAAAGATTACGAAAGGCACGCTTTAGGTCTCGCTCGCACAGAACCGTGGAGTTACGCTGAGGGCGGAATCTAGCATCTGGTTTGTAGTGGGCCAGATGTGACACATGGCCTGACGAGTCAATCCTTCACTAGGAGGGATCCCCATGAGCGTCGGTGAAGACCAAGCAGTACAGCCAAGAGCAGCCGCTGTTCCAACCTCGGGGATCGCCGACCCAGCCCCGCTCGGGCTGGCGGCGTTCGCCCTCACCACCTTCCTCTTCTCGGCCAAGAACGCCAACTGGATGACCCATGCTGGCGGGCTCACCTTCCTGGGCTACGCCTTCGCCTACGGCGGGTTGTGTCAGCTGCTGGCGGGCATGTGGGAATTCCGCAACCGGAACGTGTTCGGCTCGACCGCGTTCTCCAGCTACGGCGGCTTCTGGATCGGCGCGGGCCTGTGGATCGAGCTCGCCGGCGTTCACGACACGGCCGCACAGTTCAATCACGACGTGGCCTGGATCAATCTCGCCTTCCTCGTCTTCAACACCTACATGCTGATCATGAGTACTCAGGTGAACGCGGCCGTGTTCGGGGTCTTCTTCACCCTGGAACTGACGCTGCTCTTCCTGGCCATCGGCTTCTTCTCAGCCGGGGCGGCGCCCACCACCGGGCTCATCCAGTTCGCCGGCTACCTCGGGCTGATCACCGCGGTCGTCGCCTGGTACACGTCGGCCGCCGGCGTGGCCAACGGCATCGGCGGCCGGATCAGGCTGCCGGTCGGAAGGCCTTTCATCGTCTAGCGCTCCCGCGTCCACGCATTCTGCCCGGTGCCTCCACGGGGTACCGGGCAGATTCGCACCCATAACCAGTCACTCGCCGTCCAGCCGATACCGTTGTCCAAGTGGCCAACGGAGGGAGGAAACGGCGAGTGCAGTCGTTCGAGCAGATCGACCTCACCGCGAAGGTACAGACGGTGCGCCGGAAGACCCGCCCATGGAAGTCGATCATCGCGCTGGTGCTCGCCATCGCGGCCGGGATCATCGCGGGCCAGGGCCGGCAGGCTCACCGCGACCCCAAGGCGAACCTGTTCCACCTGACCGACCTGGGCACATTCCTCATCTGGATCGGCGCCTCGGTGGCCTTCGCCGCGTTCGGCTCCATGGCGACCTACGGGCTGGCCGGCAAGACGAGGCATCTGCTCGAGCCGCGGGCGGGAACATCGCACGCGGCGATCGTCCGCTATCTGCTGCTGATCGTCGGCGCGTTCACCACCCTCGTGGTGACGCTGCAGCTGTTCGGCGTGCCGATCGGCCAGCTGGTGCTCGGCGGAGCATTGACCAGCGTGTTCGTTGGCATCGCGGCGCAGCAGGCGCTGTCGAACGTGTTCGCCGGGCTGGTGCTGCTGTTCGCCAGGCCGTTCCGGGTCGGCGACAAGATCAGGCTGCGGGCCGGCGCGCTCGGCGGCCAGCTGGACGGCATCGTGACCGATATCGGCATCACTTACGTCCGCCTCGATACCGGAGGCAGCGTCATGGCGGTGCCCAACTCCCAGGTGCTGAACGCCGTGGTAGGTCCGGTGCCGCCCGCCGAAGACGACGCTCCCCCGCCCCCGGCCGCGACCAACGACGGCAAGGCGGTCAACCCCGGCGGCCCGGAAAAGCAAGGCGCCCACCCACCCGGCCCCTCCTGAGCCTCTCCGCGGTTGATCCGTTACGTTATGTACGTCGCCCGGGGCAGGCAGAGCTTCCGCCGTCGTGAACGACCGCCGGTTTAACCGGCTATGACCCTTATGTACCCAGCGGCCACGCTGGACGACGCGGAAGAAAAGAGCGTCATGGAACCTTAGGCGCCGGAAACCGGCGCCTTTCCTTCCAGAGGGCTCCTAACTTCCACCCAGAGGGCTCTTAACTTCCACCCAGGGGGCTCCTGACTTCCAGGAGGCGTCGGCCCATGTGTCCGCTATGCGGCGATTTTCAGTGATACGTTCCCCAACCCTGTTCGGCGGCGCGGGGGTCGGGGTTGCCGCCGCTGCGGGCGGGGCCTTGTGCCAGCACTGCGGGGTGGGCGGGGCCGGGGTGGCGGGCGCCACCGCGGGGCGGGCCGAGGTGGCGCCACCGCGGGGGCGGGCCGAGGTGGCGTCACTGCGGGGCGGCGGGCGGCCCGGGGGTGTCGCCACCGGGGTGGGCAGGGGTCTGGCTGGTCTGGTGTGTTGACGGCGCGGTCTACGCGTCCTTGGCGCCGCGGATTCGGCCGGGTACGCCGAAGGGCCGGCGCGGTGAGCACACAGCTCACCAACGCCGACCCTTCGTCACGCTAACCGGTGCGGTGTCCGCCTCTCGGCGAAAGGCGCAACGCGGCTCCAGCCAAACGGTATTCCGCGAAGGCAGTAGGTGCGGCCCGGGGGACACAGCCGCACCGGCCGTTCATTGATAACGCCGGCGTCCCCGCCTCTGTTCCCGATCCTGATCGCGATTCTCGGGTGGCGATCCGCCGTAGGGAAACGACGTCACTGGCTGGAGCGCGGTCGCCTCCGAGTCCCAGCGCGCCGTGGTCCCCTGACCGTTATAGCCCTGACCATCATAGCCCTGGCCTTCGTAACCCTGGTTGGGGTAGGCCGGGTCCGCGCCCGGATATCCCCGGTCGTCGTACGCCTGGGCCGGGGGCTGGGCCTGGTAGCCATCGCGGTCGTAGCCCTGGTACCCCTGGCCTTCGTACCCTTGGGTGTAACCGGACTGCTGCTGATAGGGCACCGGTCCCGTCGACGGGCCGCGGTTCTGCTCGGCGGCGGGGGCTTCCCGGTCCCGCGAGGTCCGGGGGGCTGGGTCCGGACGGTCAGGGTACGCGCGGTTGGCGTACCGGTCCTCGGGATAGCCCTGCGTGCCATACCCCTGCTGGTCATAGCCATAGCCGGAGTAGGCCTGCTGCTGCTCGTACTGGCCCTGCTCGTACTGGCCCTGCTCGTACTGCCCTTGTTCGTACTGACCCTGCTCGTACTGGCCTTGTTCACGGTGGTCGGGCTGCGTCTGGTATTCGCCTGACCTGCCGTATTCTGCCTGCCGCGGGTACTCGCCCTGGGCGGGGTATCCAGCCTGGTCCGCGTACTGGCCCTGCCCGCGGGGCGGATATTCCGGCTGCTCCTGGTACTGGCCCGGATACTGAGCCTGGCCAGCGTACTCTGCCTGACCCGCGTACTCGCCCTGACTGGGGTACTCGCCTTGACTGGGGTACTGGGCCTGACCCGCGTACTGGTCCGGGCTGGGGTAACCGGCCTGCGCCGGGTAGTCGGTCTGGCCTGGATATTCCGGCCGGCCCTGGTAATCGGCCTGGGCCTGATAGTCACCCTGGCCCGGGTACCGATCCTGGCCGTTGAAGCCGGCCTGCTCCTCATAACTGGCCTGGCCGTTGTAGCCGGCCTGACCGTTATACCCGGCCTGACCGTTGTAGCCAGCCTGGCCGCTATACCCGGCCTGGCCGTTATACCCGGCCTGGCCGTTGTAGCCGGCCTGGCCGTTGTAGCCGGCCTGGCCGTTGTACTGGTCCTGGCTCGCGTACGCGCCCGGGTTCTGGTACTCGCCGGCCTCCGCGTAAGAACCCTGGCTGGCGTAGGAACCCTGGGCGTACCCGCCGAGCCCGGTGTACTGGCTCTGCTCCTGGTAACCGGCCTGGGCGCCATACTCGCCCTGAGCCGGTTCGGGATAGTCGAACTGGCCCGGATACTCATTCGGCGCGCCGTACTGGTCCTGGGCCGGGTAATCGAAGCGACCGGGGTACTGCGCCTGGCCCTGGTACTGATCGGCGTAACCGGCCTGGGCGCCGTAATCACCCTGCCCCTGGTAACCGGGGCCCTGATAACCCGCCTGGGCGCCGTAGTCTCCTTGCGCCGGGTAGCCGCCCTGGGTCCCGTAATCACCCTGGCCGCTGTAGTCGCCCTGGGCCGCGTAATAATCCCCGTAGCCAGCCGGGCTGACCTGGGTGGGGGCGGGCAGCGCCAGCTGGGCGGCCCGCGCCGGCCTCGCCGGGGCGGAGGTAGGAGCGGGAACCATGCCAGCGGGCTCATCGGGACGCAGTGCGCGGAAGTCACCCGTCACCGGTCCGGTGAAGTCGCCCTCATAAGGTCCGGTTCCGGGGTTTCCGTAACCTGGCAGAACGCGCAGCCGCGGATCGGTCGGCGCCCCGGACATCTGCCGGGACGTGCCGCCGGCTCCCAGCGCGTACACGTCACCGGTGCCCGGCACGGCGCGCGGATCGGCGGCCCCGCGGAAACCGCCCTGGGCGCCACGGAAGTCACCCTGGCCGCGGAGGTCCGGCCCATCGGCCGGACCACGCTGGAGGGCGCCGATCAGGCGCGGCAGCTCCTCTATGGGAAGCCGGAACGTACCGGTGCAGGTACCGCCCTGCCAGATGCTGAACACCGCGATGCCGGTATCGGAATACCAGCTCAGGCGCATACTTCTCGAGCTGCCGCGGACGTCGAAGAACACTTCGCCGAGCCGGGGCAGAGGAGCCGCGTCCGAAGCTGACATGCTGTTCATGGTGGCGTGCTCTCTGGGCTTTGTCCAGTTCGTCACGAGCTTTGCCCTATGGATTTCGCCAAGATGACACGGCTGTAAGAAATAGCGCGGCGAATTCGCCACCCCGCCTGCGCGACGCTGGCACCTGGTGGCATCATAGTCCGCGGGCAATGCAGCGGCCGGCGCTACGGTGAACAGGACGGGTGAACCGAAACGCTGGCGCCAGCCGTCTGGTACAGTGACCGCTCTCCTCCGCGGTCGCGATGGCCACGTGCGGGAACACGATCCTGAGCGGGAACACAACGCGATCTACACGCGTTACATCTTGCAATGGAGCTTTCCGGACACGGTCAAGCTAGCCCCGCCTGTCTGAACTCCGTCCTATATAGCTACTGTAACGCACGAATTGACCAGCTTGGTTGAGGTGATTGATCTATGTCCCAGGTACGTCGGCAGTCGGCTGTGCTTCCCCGCCCTCACTGGGGGTGGCAAGATGCTGCGGCGTGCCGTGGAGAGGACCTGCTGCTGTTCTTCGGCCCCGACGGGGAGCGTCAGCCGGAGCGGGAGATCAGGGAGCGGAAGGCCAAGGCGATCTGCCAGTCCTGCCCGGTGCGGCTGGAGTGCCTGAACTACGCCATCTCCCGGCCTGAGAAGTACGGCGTGTGGGGCGGCCTGAACGAGGAGGAGCGCTCAGCCGAGCGCCGTCGGCGCATGCGCCGCGCGAACGCCGCCTGAGCGAGCGTAAGCGAGCGCCGCGGCGGCCGAGCACAGCGAGCGAGGCGTTGGCGCGGAGGGAACACAGCGAGCGTGAGCGAGCTGCCGCGGCGGTTGCCGTCCCGCAGGGGCGGCAATTCCCGCCGCGGCCCCAAGCCGGCTGAGCGCAGCGAAGCCTTGGCGCGGAGGGAATGCGAGCGGCGCGGAGGAAATAACCGTTCGGGCGTAAGCAGAGCCAGGACGTCGGCGTCGCTGAGCTGGCCGAACGAGGTGTACCACTCCCCCACGGAGGAGAACAGCGGCGGCGTGACCAGGAACACGACCTGATCCGCCTCGTCCCGCATGGCCTGCGCCGCGGATGGCGGCGCCACCGGAACAGCGAGAACAACAGATCCCGCTCCGGCGGCACGCAGCGAACGAAGGGCGGCGCGGGCGGTCACCCCGGTCGCCAGGCCATCGTCCACCACGATCACGCCGCGCCCGGTGACATCGGGCGGCGGGCGGTCGCCGCGGTACACCCGGACCCGCCTGGCCAGTTCGGCTTCCTCGGCCGCCACCACGTCGGCGAGGTCCTCGGGCGTCAAGCCGAGCCGCTTGAGCAGCCCGTCGTCGAACACCGGGCCCGCGCCGCCCTCCGCGATGGCGCCCACCCCCAGTTCGGGCTGGACCGGGTAGCCGATCTTCCTGGTGACGATGACGTCCAGCGGGACATCGAGCACCCTCGTGACCTCACGGGCCACGGCTACGCCGCCACGTGGCAGGCCAAGCACCACCGTACGTTCGTTGGAAAGGCCTTTAAGCTCTTCGGCGAGCAGTCGGCCAGCGGTACGGCGATCAGCGAACGGCAGCATGCCACCGATGTACCCCCGGTACGGAAAAACCCTCAGAATATACAGATGATCTGCCACGCGTGCCGCAAGCGGCACCATGAGGACTGCCCGGGCGGCACCTGGTGTGACTGCCAGCATCAGCCGCCGGTCACCTCCGATAAGGGAACGGGTACGGAACCGGTGCTGAGCTGGATCAGGCAAGGGTAAAATAAAACCTATCGGAAAACCCGGAAATGAGACCCGGAAAGTTCTCCCGCCGCAGCGGGAATACCCGCGCTGGTTCCAGGGTTCGCCAATGCATGACTCCGCGAACTGACCGCCGCGTCCACATAGCGGACGCTGCCTGGACAGCGCGGTGGACAGCGTGTGATCCTATTGTTATGCCCGTTGCGGACCCCCTGCTCGTCGTGCGTAGGCACGTCGACTTCCTGCGCGTCCGCAGCGCCATGTGTCGCGCCGCTCGCTAACCGTCTGCCCTTTCGGGTGCGCGTGCGAGGCCGGCGCTTTTTTGTGTGCCGCCCTAGCCGGGCCTGACCGCCCTTGCGTACGTGCACCCGCCGAACCCCGGAGGATCCGCGGATGCCAATCGCAACTGCCACTCGACGAAAGCGCGGCGAAGGACAGTGGGCGCTCGGATATCACGAGCCACTGAACAAGAACGAAGAAAGTAAGAAGAACGACGACGGCCTGAACGTCCGTCAGCGCATTATCGACATCTACTCCAGATACGGGTTCGATTCCATCGACCCCGCGGACCTCCGCGGCCGGTTCCGCTGGTACGGGCTGTACACGCAGCGCCGGCCGGGCATCGACGGCGGCAAGACCGCGGTGCTCGAGCCGGAGGAACTCGACGACCGCTATTTCATGATGCGGATCCGCATCGATGGCGGGCAGCTTTCCAACGCCCAGGTGCGGACCATCGCCGACATCTCCCGCCGGTACGCGCGCGGCACGGCCGATGTCACCGACCGGCAGAACATCCAGCTGCACTGGATCGAGATCGAGAACGTCCCGGCCATCTGGGATGCCCTCGACGCGGTCGGCCTGTCCACGACCGAGGCCTGTGGCGACACCCCGCGGGTGATCCTCGGCTGCCCGCTGGCGGGGGTCGACGCCGACGAGGTGATCGACGCCTCGCCGGAGATCGAAGTTATCCGCGCGGAGCACATCGGCGATCCGGCGTTCTCCAACCTGCCGCGGAAATACAAGACCAGCATCAGCGGCTGCTCGGCGCAGTGCGCCATCCACGAGATCAACGACGTGGCGTTCGTCGGAGTCGTGAATGACGGGGAACCAGGTTACGACCTGTGGGTCGGCGGGGGGCTGTCCACCAACCCGATGATCGGCCAGCGGCTCGGTGCCTTCGTCCGGCCCGGGCAGGTTCCGGAGGTGTGGGCGGGAGTCACCTCCCTCTTCCGTGACTACGGGTACCGCCGGCTGCGGCACCGGGCCCGGATCAAGTTCCTGGTCGCCGACTGGGGGGCGGAGAAGTTCCGCGAAGTGCTGGAAAAGGAGTACCTCGGGTACGCGCTTCCGGACGGGCCGCCGCCCCCGCCGCCGCGCGACGGGGTCCGCGACCACGTGGGCGTGCACCAGCAGCGCGACGGGCGGTTCTATGTCGGCTTCGCGCCCACGGTGGGCCGTCTGAACGCCGACGCGCTGCAGACCATCGCGGAGCTCGCGGAGCGGTACGGCAGCGGCCGGGTCAGCACCACCACCGAGCAGAAGATGGTCATCCTGGACGTCGGGCAGGCCGATGTGGACGACCTGGTCGCCGAGCTGGACGCGGCGGGGCTTCCGGCCCGGCCGAGCGTGTTCCGGCGGCACACCATGGCCTGCACCGGCATCGAGTTCTGCAAGCTGGCCATCGTGGAGACCAAGCAGCGGGCCGCCGAGGCGATCGCCGAGCTCGAACGCCGGCTGCCTGACTTCCAGACGCCGGTGACGATCAACGTGAACGGCTGCCCGAACTCCTGCGCCCGCATCCAGACCGGCGACATCGGGCTCAAGGGGTCGCTCGTCACCGATCCGGCCACCGGCGCGCAGGTCGAAGGCTTCCAGATCCACCTGGGCGGCACGCTCAGCGGCGGGGACGCGAGCGGCTCCGGGTTCGGGCGGAAGGTCCGTGGCCTGAAGACCACCGCGGCCGAGCTGCCGGACTACCTGGAGCGGGTGCTGCGCCGGTTCGCCGCGGGCCGCCAGCCCGATGAGACGTTCGCGGCCTGGGCCGCCCGCGCCAACGAAGGAGACCTGAAATGAGCTCGCGGGCTGTGCCGTTCTACTGCCCTTACTGCGGCGAGGAAGACCTTGAGCCGGCCGGCTCCAAGGATGGCGAATGGCATTGCCGCAGCTGTACCAGGAGTTTCCAGCTACGCTTTGCCGGAATAGGAGTAACGCTGTGACCGTCGCCCTGGACCTGGGTGCCCAACCGCGCACGGAGGATGCCGAGCAGATGCGAACCCTCGTCGAGCGGGCAGCGGCCGATCTGGCGGACGCGCCAGCCGAAGAGGTCATCCGCTGGGCGACGGACACGTTCGGTGACCGGATATGCGTGACCTCGTCGATGACCGACGCCGTGATCATCCACCTGGCCTCGGCGATCAAGCCCGGCATTGACGTGGTGTTCCTCGACACCGGCTACCACTTCGCGGAGACCATCGGAACCAGGGACGCGGTCGACGTGGTGTACCCGGTGCGGATGCTGAACATCACGCCATCACGCACCGTAGCCGAACAGGACGCCGAACTCGGGCCCCGGCTGTATGGACGCAACCCCGACCTGTGCTGCTACCTGCGTAAGGTGGAACCGCTCGAACGGGCGCTGAAGAACTATGACGCGTGGATCACCGGGGTGCGCCGGGACGAGACCAATTCGCGGCGGGAGTCCCGCGTCGTGGAGTGGGACGACCGGCGGGAAATGGTCAAGGTCAACCCGATCGCCGGCTGGACCTCCAAGGAGGTCGATGACTTCATCGCTGAGAACAGCGTGCTGGTGAACCCGCTGGTCTACGACGGATACCCGTCCATCGGATGCGCCACCTGCACCCTGCGGGTCGAGCCGGGCGCGGACCCGCGCAGCGGGCGCTGGGCCGGGACCGGCAAGACCGAATGCGGCATTCATGCCTGAGGAGGCGCCGTCCCCCGCCGGGGAGGTTCTGGTCGCGGTGGCGCACGGCAGCGAGGACCCGCGCGCGGCCGCGACCATCGAGGCGCTGATGTCGCTGGTCCGGTCACGCGCCGGAGCCGGCGCGCACGCCGCGGACGCCGGGCCCGGGCTGGACGTGCGGACCGCTTACCTCGGGCATAGCGTCCCTTCGCTGCCGCAGGTGCTCGGCACGATCGGCGACGACCAGCGGGTCTGCGTGCTGCCCCTCCTGCTGACCGCGGCGTACCACAGCAAGACCGACATCCCGCGGATCCTGGCGCGGTCCGCGCTGGACGTGACCTACGGCGCCACGCTCGGGCCGCATCCCCTGCTGCCGCGCGCGCTCGAGCGCCGCCTCGCCGAAGCAGAAGGCGGGACCGCGGCGATGGCGGATCGCGCGGGCACCGCGGTCGTGCTGGCCGCGGCGGGATCCTCGGACCCGGACGCGAACGCCACGGTGGCCCGGCTGGCTGCCCAGTGGCATGCGGACGGCGGCTGGCACACCGTCCTCCCCGCGTTCGCCTCCGCCGCCGCCCCAACCCCCGCCGAGGCGGTGGCGACGCTGCTGCGAAGCGGAACCCCCAGGGCATCCCGCTGGGCAGTCCGCCGGGTGGTAGTCGCCACGTACCTGCTGGCTCCGGGCCTTTTCGCGGACCGCATCCGCCACGACTCGCTGACTGCGGGAGCGGCCGCCGTGTCCGGCGCGCTCGGCGCGGCGCCCGAGCTGGCGGACATCGTGCTGGAGCGCCAGGCCGTGGCCAGCGCCCGCCGCCGGAGGGCCGCGTAACGGACTGGTGGTGCGACGCCCCAGCGCCGGCCGGCCATGCTGGCATACCCTTACCGAATGCACACCTGGCCGGGAACTCCCTACCCGCTCGGTGCGACGTGGGACGGCTGGGGCACGAACTTCGCCCTGTTCTCCGAGGTCGCCGAGCGCGTCGAGCTGTGCCTGTTCGGCGAGGGCGCGGATGCCGACACCGAGCAGCACATCGAGCTCACCGAGGTAGACGGGTTTGTCTGGCACGCCTATCTGCCTGGTATCGGACCTGGCCAGCGCTACGGCTACCGGGTGCATGGTCCTTACGATCCGCGCCGCGGCCTGCGGTGCGCACCGGAAAAGCTTCTCCTCGACCCGTATGGCAAAGCGTTGCAGGGCGACGTGCTCTGGGACGCGTCGCTGTTCGATTACCACTTCTCCGATCCGCGCAGCCGGAACACGGCCAACAGCGCGCCCTGGATGCCGAAGAACGTGGTGATCAACCCGTTCTTCGACTGGAGCGACGACCGGGCCCCGCGCACTCCTTACCACGAGACCGTCATCTACGAAGCGCATGTCCGCGGCCTGACGCTGCGGCATCCCGACGTCCCCGAGCCGCAGCGCGGCACGTACGCCGCCCTCGCCCATCCATCGGTCATCGAGCACCTTCAGCGCCTGGGCGTCACCGCGATCGAGCTGATGCCGGTGCACCAGTTCATCACCGAGCAGGCCCTTGCCTCGCGCGGCCTGACGAACTACTGGGGCTATAACACCATCGGCTTCCTCGCTCCCCACAACCGCTATGCCAGCATGGGCCAGCACGGCGAGCAGGTCGGCGAGTTCAAGGCGATGGTGAAGGCGCTGCACGAGGCGGGCATCGAGGTCATACTCGACGTGGTCTACAACCACACCGCCGAGGGTGACCACATGGGCCCGACGCTGTCCTTCCGCGGCATCGACAACTGCTCGTATTACCGGGTCTCCGACGCCGAGCCGTGGCGGTACCTGGACTACACCGGCTGCGGGAACAGCCTGAACGCCAGGAATCCGCACGCCCTTCAGCTCGTGATGGACTCGCTGCGGTACTGGGTCCTGGAGATGCATGTCGACGGGTTCCGGTTCGACCTGGCCGCCGCGCTGGCCCGTGAGCTGCATGACGTCGACCGGCTGTCCACGTTCTTCGACCTGGTCCACCAGGACCCCGTCGTATCGCAGGTGAAACTCATCGCCGAACCATGGGACGTGGGCGAGGGCGGATACCAGGTCGGCAACTTCCCGCCGTTGTGGACCGAATGGAACGGCAAATACCGCGACACGGTACGGGATTTCATGATCGGGCGGCCCGCCACGATGCCGGAGTTCGCGTCGCGGCTGACGGGTTCCAGTGACCTGTACGCCACCAGCGGCCGCCGCCCGGTGGCCAGCGTCAACTTCGTCACCTGCCACGACGGCTTCACGCTGACCGATCTGGTCAGCTACAACCACAAGCACAACGAAGCCAACGGCGAGGGCAACCGGGACGGCAACAACGACAACCGGTCGTGGAACTGCGGGGCCGAGGGACCGACCAGCGATCCGGCCATCATGGAGCTACGCGGCCGGCAGGCGCGCAACTTCCTGGTCACCCTGTTTCTGTCCCAGGGCGTGCCCATGCTGACGGCCGGCGACGAGATGGGCCGGACCCAGCGCGGCAACAACAACGCGTACTGCCAGGACAACGATATTTCCTGGGTGGACTGGGGACTGGCCGATACCGAGCGGGACCTGCTCCAGTTCACCCGGATGCTGTCGGCCCTGCGCCGCGAGCATCCGGTGTTCCGCCGTCGCAGGTTCTTCCGGGGTAACCCGGTGTCCGGGCCGGGCGAGGCCGGTGACATCATGTGGCTGACCCCGGGCGGCGAAGAGATGACCCAGTCCGACTGGGCGGCCGGCTATGCCAAGTCGCTGGCCGTCTTCCTGAACGGCGAGGCCATCTCCGAACCGGACCCGCGCGGCGAGCGGATCTCCGACGATAGGTTCCTGCTGCTGTTCAACGCGCACAGCGAGCCCATCACGTTCACGCTGCCCGACGCGAACTTCGCGGCCGCCTGGGAAGTCGTGATCGACTCCAGCAGCACGGAGAACGCCGGCGACACCTGGCTGCCGGGCGGCGAGCTGAAGGTGGCCGCGCGAGCGATCACCGTGCTGCAGTCGATGGACTTCGTGAACATGCGGCTACCCGGGTAGCGAGCGTGAGATACAGCGAGCTGAGCGACGCCGAGCTGGCCGGTTTGTACGCGTTTCCCGATGGCCGCGTGGTGCGCGCGAACATGGTGGCCAGCGCGGATGGCGCGGCGACGCTGGCCGGGGCCTCGGCCGGCCTGTCCTGCGCCGCCGATCGGCGCGTGTTCATGCTGAACCGGGCGCTCGCCGACGTGATCCTGGTGGGCGCGAACACCGCGCGCGTCGAGCACTACGGCCCGGCCCGCCCCAGCGAATCGTGGCGGCACCTGCGCGAAGGCAGGTCAGCGACACCGCCAGTAGCGGTCGTCACCGCCCGCCTGGACCTGGACCCGACGAGTCCGCTGATCGTCGATGCTCCCCCGATGGCCCGCACGATCGTCATCACCACCTCGCGGGCCCCCGAGGATGTGCGGGCCGCGGTGGGCAGGCACGCCGACGTGGTCATCGCCGGGGAGGTGGCCGTCGACCCGAAGGCGGTGGTCGCGGCGCTGTACGACCGGGGCCACCAGCACATCCTGACCGAAGGCGGCCCGGGCCTGCTGTCCCAGCTGGTCGACGCCGGCCTGCTCGGCGAGCTGTGCCTGACCATCGCCCCGCTGCTGGCCGGCCCCGGTGCCCCCCGCATACTGGCCGGAGCGCCGATGCCCGAAGCGCTGCCCCTCACCCTGGTCCACACCCTGGAAGACGCGGGCTTCCTGCTGTGCCGCTATAAAGCCCGATTATCCGGAACGACGTCGGTGCTTCCGCTGAGCGCTCGCGCCTCTTGCTGTTATCAGCGTTGTGCTGCGACTGCGACCACGCTTCTTGCTGTTATCATAAGTCCGCAGCCGCGGCAGGCCTATGGCCGCGGCAGCAGGCCGCGCTCGAAGCCGGCCGCTACCGCGGCGGCGCGGTCGTTGACGCCGAGCTTGGCGAAGATATGCAGGACGTGGGTCTTGACCGTGGCTTCGCTGATAAACAGACGGCCGGCCGCTTCACGGTTGGACGCGCCCCGCGCGATCAGGCCGAGCACGTCCAGCTCACGCTGGCTGAGCGGTTCCTGGGCCGGGGCCCGGACCTGGCCGATCAGCCGGGTGGCCACGGATGGCGACAGGACGGCCTCGCCGCGCGCCGCGGCCCGCGCGCCGCGGAGCAGTTCCTCGGGCGCCGAGTCCTTGAGCAGGTAACCGGTCGCCCCAGCCTCGATGGCAGGCACCACGTCGGTGTCGGTGTCGAACGTGGTGAGCACGAGGACCCGCGCCCTGATCCCGCGTTCGGCCAGCCGGCGGATCGCCGTCACTCCGTCCATCTCCGGCATCCGCAGATCCATCAGCACGACGTCGGGCTGGAGCACGGCGGCGCGGTCCACGGCCTCCCGGCCGTTGGCGGCGTCGCCGACCACCTCGAATTCCTCGTCCGCCTCGAAGATGCCACGCAGGCCGTCGCGCACCACCGGATGGTCGTCGGCGATCATTATGCGGATCACTGGCTGCCCTGCAGCGGAGCAGTGTCTTCGGCCCCCAGCGGCACGCTGGCCGAAATCGCCGTACCGCCGCCGGGTTCGGACTCGATCTCCAGATGCCCGGCCAGCCGCGTTACGCGCTGCCGCATCGTGGTCAGCCCGAAACCTCCGCCTGGCAAGGGGGTTCCGTTCTGCCGGAAGCCGGAGCCGTCGTCTCGTACGTCCAGGGTCACCACGTCCTCCATGTATGACAGGGTCACCCCGGCATGCGAGGCACCGGCGTGCTTGGCCACGTTGGCCAGTGCCTCCTGGGCCACCCGCAGCAGCGTCACCTCGACCTCGGGATGCAATGGCCTGGCGTCGCCGGTCGTGGTGACCTCGGCTTTGATCCCGGTGGTCGCGGACCAGCGGGCGGTTTCGGCGGTCAGCGCGTCCGGCAATCGTGCTCCCTCCAGGGCCTGGGGTCTCAGCGCCTGGACGCTGCGGCGGGCCTCGGCGAGGCTGTCCCTGGCCAGTTGCTTGGCGTTGCCGATCCGCCGTTCGCGTTCGCCCTCCTGGCCGGTCCGCTGCGCCGCCTCGAGCTGGGTGATGATCCCGGTCAGCCCCTGGGCGAGCGTGTCATGGATCTCCCGTGCCATCCGCTGCCGCTCCTCGAGCACTCCCGCCTCGCGGGCCTGGGTGAGCAACTGCGCCTGGAGGCCCGCGTTCTCGGCGAGTATCTCTTCCCGGCGCCGGTTCGCCTCGGTCAGCTCGGCGCTCATCCTCGCCCGCGACAGCTTCTGCTCCATCCGCACCGACAGCGTCCCGGTGATCGCCACGTCCAGGCACACCGTGAGCGCCAGGTAGCCGGCCCGGCTGATGGTGAACGGGTAGAACCCTCCGACCTGCGAGATGCTGAAGGCTACCGACGCCGCCACCAGCCCCGCCCACCGCCACGCTCCCGCCAGGTACCTGGCCGCGCCCGGGAAGCACATGTAGGTGAAGAACCCGAACCACGGACTCCGCAGGGCGAGTATCACGGCGAACGCGATCAGGCCGGCGATGTAGACCCGGGCCGTCCACGGCCGCCGCACCGGATCGGGATGCTGGGTGAGCATCCAGGCGTTCCACGCCGCGGCCAGCCCGGCGATGCCGGCGGTTGTCTCGAACGCGCCGGCCGCTGGGCGTTGCGACAGGGCATACAGCAGGAGGGAGATGCCCAGCATCAGGTAGGGCACCGTACGCAACTCCCGGAATCGCCCGTCCAGTACCGCGAAGCGCCGGTCCAGCTCCCGGTAGCCGGAGCGCGGAGTGCCCGCCATCGCCGCCGGTTCCTTTCCCGTGCCTGTTCCTAGGCCCTGTCCCACCTGAAGAACCGCGCCGCCAGTATCGTCGCCGCCAGCGTCCACGCTGCCATTATCCCCAGGTATTCAAGGCGCGGATCTATTCCCATCCAGCTGTCGCGGATCGCGTGGAAGGCCGATCCGAGCGGGGTGAAGTTACCGGCCTGGCGCATACCGGGAGACATGTTCTCGGTCGGGAAGTAGATCCCGGCCAGGAACATGTTCGGGAAGAACAGCGCCATGGCCACCCCCATCGCGCTCCTGGCGGTCGGCATCACCGCCGACACCAGCATGCCGAGCGAGAACAGCGCGGTCATGCCGAGCACGAACGAGGCGACGAACCAGGCCGCCTTAACCGGCACGGGCACGTGATAGGCGAGCCGTGCCACCGAGATGATGATGGCCGCCGACACCGCCGCGGCCGCGGCGTACACCGCGAGCTTCGCCACCAGCAGGGTCAGCGGCCTTACCGGGGTGACTCCGAGGCGCCGCAGGATGCCGCGCTCACGGTACTGGGCCACCACCATCGGGATGCCTTGCAGGCCGAGGCTGATCAGGACTATCGAGATTCCCAGCGCACCGATGAACTCGGTGCCGATCTGACCGGACAAGCTCTTCTGCGCCTTACCGAACCCGGGGATCAGCCCGAACCCCACGACCAGGCCGATCGGGACCGCGAACACCCCCAGCAGCGCGACCTTCTCGCGCAGGAACAGCCTGGTCTCGACCAGCGTGAGCTTGGCGAATCCGTTCATCTTCCGCAAACCTCCATTCCGCGCCCGGTCAGGGTCACGTATGCGTTGTCCAGGCTGCGTCCCTCGATCCGCAGGTCGGCGACCACGATCTGACGGCGGGCCAGCTCGGTGGTCACCGCGCTGGCGAAGTCCCCGGTACCAGTGACGATCACCTGCGGGCCCTTGCGGGTGACGCCGGTGACGCCGGTTAGCGTCCGCAGGTCGAGCTCGTCCAGCGGCGCCGTCGGCCGGAACCGCATCCGGTATTCACCGCCCACCCGGTCCACCAGCCCGGCCGGAGTGTCCAGCGCCGCGATCCGCCCCTGTTCAAGGATCGCGACACGGTCGCACAGTTCCTCCACCTCGTCCATGAAGTGGCTGACCAGCACGACGGTGACACCGCCGGCCCGCACTTGCTTGATGAGATCCCAGGTCGCCCGGCGGGCGCCCGGGTCCAGGCCCGCGGTCAGCTCGTCGAGGAATACCACCTCGGGATTCCCGACCAGCGCCAGCGCGATGAACAGCCGCTGCTTCTGCCCGCCTGACAGCTTGGCGAACGGCACGTTGACCTTGCTGGCCAGCCCCCACCGGTCGAGCACCTCCCGCCAGTCCGCCGGGTGCGGGTAGAACGAGGCGTACATGTCCACCGCCTCGCCGACCCGCAGCCGATCCGGGAGCTGGGTGTCCTGCAACTGCACCCCGATCCGCTGATGGAGCCGGTGACCCTGGGTCCACGGGTTCAGTCCGAGCACGCGGACCTGTCCCCCGTCCCCCTGTCTCGCAGAGCACCGCCGCAGCCCTTCGACGCATTCCACCGCGGTGGTCTTGCCCGCGCCGTTCGGCCCGAGCACACCGAAGATCTCGCCCTGCTCGACTTCGAACGAGATTCGGTCCACGACCGCGTGTCCGCCGTACCGCTTGGTGAGCTCGGTGACTTCGATGATTGCCATAGTCAGAGCATCGCCGGAACTCCCCCGCCGCCGGATCGCCTGCTCGGCCACAACCCGCGGGCGCGTCAGACGAGCCCGCGAGCCGGCCGGTCATCGGCACGGCCATCCACCGTTCGGTCGACCAGCTATACTCGGCGTCATGCGGTGGTCGCTAACCGTTCGCATCATCTGGCCGCCGACACTTGCGCTGGTGGTCGGCGTTACCTTAACGGGCTGTCAAGGGGTCCGGTCAGGTCCGGGGGCCGTCCCTGACTCTGGCACCATCGTGTGGCTGGCCAACACGATCACGGAGACGTCCAACAGCCCCCGGCAGCCGCTGATCGACGCGTTCGAGCGGGCGTACCCGTCCATCAGGGTCGAGCTGAGCACGCTGCCCGACAGCACCGACTCTGCCCGGGCGGCACTGACCGGTGACCTGTCGGGAGGCTCGGTCACAACAGGGGACGTCTACCTGGGTGACACGATATGGCCGTATCAGTTCGGCCACGACGGATATGCGCTCCCGCTCGACCGCTACCTGCCCGCTTCGTTCTGGTCACGCTTCGGCACCGCCGGGCAGCCCGGACAGTATCCGCTGGTCACAGCCGCGAAATACAACGGCCACATCTACGCCGTGCCGTTCTTCGTCGATGAAGGCTTTCTCTACTACCGCAAGGACCTGCTGGCCCGAGCGAGACTGCGGCCGCCCGTCACGTGGGAGCAACTGGAACATGACGCCGCCGTGCTGAAAGCGCGGCATATGGTCTATCAGTTCGCATGGCAGGGCGACGATTTCGAGGGCCTGACCGCCGTCTGGACCGAGATGCTGGCCGACGCCTACGGAGGGCTCGGCACCCAGCCTGCCACGGCCGAGCAGACCGCTGCCGAACTGGACTCACCACAGGCGCTCAAGGCACTCCTGCTGATGCGGAGGCTGATCGGCAGCGGTGTCACCCCGCCCCAGGTGACCTCGTTCGAGGAGCCGAATACCAACAACTACTTCGATACCGGGCAGGCTGCGTTCCAGCGCGGCTGGAGTGTGGCGTATGAGACCGCCACCAGTCCTGACGCTCACATCGCGGCAGACGATGTGGGGGTGCTGCCCATGCCGGCCTTCGCCGGGCAGGCCGCTCCTGGCTGGTCCGCCATCGGCGGCTGGGACCTTTTCATCAACCCGCACACGCGCAACCTGCGGGCGGCACTCACCTTCGTCAGCTGGATGACCGGGCCGCAGGCACAGCGGATCCTCGCCACCCAGTACGGGATCATCCCCGCCAACGCGCGCGTCCGCGATGACCCAGCGGTGATCCAGGTGAGCCCCGTGCTGCAAGCCGCGGCGCACACGAGGCTGGTGAGCCGCCCTTCGGCCAGCACGGACTACAGTCACATCAGCGACCTGATCCACCGCTATGTGCATATGGCCCTGGTTCATCCGGGCATGGATCCGTGCCTCGCGCTGATCAGCGCGGCCCGCGCGATCGACCAGCGGGTAGCCGGCTCCCTGCCGTGCGCGACCTCACGCTCCAGGTGAACGATGGTGCCGGACGACGAGAACCTCGCCGCGCAGGACCTCTCGGAGAGCCTGGTCTCGCGAGCCCGTGCCGGGATCCAGGGCTGGATAAAGCGTGCTCGCGACGGGCTCGCGCCGCTGACTCCGCAAGCCGTCCTGATGTCGCTGACCGCCGCGGCGCTGACTCCGATCCTGGTTCCGCTGCTCGAAGGAGCCGGGGGCGCGATCGCCATCCAGCAGACGCTCGGCCAGCTAGGCGCCATCGGCGCCGGACACCTGGTGAACGTGATCGATGACGTGGTCACGAGGCTGAGGCGGGAAAAGCGCGAGAGCACCGCGCCTGAGGAAACCGTGCGGCAGGTTCTCCAGACGCGGCTCGAGGACGTGGCCGGGGCCGAAGGGACACGCTCCGCCGAGGTGATGGCCGAGGCCGCACAGCTGCTCGGCAAGATCGATGGCATCGGCGCCGCGCTGGACGCTGCCGTCCGCGACAATAATGCCGAGCTCTACGCCCGCATCAGCGAGGCGGTGACGGAGCTCAGCGCGCAGCACGCGGCCGAGTTCCGTTCGCTGTACGAGGACTTGCTGACAGCGCTCGAATCCCACGAGCGGAAACTCAACCAGATCAGCGTCCGGCAGCAGGACGACAGCGAGAAGCTTGACCGAATCTTCACGGTGCTGTTCCTGAGCCGCCGTGACGCGCGCAGGAGCGTCACGGCCGCCTTCGGCGCGCCGTTCGCAGCCGGGCCGGGGGAAGACGATGCCAACCCCTATCCAGGCCTTGCCCCGTTCACCGCCGACGACGCGTGCTGGTTCCACGGCCGCGGCCGGCTGACCGGCAGGCTGCTCAGCCAGCTTCGCGGGCGGCTGTACCGCCCGTCGCCGCTGATCCTGTACGGCGCGTCTGGTGCGGGCAAGTCATCGCTGCTCAGCGCCGGCCTCATTCCCGAACTCGACGCCGGAAGCCTGGCCGAACCGGGATCGGAGACCTGGCCGCGGCTGCGCATCACCCCGGGCAGGGACCCGCTGCTGGAGCTGGCAAGCCCGCTGGCCACGCTGGCCGGGCTGCGGGCCGGCGATGTACGCAAGCGGCTCGCCGCGGATCCGCTCCAGGCTCCCGTCATCGCGCGCGAGGCCGCGCGCACCGGGTGGGAGCCACGCCGTGACCGGACACGGGCAGCAATCAGCGAGCCCGCGTCCCAGCGACGCGATGGCGCAGGTGATCCACCTGTGCGCCGACTGATTGTGCTGATCGATCAGTTCGAGGAGATCTTCACGCAGTGTGCGGACGAGGACGAGCGTAAGCAGTTCGTCGACGCCGTGTGCGCGATGTCTGGCCAACCCCGCGGCGACCCGCCCGCCCTGGTCGTGATCGGGCTCCGGGCGGAGTTCGTCGGACACTGCACGGCGCACTCGGGACTGGGACCCGCGCTCCGTGCCCCGGTCGTTGTTGGCCCCATGAGCGTCCCGGAGCTGCGATCGGCGATCGAGCGGCCTGCCCGGGACGCGGGGGCGGAGGTCGAAGAGGGCCTGGTGGAGGTCATGCTGGGCGACCTCGGCGCCGAGCCATCACCCGGAGGCGACGGCGATCAGCTAGGCGACGACGACCCAGCCGGCGGGCTGCTGACCTACGATCCCGGCCGGCTGCCGCTGCTCGCTCACGCGCTCCGCGAGACCTGGGACCGGCGGCGGGACTCCGACGGCAAGCCCCGGCTCACGATCGCCGGCTATACCGATGCGGGCGGGATCACCAAAGCGGTGGCCAACAAGGCCGACAAGATTTACTGCGCGCTGGGCGAGAACGAGCGGCGGCTGGCCGAGCAGCTTCTGCTCCACATGGTGGCGGTCCGCGCCGACACCGAGGACGCCCGGCGTCAGGTCAGCAGGGACGAACTGCTGGCCGAGTTCCCGCAGGCCGACCGGTCCGCCGCGGAACGCATTCTCGCCCAGCTGGAGGCCGAACGGCTTGTGACAGGCGACCGGGAGACCGTGCAGATCGTGCACGAGGCGCTATTGCAGCACTGGCCGCGGCTGAGAGACTGGCTGCGGTTCAACCGGGAATGGCTCGAGGCGCGCCAGCGGCTCATCGACCACGCACACGAATGGACCTCCGGCATCCGCGAGCAGCTGTACCAGGGCATGCAGCTGCAAGCGTTCCAGGAGCACGCCGAGGCCGCGCTGCGCCAGCTCAACCCCGGGCTGACCAGGATCCGGAAGGCAGAACTGGGCGAGTTCCGGCGCAGGGAGCTCGGCGATCTCGGCGAGAGGTTCCTGCGCGCGTCGGAACGACTGCAGTTCCGCTCCAGACTGAAGCAAAGGCTGCTGGCCGGAACCGGGATCGGCGTCGCGGTGGCGCTGAGCGTGTTGGGCATCGTCGCCGAGGCGGACAGCCAGACCGCCCGCCACCAGCAGGCCATCGCCACGGCCGGGCAGATGGTGGCAGATTCCGGTGCGCTGCGGCCCAGTGACCCCGAGCGGTCGGTGCTGCTCAGCCTGGAGGCCTACCGCATCGAACCTGAGCAGGAGACGGTCAGCAACCTGCTCAGCGCACAAGCGGACTATTTCACCTCGCACCTGAACGACGGGCCTGGAGCGGTGAACGCGGTGGCCTACGACCCCTCGGGCACAGTGCTGGCCGCGGCCGGGGAATCGAACGGCGTGACCCTCTGGGACACCGCTACCGCGATGCGGGAGGGCACGCTGCCTGTCGCCACCGCCCTCTACGACCTAGCCTTCGATCCGGCGGCGGCGCTCCTGGCCGGCGCAGGACGCGACGGGACCGTGACGCTGTGGGACACGCACACCCGGCTGCGCATCCGCACCCTGACGCAGGACAGCGCCGCGGTCGACTCGGTGGCGTTCAGCCCGGACGGCACGGTGCTGGCTACTACCGGTGACGATGGCATGATCACGCTCTGGCGGACACGCACCTGGACGAGTGACGTGCTCCGGGTCGGCGGCGGCCCGGTCAACTCGGTGGCGTTCAGCCCGGACGGCCATATGCTCGCGGCCGCCTGCGCCGACGGCGCCGTCCGGATCTGGAACCTCGCCAGGCCTTCCGCACTCCCGCGGGTGTTTAGTGGCAACGGCGGGCCGGTGCGCGCGGTAGCGTTCAGCCGGGACGGAACCATGCTGGCGTCCGGCGGTGACGACGGCACCGTGCGGGTGTGGGACGCGCGCAGCGGGGCTTCCCGCGACGTCTTCAGCAGCACCGCGACGGTGCGGGCCGTGGCGTTCAGCCCGGACGGCAGCCAGCTTGCCAGCGGCGGGGATGACGACGCCGTCCGGTTGTGGGACGTGCGCACCGGCGCCCAGGACGCCGCCCTGAGCGGGCCGCTGAACGCGGTGTCCGGCGTGGCGTTCAGCCCGAACGGCCAGACCCTGGCCAGCGCCGATGCCGACGCGACCGTGGGCTTCTGGAGCCTGGCCGGGCCGACGGTGTCCCCGAACACCTCCACCGGTCTGGTCACCATCGCGGCCGGCACAGCGTCCGGCCTGATCGCCACCGCGAGCACTCCGCATGAAGTCAGCCTGTGGCGGCCGCCATGGCGCACCGGGTCAGCGCTGCACGGCGCGGACGTTCCCGGCGGGGGCTTCGCGATGGCGCTCTCCCCGGGCGGCAGCACCCTGGCCACTGCCGCCGCGGGCACCGATCAGATAACGCTCTGGAGCGTGGCCCAGCGGCGCCGTATCGGCACGCTCAATGCCCCTGCCCCTGTCAACGCCCTCGCATACGCGCCGGGTGCCGACGGCAGGAGCATACTGGCGGCAGGCAGCGGCAATGACGAGGTGTACGTGTGGGCCGCCGGCGCCGCACAACCGCAGCCGCTGATCAGCCACCAGCTCGAGGCCATCACCGCGGTCGCGTTCAGCCCTGACGGTAAGATCCTCGCCTCGGCCAGCGACGACGGTACCATCCAGCTCACTGACATCCGCGCGCCCGGCGGCCAGGTGCTCTCCAGCCTCAGCGGCCATCTGGGTGCGGTCGAGTCCATCGCGTTCAGCCCGGACGGGCACACGCTGGCCAGCGCCTCGGCCGACGACACCGTCCGGCTGTGGGACATCACCGGCCCGTCCCACCCGGTCCTGCTCGCCATCCTGACCGGCCACACACAGGCTGTGGTGAGCGTCGCGTTCGGCCGCGGCGGCATGCTCGCCAGCTCGGGCGATGACCGTACGATCCAGCTCTGGGACGTGGGCGATCCCCGTCATCCGGCCCAGCTCGCCACCCTGACCGGGCTGTCGAGGGTAACCAGCGTGGCCTTCGGCCCAGGCGGCCAGGTGATCGGGACCACCAGCGATGCCACGGCCCAGTTCTGGGACACCGACCCCGACGAGGTCGCGGCGCGCATCTGCGCCACCCACCCGGCAGGCAGCCTGGTCACGCCCTATATCTCCGGCAAGGATTACCGCTCGCTCTGCCCGGCTTCCGCCGGCTGATCCGGGCCAGGCGGATGTTCCGCCAGGAAATTCGCATGCGTCGCGGCTGGGTCCGAGGTACCGTCCAGCATGGAGGAAGACGACGGCTACTTCGGCGAACGCGTCGCGGCCAGCGATGACGACGACATGGATATCTTCGAACCCGGCGTGGTGAACGTGATCGTGGACGTCCTGGCGAAGCTGGCCGGCCGAGGCCGCGCGCTGGAGCTGGGCGTCGGCACGGGACGCATCGCCCTGCCGCTGGCGCGGCGTGGTGTGCCGGTGCACGGCGTTGACCTGTCCCGGCCCATGGTGGCCCGGCTCCGCGCCAAGTCAGGCGGCGACGCGATCGGCGTGACGATCGGGGACTTCGCGACCGCCAAGGTCGACGGCACCTTCGCGCTCGCCTACCTGGTCTTCAACACGATCAGCAACCTGACCACGCAGGAGGCCCAGGTGGCCTGCTTCCGCAACGTCGCGGCGCATCTGGAGCCCGGCGGGTGTTTCGTCATCGAGGTCGGTGTCCCTGAGCTGCGCAGGCTACCGCCCGGGCAGGACGTCCTGTCCTGGCATGTGAGCCCGGAACGCGTGGTCTTCTACTCTTACGACCTGGCCACCCAGTCGAAGTGCGGCCACTATGTCTACTTCACCGAGGGACGCCCCGAGTACTCGACGATCCCGTTCCGGTATGTGTGGCCCGCTGAGCTCGACCTGATGGCGCAGCTCGCCGGGCTGCGCCTACGCGAGCGATGGGGCGGCTGGGAACGGGAGCCGTTCACTGGCGAGAGCCGCCAGCACGTGTCGATCTGGGAGAAACCGCTCAGCTAGTGCTCCGCGCCGGTCTTGGATCAGGGGGTGAATGTGCCATCGCACCCCATATAGCGGGGACAACGGCACATTCACCCTGTCCGCCCGGCGCGCTGGGATCCGGGTAGGTTGAACGCATGGACGAGAACCGTGCCCGGCGCGTCGCCGACGCTCTCCGGGACCGCGGCGTCGACGCGCATCTGGAATCCACCGGGATTGATGTCTACGGGGTCCGTATCGTGCTGGGCGCCGGTCGCGAGGCGGTCTGGGGCAACGAAGGCACGTCGTCCCTGGCGGCCGAGGTGCTGCTCGACGGTGATCTGGTCGGTTTTATCCCGGAGATCCCGGGGTCTGACTCATTCGACGAGGCGCAGGTGGTTGATGCCATCGCGCGGGCCGACTACCGCGAGCCCGTCGGACGGGAACTGCCGCAGGCTCCGCCGCCCGGCCCGCCGCTGACGCGGGAGGGCGGGCTGTTCCGGCGCTTTCTCGGCGGCTTCCGCGAGGAGTCGAATTAGTCCCGGGACTATATGTCTTTGGCGTCGGCGAAGCTACGCCAGCGAAACCGACACGCTCTGGTTCGATGACGTCGCGCTGAGCTCAGCGCGCATCGGCTGCGGCTGACAGCCGTGACCGAGCCTGATGATGGGAGGTGTCACCACAGCCGTTCGGAGTAAATGGTGAGACACCAACGGCGGCGGGTCAGCCGGCCGACCAGATCCCGGTGATCGGCGCCGCGCTCGCGGCCGCGCCATCGTGCGGCAGGCCGAACGCATCCTCGATCGTGCGCAGCACGCTGTAGTGCGTGATCGTCGCCGGGTAGCGCCCCGGCTTCACCCGCTGCCCGGCGAAGACCGTCGGGATCTGGTTGGCCGCGGAGCCATCGTCCTCGTCCCAGGTGATGATCAGCAGGCTGTCATGCGTCATGGCCCACGTGGCGTAGCCGTCCAGATGCGCGCGCAGCCAGGCGTCGCCCGTCGTCACCGGGCAGTTGTGCATGTCGTCGCACAGGTCCGGGATGACGAAGGACACCGCCGGCAGCCGCCCGTATTCACCATCGCCCCCCGGCCAGCTCGTGAACGGCTGGTTCACCGTCGCGGGAACGTTGCTGAAGTCGGTCCACGGCACGTGCTTGCGCGCGTAGTTACCGGCGGCGCACGCCGGCGAACCCGGGGCGGGCACCGCGGCTGGGGAAGCTGTGCTCTGCGCAGCCGTGCTGGTCGCTGACGTGCACGCGGCACACGCGAGTACCGTCGCGGCCGCCATAAGGATGCTCGTCTGCCGGGCGCTGGTCACCCGGAGATTTTCGCATCGGCCTGCGGCGCCGGCTCATCCGCCCGCGGAACCGGATCGCTGGCCGCTTCGGCCGGCTGCTCAGCTCTCGGCTCGGGTACCTCGGACTGCGCGGCGGGTTCCTCGGACTGCGCGGCGGGTTCCTCGGTCTGCGGGGCTTGCTCCCGCTCTGCCGGGGCAGGTCTGGCGGCTGCCGGGGTCCTAGGCACCCACCCAGCGATGTGCTCTGCCTTGAGCAGGCGGCGCAGGACCTTGCCCAGCAGGTTGTGCGGCAGATCCGCACGGATCTCGACGCTGTCGGGGACCTTGTAATCGGTCAGCCGCTCAGCGCAGAACCGGATCAGCTCACCAGCCTCCGGCGTCTGGTCGGGCCGCAGCACCGCGTAGGCGTGCACGCGTTCGCCGTGGGTGGGGTCGGGCACGCCTATCACCGTGCTCTCCGCCACCGCGGGATGAGCGTTCAGGACCTCTTCCACCTCGGACGGGTAGACGTTGAAGCCGTCCACGATGATCACGTCGCGCTTACGGTCGATCAGGGTGAAGAACCCGTCCGGGCTCATCAGCGCGATATCCCCCGTGCGCATCCAGCCGTCCACGAGCACGCTGGCCGTTTCCTCGGGCTGGTTCCAGTAGCCGCGGAAGACCTGGGGGCCGCGGATGACAAGCTCTCCGGCCTCGCCCACCGGCATGACGACCGTCGGGTCGTTCTCACTGACGATGCGGGCCTGCGTTCCCGGCACGGGCAGTCCGATCGACACGTGCCTGGCATTCCCGTTGAGCGGATTGGCCATGGTCACCGGCGAGGTCTCGGTCATCCCGTACCCCTGAACCACGTGCGCGCCGGTGAGCTGGCGGAACTCGTCGATGGTCTGCCTGCGCAGCTGCATGGCACCGGAAATGCAGACCCTGATCGTGTTCATACCGGCGCGGCGGGCCTTCGGTGACGCCGCTATCTGCTGGTAGATGGTCGGCACGCCCGGGAAGATGGTAGGCCGGAACTTGCGGATCGCGTCGAAGACCAGGTCGAGGTCGAACTTCGGGACCAGCACGGTGGTGGCGCCCATCAGCACCGAGGTGGTCAGGCACATGGTGAGCCCGAACACGTGGAAGAACGGGAGCACCGCTATGCCGACCTCACGACCCGGCTGTGCCGCGGGATCCCAGACCGCGGTCTGGCAGGCGTTGGCCACCAGGTTGTGGTGGCTGAGCATCGCGCCCTTGGGTGTTCCGGTGGTGCCGCCCGTGTACTGGAGCACCGCGATGTCCCGGATCGGGTCCAGCGGGACCTGGTAGTGCCAGGCCTGCGATTTCTTCAGCACCTCGCGCAACGACAGGAAGGTCGCGTCTTTGGGCAGCGGAGCGGTCAGCTCCGCCCGTGCCTCGCGGGCGCGTCTGAGCGGCAGGCCTATCGCCCGGCGCTTCAGCGCCGGCAGGTAGTCGGTCAGGGATGTGACGATGACGTGCTCGACCGCGGTGCCCTCGCGGGCCTCGATGAGCTTGGCGTAGCCGCGGTCGAAGGTGACGGCGATCCGCGCGCCGCAGTCGGCCAGCTGGTTCCGTAGCTCCGGCACGGTGTAGAGCGGGTTGTGCATCACGACGATCCCGCCCCTGCGCAGCACCGCGAAGAAGACGATGACCTGCTGCGGGCAGTTCGGCAGCATCACCGCGACCCGGTCGCCCTTGCGCACCCCGAGGTTACCCAGCGCCCAGGCCAGCCGGTCCACGGCCTGGCCGAGCTCACGGTAGGAGACCTTGCGCCCGAGAAACACGAGCGCGGCCCGGCGCGGAAAGCGGGCGACCGAATTGTCGAGGAGCGCGGTGAGTGGAACGTTGGGCACCTGGACTTCGGCGGGCACGCCGGGCGCGTACCACTGAAGCCATGGCCTGTCGTCGTACCGCGTTTCCACCGGCCCGTCCACCTCATCGTCGCCAGATGGTCCGGAGTACCCCAGTTTGGGAGTACCCAAGTCTGTCACGCGTTAACAGAAACTTCCAAGCGCTCCATCTACCCGGCAGTCGGCCGTAACGGAATCGTCCGCGACCGGAGCGCCGTTAGTCCTGTGTGAAGGATCATGTGGGTACCGGCCCCGGTGCGATCACCAACGACGGGTGCGCGGTCGATTTCTACGCCCTGCTGCCGGCGTTCGGCGAGCCGGAGATCGTGCACGCGGCCGTGCCGGCGGCGGCTTCCATCCTGGAGCTTGGTTGCGGCACCGGCCGCATCCTGCGGCCGCTCGCCGCGCTGGGACATCCGGTCCTTGGCGTCGACGATTCGGCGGACATGCTCGCCCGGGTGCCGGACCTGCCGGTAATGGCGTCCGCCATCGAGACGCTGCGCCTGGACCGGACCTTCGATGTGGTCCTGCTGGCCAGCACGATGATCAACTCCGACCCGGCGACGCGGCGGGCGTTCCTGGCCACCGTGCGGCATCACCTCGACGGCGACGGCGTCGCGGTGTTCCAGCAGAGTCCGCCGGAGTGGTTCAAGGCGTCCGCTGAGGCGGGACTGGTCACGCGCCATGCCTGCGCCTCGAAGTCGAGTACCAGGCCGCCGACAACGTCTGGACCCATGCCTGGACGGCATATCAGATCGCCGGCGCGGAACTCGCCAGCGACCTGGCCGAGGCCGGCCTCCGGTTCGGCGACTGGCTGACCGGCGACCACGCCTGGTTCACCGCCTACCCCGCGTGACACTCACTACCGCCAAACCCCAGTAACCAGGGAACGCATAGGCAACGCGTTCTGGGTATGCATAAACCATGGGACTGGTGTTCGCGTGGACCGGAACCTTCATGTCCCTCGCCGCCGTCGGCTGGGCCGTGCTGGGAGGCGTCCGGTTGTACCAGAAATTCGCGGGAACCCGCTCGTCGGAGCCGGTACCGGAAGAGCCGATCGAACTGCTTGGCGCAAACTTGTGCCGGCTGCATAGCAAGCTCGAGGCAGAGGAAAACGAGATGTTCCTGACGCCGTTCAAGGCGGCGCGCTTGCGCGCGCTGCGCGGAGCCTACGTGGATGTCTTGTCCACCGCCTGCGAACGGCTGGGGGTTCCCCCGCCCGTGACTCCCAGCCACACCGCCGTGCCGCTGGCCGAGATTTACCGGGCCGAGGCAGCCTTGCGGGAACGCGGTCTCGATGTCAGGCGGCAGATACCGGTCTGAGGCCCGGGACTGGACCGCTGGTCAGCCTGAGTGGTCGATCATGGTGGGCGGGACGGTGCGGCTCAGGATCTCCCGGTGGGTGGGGGCGGCTTCGTCGTACCGTTGCTGGCCGGCCGCGGTCAGCTGGACAAAGATGCCGCGGCGATCCATGTCGCAGGTGTAACGCTCCACCAGGCCGTGCCGCGCGAGCCGGTCCACCAGCCGGGACAGTGCGCTCTGGCTGAGATGGACGGCCTCGGCCAGGTCCTGGGCGCGGAACTTGTGCTCGTCGGCTTCCGCGAGCCGGGCCAGCACCTCGAAGTCGCTCACCCCCAGCCCATGACGCTCGCCGAGTTCACGCTCCAGGGCCGCGCACGTGACGGCGTGACAAGCGGCGATCTCACGCCATGCGCTCACCACTGAATCCTGAGGCACGCTCACGGGCGAAGCATAGTAGGTCGTTCGTATAAATGCAAATGCATTAATTTTGCTTGCATCTAGTGCTTGCACATACATATAGTTCACTCATGACTTCGGAACCAGAGACCAGAACCTGGACTCCGCAACTATGGGGGATCCTCTTCGTACTGGGCGGCGCACTGTGCCTCGACGCGCTCGACGTGTCCATGGTCGGCGTCGCGCTGCCCTCCATCCGCTCCGCGCTGGGACTGAGCACGGCCTCGCTCCAGTGGATCGTCAGCGGTTACGTGCTCGGCTACGGGGGCCTGCTGCTGCTCGGCGGGCGGGCCGCGGACCTGCTCGGCCGCAGGAAGATGTTCCTGATCGCGCTGGCGGTCTTCGCGATCGTCTCGCTGGCCGGCGGCCTGGTCAGCAGCCCGGCGCTGCTCATCGGAGCGCGGTTCATCAAGGGAATCGCGGCCGCGTTCACCGCTCCGGCCAGCATGTCGCTGCTGACCACCACGTTCCCCGAAGGGCCGATGCGCAACCGCGCGTTCAGCGTCTACACGGTATTCGGCGCGAGCGGTTTCTCGCTCGGGCTCGTGCTGTCCGGGCTGCTCACCGAGGTGAGCTGGCGGTGGACCCTGCTGGTCCCGGCCCCGGCCGCGCTGGTCGTCCTGATCGGCGCCATCCTGCTCATACCTCGCGGAGAGAACGTGTCCCGGGCCGGACGGCGGTTCGACCTGCCGGGCGCGGCCACGGTCACCGCCGCCATGCTGCTGCTGGTCTACACCGTCGTCGAGGCGCAGCAGGCAGGCTGGGGTTCGGCCCGCACCATAGGTTCGTTCGCCGGCGTGGCGGTGCTGCTGGCCGTGTTCGGGCTGATCGAATCGCGCAGCAAGGACCCGCTGGTGCCATTCGCGATCTTCCGGTCGGGGGCGCTGCGGCGGGCCAACGTGGGAGCCATCACGCTGTTCGGCACCTACGTGTCGTTCCAGTTCCTCATCACTCAGTACCTCCAGACGCTGGCTCACTGGTCGGCGCTGTCCACCGCGCTGGCGTTCCTGCCGGCCGGCGTCGTCGTCGCCGTGCTGTCGCTGCGGATGGGCGGGCTGATCGGCCGGTTCGGGCCGATCCGGCTGGCCGCTGTCGCCTTCGTCTGCCTGGTCGTCGCGTACGCCGTGTTCCTGCGGGCCGGCGTGCGGCCGGACTACCCGTCGGTGATGCTGCCGGCCGTGCTGCTGATCGGCCTGGCGTTCGGGCTCGGGTTCTCCTCGCTCAGCGTCGCGGCCACCGCCGGGGTGCCAGACGCTGAGCAGGGCCTGGCGGCGAGCCTGTTCCAGACCTCGTTCCAGGTCGGCGGCGCGGTCGTGCTGGCCGTCGTGACGGCGGTCGTGGACGCGCGCGGCGCCAGCAAGATCATCTCCCCCGCGGCGACGCTGAGCGCGTACCGCCCGGCGCTCGTGCTGATCACCGTGATCGCGGGCATCGGGATGCTGGTCGCGCTGAGCGGACTGCGGCGGCGGGCCAGGATGCCGGACGCGGTGCTGGACGTGGAGCCCGAGGCCGTCCTGGAGGCCGAGGCGGAGGCCGTACTGTCGGACAAGAACGCGGCCGTGTGAGTTCCGGCTCCGCGGATTCATAGCCGGGACGCTTGCGCCCGGGGTACCGGAGGGCGACTGCCGGTGCCCCGGGCGCGGTCTTGCTGCCTGAATCCGCTGGAGCCTGATCCGGACGTGCGGGTCAGGCGGGGCGGTGCGCGGTGATGATGATCATCACCGCGGAACCGCGTTGTCCGGCCGACGCCAGGTTCATCCGCGACCAGCTCAGGTGCCAGCGCGGGAAGCGGCGGACAGGCCCCCGACGGCTCTCCGCGGCATGTCGCATGGCCTCCTGGCGCTGCTGGTGGACGAGGTTCATCGTGATGTAGGGGTGCATGGCTGACGGCTCCTTCGGTTCAGGTCAGGTCGTTCATTATGGCGAGGGGGTCTGACATTCTCGGGGGTCCGGGGGTCGCCCCCCGGGCTGGCACTGCCGGGGGTCCGGGGGTCGCCCCCCGGGCTGGCACTGCCGGGGGTCCTCGGCTATTCGTCTTCGTCGGCGGCCATGTCGGCCAGATGGGCCAGCGGGTACGCGAAGTACAAGATCTCGACCGGGAGCGAGTCCGCGGGACGCTTGGCCGGGTCGTCCTGCCGCTCCACAAACCGGCGCAGCAACTGCCGCACGTCGTCGAGGAGCTGAGTCGTCTCGGCCGGAGTGAGAAACTGGACGGTACGGGAGGCCCGCGCGGCGTCTCCCCATCCCTCGGGCCGTTCTTCGCTGCCCATCATCTGGCGCGCTCGCTGCACGACCCGGTCGAACCATATCTGCTGGGTCGTACGTGCGGCCAGGGCCGCGCTCCGGCTCTCCTGCCTGGAGTCCAGGTTGATTTCCGCGTTCACCCACTTCCACGGCCGCTCCCGGCCTTTCCCGCCGCCGGCCTCGGCGATGAAGCCGTACTTGCCCAGCGTCCGCAGGTGGAAGGCACAGTTCGCCGGGGACTCCCCCAGCAGTTCGCTGGCCTGCGTCGCGGTCAGCGTCCCGGTCACCTCGATGAGCTCGAGCAGGGCCATCCGCACCGGATGGGCGAAAGCGCGCATCGCCTTGGGATCGGTGAGGTCAATCCGGACGCGGGGCTCGGAACCGCCCTCAGACTCAGCGGGAAACTCTTCGGAACTCATGTTTCGAAACACTACTCTCGAAATAGTCATTTCCACAAGACTTCTCGGAAGATTTCTTCCGACGGTACCCGGACCTCGCGTCACGCCACGCGCCGCGCCAACCGGTGCGCCCGCCGACCGGCGTGCCTAGGCGGGCACCATAGCCGTACCGAAGCAGTCCGCGACAAGGCCATACCACGACAAGGCCGCAGGGGGCCCAGTCCGCGACAAGGACCGCGAAGGCCGTAACACAGCAGTCCGCGACAGAGGGCGCACCACGACAGCGCCGTATGGGCACAGTCCGCGACAAAGGCCGTAACACGACAGTTCCCGGCAGGGGCGGGCGGACAAAGCCGCGGGACGAGTAAGCGGCACCAACCCCACAGCACAGGCCCCGCAGGGACCAATTCAGCCCGGCGCCGACTCGTCCTGCCACTACCTGAATCCGGCGGATGGCTCGAGACTAAAGGCCGCGCGGAAATGGTGCCCCGTGGCGTCTGCCTGCTCCGATCCCGCTGGCTTATAGGACTACAGTCATATCGCTACAACCGTCTTGGTGTAGCACCCACGCCGCAAAACGGAGCATTTCGCTGACGAAATTGCCGCTACGCTACACCAAGACACATGTTGTGTTAACTAACGGTGCCAGAGTGACCGCAGGGTAAACGTTCAGCCCTTTGAGTGCGGACTGATATGGCTGCGGTGGCGGTGGTCCTGTCCGGCTGCCGGGGTTGGGCGGTCGGGTGGGATGCGGTAAACCGAGACATGGGAACGTGACCCGGCGGTGAATTCGGCGCCGAGCCAGTCCGCGTGCCTGGTTTCCAGCTCGAAGCCGGCCAGTTGGGCCATGAGGTCGAGCTCAGCGGGCCAGATGTAGCGGTGCGGGCTGCGGAACAGCCGGGCGTTCTTGCTCTCATCGAACCAGAAGTGGTGAGAGACGACGTGCTGGCGCAGCACGTCGTAGGTGTCCAGGCCGATGTAGCCGGGACCGGACTGCCAGACCACGGCCTGCTGGCCTGGCGGGAGTTTGCGCAGCTCGGGCACCCACAGCTCGATTACGAACCGGCCTCCCGGTGTGAGGTGGCGGGCGGCATTGCGGAAGCAGGCGACCTGCCCGGCCTGGGTGAGCAGGCAGGAAATCGTGTTGTACACGAGGTAGACGAGCGTGTACTGGCCGGGGGCGCGGGCGGTTGCCATGTCTCCGGCGATCACCGGGATCGCCGCGGCGTCTGCCTTCGCGCGCAGCCGGCCGATCATCGGCTGGGACAGTTCGATGCCGGTGACGGGGACCCCGCGCTCGGCGAGCGGGATGGCCACCCGGCCGGTCCCGATGGCGAACTCAAGCGCCCGCCCGCCATCGGCGAGCCCGGCGAGGCGGTCCACTGTCGGCCCCAGCACTTCAGGCGCGAACATGCCAGTGCCGGGCGTGTCATATCCCTCGGCGGCATCGGCGTCCCAGATCTCCTCTTGTCGCATGCCGCCGACGATTCCCGCAAGAGGCGGGCAATGTCTAATGAGTTTGCGTTCCCGGAACTCGCAGCCGAAGGCCGCCCGGCATGGGCCCGGGCACCAGGTAACGTTCACGGACCAGCTTCAATGAGGCAAACGCGCGATCCGGCCGCGGCGGACCAGGCTGAAAGAGACGGCACAGTTCGCTAGCCAGCTGTTGCCCGGCGCTGAAGATCACCACGCAGGCGGCGTTCACGATGCCGACGTGGGGGTGCGGGAAAGCCCCGCAGCCAGGGCGGCTGCGGGGCTTTGGTGGTGTGGGTGCTCGTGGTTGTGGGTGAGGTGCCGGGTTAGGTGTCGGTGACTTCGGTGATGGCGGATCGGGTGGCTTGCTCGTCGACGATGGATTTGCCGGCGGCGTAGGTGGCGACGAGGGCCTGGATGGCCAGGTTGTTGACCGCGCGGGGGTAGCCGCGGGAGGTGGTGTGGATGAGTGCTGCTGAGTCGTCGCTGAAAAGGGGGTCTGACCGGCCGGCGAGTTTGAGGTGGTGGCTGATGTAGCTGCTGGTTTCCTGGCTGGTC
>JAFARZ010000245.1 GCA_019245115.1 Streptosporangiaceae bacterium | reverse complement strand
GGGGGGGGGGGGGGGGTGGGGGGGGGGGGGGGGGGGGTGGGGGGGGGGAGGGGGGAGGGGGGGGGCTGGGAGGGTCGGGGAGGGGGGGTGCGAGCGTTGGCGGAGGGCGGATGCGCGGAGGGTCGGGGGCGCGGAGGGTCGGGGGCGCGGGGGCGGGGAGCGTGGGCTTGGGGTCAGGAGTCGTAGCCCATGCCTAGGGTGTCGAGGGTGCGGAGCCAGAGGTTGCGGCGGCCTCCTTGGCGGTCGGCGCGGGCCAGGGACCGGCGGGTGGCCTGGACGCCGACGTAGGCGAGCGGCTCGGGCGGGAAGGGCATGGGCTTGCTCCGCACCATCTCCAGCGAGGTGAGCTCGGTAGGCGAACCGCTCAGCAGGTCGAGCATGACCCGGGCGCCGAACCTCGTCGCGCCGACGCCCAGGCCGGTGTATCCCAGCGCGTAGGCGACCCGGCCGCCAAGGGCGGTGCCGAAGAACGCGCAGAACCGGCTGCAGGTGTCGATCGCGCCGCCCCAGCGGTGCGTGAACGACAGGCCTTCCAAGGAAGGGAACGTCTCGAAGAAGTGCGTCGCCAGCTTCACGAAGGTGGCAGGGCGCTGATCATAGGAGGAACGGATCATCCGGCCGAAGTGATATATGGCGTCATAGCCGCCGAACAAGATCCGGTTGTCCGAGGTCAGCCGGTAATAGTGGAACTGGTTCCCGCAGTCGCCGATACCCTGCCGGTGCCGCCAGCCGATCGACGCCAGTTGCGCCGCGGACAGGGGCTCGGTCATCAGCACGTAGTCGTAAACGGGGACCGTGTAATACCGGAGCCGGCGCAGCAGCGACGGAAACGCGTTCGTGCCGAGCGCGACCTGGCGGGCACGCACGATCCCGGAACCGGTACGTATCGTCACGCCATCCGCCGAAGCGGACAGGCCCACCGCGGGGGTGTGCTCAAATATCCGCACGCCGAGCCGCGTCCCGGCCGAAGCCAGGCCCCAGGCGAGCTTGGCCGGGTGGACCATCGCGCATCCGGAGGTGTCCCACAGGCCGGCCAGGTAGGTGGGGGAGTTCACCTCGGCCCGCACCGCATCGGCGTCGAGGAACTTCCCCGGACCGGAAAGAAGGTCCTCGACCTGGTACTCCTCGGTCGCGACGCTGAGCTGACCGGTCCGCTCGAAGTCGCAGTCGATGCCGTGCTCCAGCACGAAGGCTTCGATGGCGTCCAGGTTCTCCGCCCCCAGCCGCCGCAGCACGGGATACTCGGCCGGGAACCGCGCCTGGCCGTTGTCCTCCCCGTGGGTGAGGCTCGCCTCGCAGAAGCCGCCGTTGCGACCGCTCGCCGCCCAGCCGATGCGGTTTCCCTCGAGAAGCACCACCGACCGTTCGTGGTAAAGCTCTTTAGCGATAACGGCGGTCCACAGGCCGCTGAAGCCGCCGCCGATCACGGCCAGGTCGCAGTCCACCGTCCCGCGCAGCGGCGCACGCGGCGGCGGAGCGCCGGCCAGCCAGTACGGGGCCGGCTCGGCGGCCAGCACGAGCCGCGCGAGATCGGTCACGAAACCACCGAGGCGAACGCGTCCTCCACGATGGACAGGCCCTCGTCCAGCAGGTCCTCGCCGATCACCAGCGGCGGCAGGAAGCGGATCACGTTCCCGAAGGTCCCGCAGGTCAGCGTGACCAACCCGGCGCGGTGGCAGAAAGCTGAAACCGCCGAGGTCGTAACCGGATCGGGCTCCAGCGTGCCCGGCCGGCAAAGCTCGACGGCCAGCATCGCGCCGCGGCCGCGCACGTCCGCGATGACCGGGTGCGCCGACGCGAGCTTGTGCAGCCGGGGGAGCATGATCTCGCCAATGCGCCGGGCGCGGCCCGCCAGATCCTCGGCCTCCATGGTCTCGATCGCGCCCAGCGCGGCGGCGCAGGCCACCGGGTTGCCGCCGTAGGTGCCGCCGAGGCCGCCGGAGTGCACCGAGTCCATGATCCCGGCCCGGCCGGTGACCGCGGCGAGCGGGAGACCGCCGGCGATGCCCTTGGCCGTGGTGACCAGGTCGGGGACGACGCCTTCGTGATCACAGGCGAACCAGTCGCCGGTGCGGCAGAAGCCGGTCTGGATCTCGTCCGCGATGAACACGATGCCGTTGTCCCGGCAGAACGACGCGAGCCCGGGCAGGAAGCCGTCCGGCGGGACGACGAACCCGCCCTCGCCCTGGATCGGCTCGATGATCACCGCGGCCACGTTGTCTTCGCCGACCTGGGCGTGGATCAGCGACTTGACCACCTCGAGCGCTTGCGCCGCGCACGCGTCGGGGCCGCCGGGCCAGCGCAGCGGGTAGGCCATCGGCATCCGGTAGACCTCGCCGGCGAACGGGCCGAACTTGTCCTTGTACGGCATGTTCTTCGCGGTCAGCGCCATGGTGAGGTTGGTGCGGCCGTGATAGGCGTGATCGAACGCGACGACGGCCTGGCGCCTGGTGGCATGCCGGGCGATCTTCACCGCGTTCTCCACCGCCTCGGCGCCCGAGTTGAACAGCGCGGACCGCTTCTCGTGGTCGCCGGGGGTCCGGGCGGCCAGCTCCTCGCAGACCGCCACATACCCCTCATACGGGGTGACCATGAAGCAGGTGTGGGTGAACCGGCTCACCTGCTCGGTCACCCGCGCGGCCACCCGGGGCGCCGCGTTGCCGACCGACACCACGGCGATGCCGGAGCCGAAGTCGATCAGCGAATTCCCGTCCGCGTCCACGATCACGCCACCGCCCGCGTCGGTGACGAAGACTGGCAACATGTTGCTCACCCCGCGGGCGACGGCGCTCGCCCGGCGGGCCAGCAGCTCACGGGAAACCGGGCCGGGGATTTCGGTGACAAGGCGGCGGCGCTGCTCAGGCATGATCATGACGATAGATCATGGACCGAACTACTGGTAGCGGGGATAGAGCCCGGAGCATAAGGGGTACGTTGCGCCAACCACCCCCACCCCAGGGGCACGTTGCGCCAACCATCACCTTAGGGATCGGTAAGAAGAGAGGCCGGATGGTTCGCTAGTGACGCCAGCGCCGACCCTGGTGTGCGTCTAGGGTGGTGAGCCGGAACCGGAGGAGGGGCATTGCCTGACCACAACGGCGGGGAAGGTCTTTTCGGGGGAATATTCGGCCGAGGGCCGGCCGGCCCGGCCGGGGACGCGGCTCGGGTTGACGACACGGCTTGGCTGCAGGCGCTGCTTGACGCGGAAGCCGGGCTGGCCCGGGCGGTCGAGCGAGCCGGGCTCGCCCCGGCCGGCGTCGGCGCGGCGGTCACCGAGGCGGCTCAGGCCGCCAATTTCGACGTCGGCCGGCTGGGTGAGCTCGCCGCGCTGACCGGCAACCCGGTGCCGGGCCTGGCGCGTGAGCTGGCCCGGCGGGTGCCGCGGACCGCCACGCGCGCCGTGCACCGGGGCGCGACCAGCCAGGACATCATGGACACCGCCGCGATGCTGCTGGCCCGGCGGGTCATCGACGCCATGCTGTCCGCGCTGGGCGAGGCGGCGGATGCCGCCGCGAACCTCGCGGCCACCCACCGGGACACGATCATGATCGGGCGGACGCTGCTTCAGCAGGCCGTGCCGGTGACGTTCGGGCTGGTCGCGGCGGGCTGGCTCAGCGGTCTCGACGAGGCCCGGGCCGGGCTGGGGCAGGTCCGTGAGCGGCGGCTGGCCGTGCAGTTCGGCGGGGCGGCGGGCACGCTGGCTTCGCTCGGGGAGGACGGGTCACAGGTGGTCACGCTGCTCGCCGAGGAGCTTGGGCTGTCCCGGCCCGCTATGCCCTGGCACACGGACCGGCTGCGGATCATCGATGTCGCGACGGCGCTGGCGCGGGCCGCCGCGGTGCTCGGCAAGATCGCCCGTGATGTCACGTTGCTCGCGCAGTCCGAGGTCGGCGAGCTGCACGAAGCCGGGGGGTCTGGGGGAAAGGTTTCCCCCAGTCGCGGGGGGGTCACCGGGGGGGTCGCCCCCCAGGGGGAGGTACAGCGCGGCGGGTCGTCGGCGATGCCGCACAAGAACAACCCGGTCGCGGCCGTCGCCGTGATCGGCTGCGCCAGGCAGGTGCCCGGCCTGCTGGCCACGCTGGTGGCCAGCGCCGAACAGGAGTATCAGCGCGCGGCCGGAGCATGGCACGCGGAGTGGGAACCGTTCACCGCGCTGCTCCGCCTTGCCCTCTCCGCCGCCTCGTGGGCGGCAGAACTGCTGTCGGGGCTGGTGGTGGACACCGCCCGGATGGCCGCGAACCTGGCCGCCACAGAAGGCATCCCGCTCGCCGAGCACGTCGCGTCGCTGCTGTCCGGGATGCTGGGCAGCCCCGAGGAGGCGCACGACCTGGTGGCCGTCGCGTCCAAACGCGCGATGAGCGCCGGCCTGCCGCTGCGCGATGTGCTGCTCGGCGTGCCCGAACTGGCCGACCGGCTGGCCGCGGCGGGCGTGACCCCCGAACAGGTGGAGGCGGCGCTGGAACCGGCCGGGTATCTCGGCGCGACGGGAACGTTCATCGACGCGGCTCTCGCCGCACACGAGGGAGCCGCCCAGGCCGGCGGTGAATCCAAGGAGACCGGCAATGGACGATAGCGAACGCGCGCGCCAGGGCATGACGGTGCGGCGGGAGGTGCTGGGAGACGAGCACGTGGACCGCGCGGTGGCGGCCACGACCTCGTTTACCGAGCCGTTCCAGGACTTCATCACCCGGTACGCCTGGGGGGAGATCTGGTCGCGCCCCGGGCTGACCCGCCCCGAGCGCAGCATCATCACGCTGACCGCGCTCGCCGCGCTGGGCCGCGAGCACGAGCTCGGCACGCACGTGAAGGCCGCGCTGCGCAACGGCCTGACGCCCGAGCAGATCGGCGAGGTCCTGCTCCAGGTGGCGGTGTACGCCGGGGTGCCCGCCGCGAACCGCGCGTTCGCGGTCGCCCAGCAAGCTCTACGGGAGCAGGGCGCGGGCGAGTTAGCGGCTGCCGAGCCAGAGCACGGTGAGCGCCGCGGCCAGGCGATCCGCCGTCGCGGTGACCCCGTCCGCGACCACCGGCCGCTGATCGTAGGCGCACAATGCCCCGATGCTAGCGCCCCCCGCTCGCAGGGGGGCGGCTACCACGGCCCGTACACCGAGATCGGCGACAGCCGCGCCGTATCTCGGCCAGCGATCGAGTAGCGCGATCCCTGCCGCGCTGAGCGCTGTTCCTTCGTTCCGGGCGGTGGCGGAAGGTCCCTCACCGAGCACGATCTCCAGGTCGCATGCCGCACGCGCGGTTTCATCCGATGCCGTCACCAGGGCCGCCGCGTGCCGCCTCCCGTCCAGCCTGGCCGCCGCGGTCTTGGTACCGAGCATGGCCGCCACCGCGGTGATCAACGGCGGCCGCGGCATCTCCGGATGGGCGAGCCACCGCTCCAGCCTGATCGCGGACAGTTCGAGCAGGTCCGCCGATATGAGAAGCCGGGCTTCGCTGGCCCGGTGCGCCGCTGCCATCTTGGCCCGGACCTCGCGCAACCGGGCCGTGCCGGGCTCCATCTCATAACGAGCGGCCAGCTTGGCATTCCGGTCGGCACGCTGGCGCTGGACAAATGCCTGGTGTCCCATAGCGGCCAGTTCCTCAAGCGCATTGTCCGGGGGCAGTTTGTCGCCCAGCACACCAACAGCGTACGTCGGTGGCTAGGAGCGTGACGTGGCCGACGGCGAAACTGCCGCCCGGGCTCATCCCCTAGCTGCGGGCCCGGCTTGTGCTGCCTGCACAAACACCCGAGGCCGTACGTATTGCGAACAACTGTGCATATGGCGAGCATCTGGCGATATCGTGAGAGCAGGTACTGATCAGGAAGGAGCCCTATGGCGCGGATCGTCTCACTCGCCGAGGCCGTACGGCTCGCGGTCCATGACGGTGACACGGTGGCCATGGAGGGGTTCACCCACCTGATCCCATTCGCGGCCGGCCACGAGGTGATACGCCAGGGCCGCCGGGACCTGACCCTGATCAGGATGACGCCCGACCTCATCTACGACCAGCTCATCGGAGCCGGGTGCGCCCGCAAGCTGATCTTCTCCTGGGGCGGGAACCCAGGGGTCGGTTCGCTGCACCGCTTCCGTGACGCGGTGGAACACGGCTGGCCGGCGCCACTGGAGCTCGAGGAGCACTCGCACGCCGGGATGGCGAACCGCTACGTGGCCGGCGCGTCCGGGTTGCCGTTCGCGGTGCTGCGCGGCTACAACGGGACCGGCCTGGCCTCGACGGGATCGATCCGGCCGATCACCTGCCCGTTTACCGGCGAGGCGCTCACCGCCGTGTCCGCGCTGCGGCCTGATGTGGCGATCGTGCACGCGCAGCGCGCCGACCGGGCAGGCAATGTCCAGCTGTGGGGCATTGTCGGAGTGCAAAAAGAAGCAGTGCTTTCCAGCGAACGGTCTGTGGTTACAGTCGAGGAGATCGTTGATTCCCTCGATCAGCGGCCGGACGCGGTGGTGCTCCCGTCCTGGACGGTGAGCTACGTGGCCGAGGTGCCGGATGGCGCGCATCCTTCCTACGCGCTGGGGTACTCGGTGCGGGACAACGACTACTACGCGAAGTGGGACGCGATCAGCCGTGACCGTGAGGCGTTCACCCAGTGGCTGGAGGACCTCCAGTGACTGATTGTGACTACACCTCCGACGAGATGATGGCGGTATCGGCCGCGCGGGCACTGCGCGACGGGATGACCTGCTTCGTCGGGATCGGGCTGCCCAGCACGGCGGCGAACCTGGCCCGGGCCACCCACGCGCCGGGCCTCGTGCTCATCTACGAGTCGGGCACGATCGGCGCCAAGCCGGGCTCACTGCCGCTGTCGATCGGGGACGGGATCCTGGCCCAGACCGCGGACGCCGTGGTCGGCGTGCCGGAGATCTTCAACTACTGGCTCCAGCCCGGCCGGATCGACGTCGGCTTCCTCGGCGCGGCTCAGATCGACAAGTTCGGGAACATCAACACGACGGTCATCGGCGGCGATTACCGTAAGCCGAAGGTGCGCCTGCCCGGCGCGGGCGGCGCGCCGGAGATCGCCGCCTCCTGCCGGGAGGTCATTGTCGTCGTGCGGCAGAGCAACCGCTCGTTCGTTGAGCGAGTGGATTTCATCACCTCGGTGGGTTACGGCTCGGGGCCGGGTGACCGTGAGCGGCTGGGCCTGACCGGGGCCGGACCGAAGAAGATCATCACCGACCTCGGCGTGCTGGAGCCCGGCCCGGCCACGCTGGAGTTCCGGCTGACCGGTGTCTACCCTGGCGTCGAGATCCCCACCGTACGGGAACGGACCGGCTGGGACCTGACCGTGGCGCCGGACCTGGAGACCATCGCCCCGCCATCGACGGCCGAACTGGCCGCACTGCGTGAGCTGCAGGCACGGGGCGGCGTACAGAGCACGAGGAGTGACGGATGACGGCTGATGCCGCGCGGCGGATCGCCGCGGTGCCCACGACCACGGAAGAGACGGAGCCCCTGGTACTGCCGTCGTATGAGCGGCCGGCCGCTGGCGTGCATCCGCCGCTGGACTTCGAGGGATACCGGTCGACGTCGCTGCGCCATCCCAAGCGGCCGCTGGTGCTGCTGCCGCACCGGCTGACCGAAGTGACCGGCCCGCTGCTCGGCAACGACCTGATCACCATGCAGGACGCCGACCTCACCACGCAGCGCGGCGGCGAACCGCAGGGCCAGCGGATCATCGTGGCCGGGCGGGTGCTCGACTCCGATGGGCGGCCGGTCCCCGACACGCTGGTCGAGATCTGGCAGACCAACGCGGCCGGCCGGTACCGGCACGCGCGCGAGCATCATCCGGCCCCCCTGGACCCGAACTTCGACGGCCTCGGCCGGTGCATCACCGACGCCGGCGGCCGGTACCGGTTCATCACCATCCAGCCCGGCGCCTATCCGTGGGGCAACCACCACAACGCCTGGCGGCCCGCGCACATCCACTTCTCCCTGTTCGGGCGCGCGTTCACCCAGCGCCTGGTCACTCAGATGTACTTCCCCGGCGATCCGCTGCTGCCGCTGGATCCCATCTTCAACTCGGTGCCGGATGAGAAGGCGCGGCAGCGGCTCATCGCCGCCTTCGACATCGAGCTCACCCAGCCGGAATGGGCGCTCGGCTACAACTGGGACATCGTCCTGCGCGGCCGCGACGGGACGGTCTTCGAGTGACTGGTCTCACCCCCTCGCAGACGGTCGGGCCGTACTTCGCGATGCGGCTGCCGTGGCCGGACGGGCCGTACGTGGTGCCGGAGGGCACGCCGGGCGCGGTGGTGATCGTCGGCCGCGTGTACGACGGCGCCGGGAACACGATCCCGGATGCGCTGATCGAGACCTGGCAGGCCGACCCGGACGGGCGGTTCGCTCACCCCCACGACCCGCGGGGCGCGTCACCGTCCGGGTACCGGGAGTTCCGCGGATTCGGCCGGTGCGAGACGTCGCCGGACGGGTCATACCGCATCGTCACCCTCAAGCCCGGGCCGCTGCCCACCCCCGAGGGTGACATCGAGGCGCCGCACCTTGACGTGTCGGTGTTCGCGCGCGGCCTGCTCGACCGGGTCGTCACCAGGATGTACTTCCCCGGCGATCCGCTGCTGCCGCTGGATCCCATCTTCAACTCGGTGCCGGATGAGAAGGCGCGGCAGCGGCTCATCGCCGCCTTCGACATCGAGCTCACCCAGCCGGAATGGGCGCTCGGCTACAAC
>JAFARZ010000243.1 GCA_019245115.1 Streptosporangiaceae bacterium | reverse complement strand
TTCCCTGGATCACGATCTCATCATGAAGGCGGTCGAGGTGAACACCACCGACAAGTGGGCGTTGCTGTATGTCAAGCGCTGGCTGAAAGCGCCGCTACAGCTCCCCGACGGCACCATGCGGGAACGGGACAAAGGGACACCGCAGGGGTCGTTATGCGCAGCTGCGCATAAAGCACCTTATGAGCAGCGCTGGGTTATGTGCAGTGCTGGACCGTTTCCGCTGGTGAGGGGGGCAGCAGCGGGTTGAGCGCTGCGCATAAATCAGGGCGGGCTGGTTAGAGGCTGGCGAGCCAGTTGAGCAGTTCGGAGTTTTGGTTCCATTCGGGTAGGTCGGTGGTGACGACGTCGGTGTAGGCGGCTTCCAGGGCTTTACGTTTGGCTTCGGTGGAGGCCCGGGCGTAGATCTCGGTGGTGGATAGGTCGACGTGCCCGAGGATGTCGCGGATGTAGGGCAGTGGAATGCCGACGTCGTAGAGGTGCATGACCTTGCTGTGGCGCAGGATGTGCGGGCTGAGATGGGCGTTGGCGAGCGCCGGATCCGCTGCCTGGGCTTGGTATTTGCGGATGATCCAGGCGATCCCGCCGCGGCTGAGTTTGGACCGGTGCTGGTTGAAAAACACCGGATAGTCATCGTGACCGGCGCGGTCTAGCTGCTGCTCGGCCAGGTAGGCGACCAACAGCGCCGTCGTGTTGTCGGCCAGCGGGACGTGGCGGGTCTTGCGGCCCTTGCCGGTCAAGACGGCCATCGCGGGGCTGTCCAGGCGCAGGTCGCGGACGGTCAGGTCGGCGAGTTCTTGGGCTCTGGCCGCGGTATCATACAGCGTGGCCAGCAGTGTCGCGTCTCGTCTGCCTTTCCGGGTGGACCGGTCGGGCAGGGCGAGCAGCTGGCGGGTCTGCTCAACGGTCAGATGGGCCAGGGCGGGGCGGTCGTGCTTCTTGGCGGGGATCGCGAGGATGTCCTGGTAGCACGCCATGCGGGCGGGGTCTTGGGATTGCATCCAGGTGAAAAACGAGTCGACCGCGGCCAGGCGCTGGTTGCGGGTCGATGCGGTATTGCGCCGGCTGGTCTGCAGCCAGTCGAGGAACCCGGTGATGGCGGCGACGTCGATCAGCTCGAGGGTCAGCTTTTCCGGCGGGGTGGACCGTTCGTCGCGGAAGTAGCAGATCAGCAGTTTGAACGCGTCACGGTAGGAGACGATCGTGTTGGGCGAGTAGCCGCGCAGCCCGGCCAGGTGGGTGGTCAGGAAGCGTCGCAGGAACACGGCGAAGTCAGTGGCCATGACGCTGCCCTGCCGTGGTGGGCGGGACGACATCGCCGATAGCCTGCTGCACCTGGGTGGTGATGTCCGGGTAGGACTCGGCGGTCAGGTGCAGGTAGTAGGCGGTGTCGGACAGCGACGAGTGACCCATGTAGGTTTGCAGCACCGGCAGCAGCGCGCCGACGTCCTGGCCCTGAGCGAACCACAGTCGCAGGTTGTTGACCGCGAAGGTATGGCGCAGATCGTGCACACGGGGGCCGTGTCCGCGCCCGCCGTGGGAGATGCGGGCCTGCCACAAAAACCGGCGGAAGTTCCGCTCGATGTTGCCGAGCGTGAGGGGCTGGCCGGGTCTGCCGGGGAAGAACCATTCCCGCCGGCCTGGTTGCCCGGCCACCTGGGCGTGGTAGCCGGCGAGCCTGGCGCGTAGCGCTTCGGAGACGGGCACCTGCCGGTCTTTGCCGCCTTTCGCGTCGCGGATTTGCAGTACTCCGGCGTCGATGTCGACGTCGTCGGCGCGGAGCAGCGCAGCCCGCAGGCGTAGATCGTGCGGAACAGCACCGGCATGACCAGGTGGCGCAGCGGAACCTCGCAGCAGTAGCGGCAGTGGTCGGTTTGCTGGAACAGCGCCGCCAGCTGCTGGTCGGTGTAGATGTGCGGGACATACCGGGCGGGTCTGGGCAGCGCTGCCGCGGGCAGCAGGTAGGCCGTCACGCCGCGCCGGCCCAGCCACCGGGCCAGTTCCCGGATCGGCGCGGCCAGGCCTTGCAGGGTCGCGGGTTCCACTCCCCGCTGTCGCGCCGCGGTGATCCATGCCTGCACCGACGCCTCGGTGAGGGTGTCCAGCCCGGGGAACTCGCCGCGGCTAAACGCCTCGAACCGGTTCAGGACCTGCTGCTCCGCCCGGTACTTGTAGCCGACGGCGCGTTTCTCGGCCACCAGGGCGGTGATCGCGTCGGAGAGCGTGATGCTGACGGTCATCGCGTTGCCTCCGACGCCGACCCGTCCGGGTCGAGGGCGCATTTGGCCAACAGGCCCAGGGACGATTTCAAGTACACGCCGGTGGATCGCACCGACTGGTGGCCAAGGATGTCGGCGATCTGCTCGATCGGTGTGCCGTCTTCCATCAGTCGGGTCGCCAGTGTGTGCCTGAGAGAATGCATGCCGTGGCGGCGCTTCTCGCCCAGCGGGACATGAGCGGCCCGCGCGTGCTTGACCAGGATCTGGTGCAGATGGTCCTGGTCGGCAAACGGGCCTATCGGAGCGGTGTGTCGAAGAAACACCTGTGGGCAGTCGCTTTGCGGGCGGCCGGAGCGAAGGTAGTCGATCACCGCCCAGCCGACGTCTTTCAGCAGCGGCAGCTGCACCCGGTGGCCCGTCTTGGCCTGCACCACCGACAACCGGTTGCCAGGCCAGTCGAAATCGGCGAACTGCAGCCGCTTGACGTCGATGCCTCGCAGCCCGAGCCTGGTGACCAGCAAAATGATCGCGTAATCCCGTTTGCCGCACGGGTTGCCCCGGTCGATCGCCTCCAGGATCTTGGTCACGTCGGCCGGGTTCCACACCGACGGAATCCTGGCCTGTCTGGCCGACTTCGCCGCCGGGACCGCCTCCAGCACAGCCTCGTCGACCAGCCCGCTGCCACCGGCGAAACGTAGGAACGATCGCACGGCGCACAGCTTGTGCTCCACGGTCTTGGCCTGATAGCCGGCCAGCGTGGCCACGAACGCGTCGATGACCCCGGCATCCAGACCAGCCAACCCGCCCCGCGCGCCGGCGAACGCGATGAACTCCCCGGCCACCGTCGCATACGCCCGCACCGTCGATGCGGCGCAGTCCGCAGACTCCAGCCACGCCTGGAACCTCGCCAACACATCGGCCTGCTCGGCAGTCAGCTTGTCCACGGTGCGGGAATAGCGGCGCAGCACCGCCCCGTGAACCGCGAAATCGTCGAGCATCTGCGCGACGCGGAACAAGTACACGTCGGTCGGTTTGAGGGTGCCGGCCTGTTCCTTATCGAAGAATCCGCCGCAAGCCTGATCGACCCATGCCATCGCCAGGTCCAGCGAAAACTCCTGCACCCCACGGGATGCGAAGAACCTCTCCATGCGCCGCCAGCAGCCCCGATACCACGCCATCGTCGAGGCCTTATAACCCAGACGCACCAACTCGGCATCCAAGCCAAACACCAGTTCGGACACAGCCACCATCGCAGCTGACCTCCAATCACGAAGGCCCGGCACCACGCCGAGCCGCGTGATCAGAATCCGCCCCGGTTATGCGCAGCGCTCAACCCGCTGCTGCCCCCCTCACCAGCGGAAACGGTCCAGCACTGCACATAACCCAGCGCTGCTCATAAGGATCCGCGGTGTCACCGGTACTAGCAAACCTGTTCCTGCATTACGCGTTCGATAAGTTCCTGGAGCGGGAATTTCCGACGGTGGAATTCGAGCGCTACGCGGATGACGCCGTGGTGCACTGTGTGACCCAATGCCACGTAGCTTAGTTTGATCTTGTGGTTGTTCTGCTGATTCTTGGTTGGCTCGGCGTGGTGTCGTGATGTTGACCGGGTGTGGTGACATGGTCGCTGATCATGGGCGATGGTGTGGTGGTGCGGCCGGATCAGGTGT
>JAFARZ010000359.1 GCA_019245115.1 Streptosporangiaceae bacterium | reverse complement strand
GGGGGCACGGGGGTGCGGGGGTGCGGGGGCACGGGGGTGCGGGGGTGCGGGGGCGCGGGGGCACGGACGGGGTGTTCGCCGGGGCCAGCGGCTTCCTGGTCAAGGAGGCGCAGGGGTGCGGGTGGGATCAGGAGGATGAGGGGGGTGCTGGATGGCGGTTTGCAGGGCTGGTAGGGAGAGCCAGCCGTCGTGGGTCCACAGGACCTTGCCGGCGGCGGACACCAGGGTGAACCACGGCTGGTCCTGGACGCCGTAGCCGTCGGCGACACGGCCGGTGGTGTCCAGCCCGACCGGGTACCGCAGCCCGAGGGCACCAACATAAGCGCGCACGTAGGAAGCCGATGGTTCGACGACCGTCTCGTCGACGCCGGTCAGTCCGGGCTGGCCGTTCCGGGCCGCCCATGCCGCGTAGGCGTTGCCCAGCTCAAGCTCCGAACGCAGATCGGACGTCTCGGAAAGCCAGGTGGCGAAGAACATCACCAGGCGCGGCTTACCCGGTCCCAGCGCGACGGCTCCGGAACCAGCAGCCGCCGAACCCGGCAGAGCCGACGGCAACGTCACGGACGTCCCCGGCCCCTGCCCCGCGATTGACGCGAGCGACTGAGAACTGCCCACCTTCGGATGCCCGGGCAGCAGCGACGATACCTCATCGGCCAGCACCTCGGCCGACTGCGACACGCTCGAATACGCCATCTGGGTCAGGTACAGCCGCTGCTCCCGCCCGCGCTGGTCGATGACGAACAGCGCGGGGGTGTGATCGATCTGCCCCCGCTCGACCTGCACCGCGATGTGATACGCGCTCCACACCGCCTTGAGCTGCGGCAGCGACCCGGTCAGGAAGTTCCACTCGTTGAGCATCCCGTGGGTCCGCGAGTACGACAGCACATCCGAGGTCTTGGTCGCGTCCGGGTTCGCGTCCACGCCGAGCAGCGCCACCTGGTCTCCCGCGGGACCGAGAAGCTGCTTGGCCCACACCATGCTCTGGGTGGTGAGCGGGCAGACCGTCGTGCATTCAGAATCTTCAAACCCAAGCAGAACGACTTTGCCGTGCAACTGGCTGAGCGACGTGGATTGCCCGAACTGATTGGTCAGCCGGATTTCCGGCGCGGGGGCTCCGCCCAGCGACGTGCCCGTGTCCAGGTTCGGGTTGCTCATCGCGGCCGCCGAGGAGCCAGAACCGCTGCCGCCTGTCGAAGCGCTGCTGGCGCAGCCCGCCAGCAGGCCGACCGCCGCGAGCGCGACTACTACGCGACGTAGAAGCATGGTGCCCAGCCTACTGCTTGCCCGGCTCCGGGGGTTCGTCGCCCACGATCACCACCCCGCCGTGCCCCCAGGCCAGGTAGCGCCAGGACAGGTTGATCAGCGTGGTGACCCGGTTACGGAACCCCAGCAGGTAGAACAGGTGCAGGCCGAGCCAGGCCAGCCAGGCGAGGGTGCCGCGCAGCTGCAGGCCACCGTGGAGCCGGACCACCGCGGCTCTGCGCCCGATGGTGGCCATGTCGCCCTTGTCGTGATACTTGAAGGGCTCGGTGGCCTCACCGCGCGCCAGCCGGAGTATCTGCTTCGCGGCATGCTTGCCCATCTGGATGGCGGGCTGGGCGGTCTGCGGGATGGGGTCGTCCGGGTTGATCGCGATGTCGCCGACGGCGAAGATCCGGTCCTGGCCCTGGACGCGCAGGTCCTTTCCGACGATGATGCGCCCGTTCTTGCCCTGCGGAAGCCCCCAGCCGGCCACCGCCGGCGGTGCGGCGACACCGGCGGCCCACACGGTCAGGTCGCTGGGTATGGGCTCCGCGCCGGAGCCAAGGATGACCTGGTCCGGGGCGACTTCATCGATCCGGGTGTTCAGCTGGACGTCGACCCCGCGATGGCGCAGCTGCTTCAGCGTGTAGTCGCGCAGCCGCTCGGGATACGGGGTGAGCAGCGACGGCGCCATCTCCACCAGCCGCACGTGCAGGCGACTGCGGTCGACGTCGGGAAACGTCGAGCGGAGGACCACGTCGCGAAGCTCGGACAGCGCGCCGGCCAGCTCGACCCCGGTCGCGCCCCCGCCGACCACGGTGATGTTGAAGTCCCGCTCGCCTTCGCTCAGCCGCTCGAGACCGGCCATGAAGTGATCGCGGAGCACGATCGCGTCCTTGCGGGTGTACAGCCCGACCGTGTTCTCGGCGGCGCCCTTGATGCCGTAGAACGACGCGGTCATGCCGGTGCCGATGATCAGGTAGTCATAACCGAACTCGCGTCCGTCGGCCAGCTTGACCCGCTGGCCCGCGCTGTCGATGCTGACGAGTTCCCCTCGCCGGTAGGTGGCCCGCCACCGCCGGGCGAAGGAGCCGACCGGATGCGACACATCGCCGGGATTGAGCCCGGCCGTGGCCACCTGGTACAGGAGCGGCTGGAACGTGCTGTACAGGTTCGCGTCGAGGAAGGTGATGCGGGCTGCCGAGCGCTTGAGTCCCGCGACGGCAGCCATGCCACCGAAACCAGCGCCGCAGACGAGGACGCGAATGCCGTTCGTGTTAATGGCCTTTCACTCCTTCCCCTGCGCTCAGCGTACAGGTGGGCTCAGAGGCTGAGCGCGACCAGCTCTGGTTTCTGGCACGGCTGGATGGCCGGCGAAGGGCTGGGGCTCGGCGACGCCGACGAGCTGGCGGAGGCGGATGAGCCAGGCGGCGTGGGACTAGCTGAGGCTGATGTGTCTGACGGGCTGGCCGTGTCCGACGGGCTGGCCGTGTCTGACGAGGTGGCAGGGGCTGACGGGCTGGGCGTGATGGCGGGCCCAGCCTGGCCGCACGCCGCGATCACCACCAGGTCGCTGCCCGGGTCGGCGCTCCCGCCGATTCCCGACAGGTCGGCGAAATAGTGCGGCCAGCCGAGCCCGGGAGCGGTCATGGTGATCCGCTGTCCGGCGACGTAATAGCCCCAGGCATCGCCGTTGGCGCCCTGGTCGAGCCCGAGCGCGATCCCGTCCCGGACGGAGTACAGGCCGGCCGCCGGGATGACCGCACGGATGCGGCCGTTCTGCGGGCTCACCGCAACCAGTTCGGAGCCCCTGGCCAGGTAGAACCTGCCCTGCCGCGGATCGGCGCCCGCGGGCACCACGCCGGGCATGGACCACAGTACGGCACCTGTTTCGCCGCTGTACGCGGTCACTCCGCTGGCCGAGGAGAACAGGACCACGCCGCCGAACGCCGCGGTCAGCGTGCCGGTGAACGGGCTGGTGCCGTAGAGCGTGGGGCTGCCGAGCGGTTCAGTGGCCACGACCTGCTGTTCTACGCCCGTCACCGTGTCGATCCGGCGAAGCGCCGTGACCGGCGAGGATCCGAGGTAACCGGCGGCCGATTCGGAAACGTACAGATACCGGCCGTCGGACTGCCATCGCTGGGTCAGCGGGCCGGTGGTGCGCTGCCAGAGTACATGCCCGGTCGCGTTGTCGTAGCTGATCACAGCGGTGGTGCCGACGATCACCGTGTACTTCGCGCTGCCCGCCACCGCGCCGCCGTACAGGTCCGAGGAAAATTCGCCGGTCTCGGACCTGGTGGCGTCGGACAGGATGACTTCCGTCCGGTGTCCGGACGAGGAGACGCCGACGGTCACCTCACCCGGCCACACTCGCACGGAGACAATCTCCGCGTTGGCCGGGAAGCCGGACAGCGTGTCCTGCCACAGTGATCTGCCGCTGTTCTCGGCATAGATGTACACGGTCATGCCGGAACCCAGCGCAACGATGCCGTGGCCCGCGGCGGCGTAGGCGAGGCCGCTGGCGGGCACCGTGCCGCTGAGGCCGGGCAGCACGTTCCAGGATCCGGGCAGCGCGATGCTCCAGCGTTGCATGTTCTGCTCGGCGTGGCATCCGTTCCGGCAGGTGGCGGGCGACGCGACGACCTGCCCCGCCGTGGTCGGGTAGGGCAGGAACGCGACGCACAGCAGGGCCGCGGCCAGCGCCGCGCGGCGCAGCCAGGGCGACTTGCGAGCGGTGCCGAGCCGGACAGGGCCGATCCGCAGCGGTCCGATCCGGAGCGGGCCGAACTGTCCGGCCGCGGAACCGGCGCCGAGCCTGCCACGGGCCGCACGGGCACGGCGGCGCAGGCGCCGCGCGAATCGGCGCGGCCCCGTGCTGCGGGTGCCCCGTGCGGTGGTTTTCGGCTTGCGGGCCGGCTGCCTCACAACACCACCGTAGGCGTATATCAACGGTGTTATGCCGCACGTAGTCCCAAACGTAATTAGCGCGTGAGTGCATGCGTCCGGTGCGCCGGGCCGGGCAGGTAACCGATAGTGTTTACCCGCGATACGCGCTACGAGGAGGTAGTCATGGCCGACCGTCCGCCGCTTCCCTATGACTTCATGCCCGCGGTGCCATCATTCGAGCTGCGTAGCGACGACGTCGCCGACGGCGAGATGATGTCCGATAACCAGGTGTACAACGGGTTCGGCATGAGCGGGGAGAACATCTCCCCGTCGCTGTCCTGGTCCGGGTTCCCGGCGGAGACCCAGGGCTTCGCGGTCACCTGTTATGACCCGGACGCCCCTACCGGTTCGGGTTTCTGGCACTGGGTGCTGCTCGGCCTGCCGGCCTCGGTCACGTCCTTGCCCTCCGGCGCCGGTTCGGGTGCGGGCTTGCCGGCCGGCGCGTTTCATGTCCGGAATGACTACGGCTCAAAGGACTTCGGCGGGGCGGCGCCGCCGGCCGGGGAGACGCACCGGTATGTCTTCGCCGTGCACGCGCTCGATGTCGATTCGCTGGGTATCGACGACTCGGTCACGCCCGCGGTGGCCGGTTTCAACCTGCGGTTCCACACCATCGCGCGGGCGCTGATGACCCCGGTATACGGCCACTGACCGGCGCGCACCTTGCGACATTGATGGCGTCAGCGGACGGGGGGCCGCCACATGGGGAACATGAGCGGGCCGCCGGGCAACTGGATCGGGGCACCGTGGTCGGCGTAACCGTGGCGCAGGTACATCGCGCGGGTGTGCTGGTTGGCGGCTTCCAGGTAGGCGGGCACCCCCTGCTCGTCGAGCAGTGCGTGATGCACATGCAGCATCATGGTGCCGATCCCCCGGCCTTGCCGGTCCGGCCGGACCGCGAGGAGCGCCAGGTGATGGTGCGGGCAGCCAGCGGGATGGTGGCTGTCCAGTGCCTGGTCGAAGGCACGGAACCGATCCGTCCACGGATCCGTAATCGCGGCCAGCCGCGTATCGTAGTCGCCCGACGGCCCCTCCACCGCCTCACTGACGGGAATCCACAAGGCGGCGGCCGCGCGGTCCGGTGTGGTGAACACCAGGCCGGCCGCGAGGGCATGCTCGACGTACAGCTGGAAATACGCGGGGAAGATCCGGCGGCGGGCGTCCGGGTCGGCGACCAGCCACTGGGACGGCGCCAGGCCGTAGAAGGCGTCGGCGATGACCTGACTGAGCATGAACAGGTCGCCTGGTCCGGCCCGGACCACGGTCCCCGACGGGTCCGCGTAGGGCGGGTTCTCGCGCACGGCCATCATCGGGCCCCGTGGCTGGCGGGAGTGAACTGGCGGGTGGCTGCGCTGGCACCCAGCCCGATCGTCGCGTATGTGGCCGGCCGGCGGACCCTGAGCACCGCTCCCCAGCACAACCCGATCACCGCGACCACCCCGTAGGCCGCCGGCAGCACCCATGCGGCCGCGCTGCCGGACGGAACGCCCAGCAGGATGTTGTAGTGCAGCACGGCGAGCACCACGATCCCGGTCAGCAGCACCACGGACAGCGCGGGTGCGATCAGCCGGTGCCAGGCGTCCTCGCCGCGCGGATCGGCGCGGAAGAACATGACGATCGCCCCAGACGTCACGGCCAGCAGGATCAGGACGCCGAACCCGCCGGTCGTACCCAGCCAGAAGAACAGGTCGGTCATCGGCGGCCAGCCGCCGATCGCGTACACACTTATGACGATGAGGCCGGTCACGCTCTGGGTGAGCGAGGCGGCCTTCGGGATGCTGTTGCTGCCGGTGCGGCCGAGCGCGCTCGGCAGCACGCCTTCGCGGCCCAGCGCGTAGATGTAGCGCCAGACGCAGTTGTGGAAGGCCAGCGCGGCGGCGAACAACGAGGTCAGGAACAGCCACTGAGCGGCCTGCGAGAGTCCGTTGCTGCCCAGGCCGAACATCAGGCCGGGACCTTGCGCGGTGGCCGCCGGCACGACATGCGCACGGCCGACGTGCGCGGCCATCGCCCAGCTCGCTCCCGCGTAAACGACAGCGATCATGCCCAGCGCGAAGTACGTGGCCACCGGAATCGTCCGCCGGGCGTTGCGGGCTTCCTCGGCGAGGACCGGCGCCTGCTCGAAACCTATGTAGCCAAGCACGGCGACGACGGCCAGCACACCGAATGTGCCGAAGCCTCCCGAGGTGAGCGCGGCCGGGGACAATGTCGAGAAACTGAGCTGGCCGCCGGCCGGATGGAGCAGGCCCGATATCGTCTCAGCGAGGATGACGATGATCTCCGCGGTGAGCAGCACGCCCAGCACCTTGCCGGTGACGTCGACCCGCAGCAGGCCCAGCACGGTGACCACGGCCCAGGCGATCAGCGCCCACACCCACCAGGCCCAGTTCACGCCCAGGTGGGCGGAGGCTTCGCTGGCCGCGTTCGGGCCGAACGCTCCGTACAGTCCGACCTGCAGGAACGAGTAAGCCAGCAGCGCGACCAGCGCGGCGGCGACGCCGGCCGTACGGCCGATACCGCGAGATATGAAGGCGTAGAACGCGCCGCTGTTGGTGATGTGCCGCGTCATCGCCACGTATCCGGTGGCGAACAGGGCCAGGATGATCGCGATGGCGATGAAGCCGGCCGGGATGCCGGTCAGACCGGTTGTCGAGTAGGCGGTGGGGATGACTCCGGCCGCCACGGTGAGCGGGGCGACGCCGGCCAGGACAAAGAACAGCACGGACGGCACGCCCAGCCGGTCCTCCGCCAGCGCCTGCGAAATGGCGCTGGGCGCGCGCGCCTCGGTCTGCATCCTGGACATCAGGCACTCCTTCTACTGGCGGTTTTGCTGCGCGGATTTACTGGGCGGATTTACTGGGCGGATTTACTGGGTGGTCAGGGGCTTGCACTCAAACTCGGTGGGATAGCACGGCACTGTCGACGGCCGCGCGGGTCTGGGCAATCAGCTCCCGAAGGCCGGAGGCGAGGAGCTCCACCGTCTCCTCGACGCTGCGGCCCTGCTCCGGGAGTGCGTACTGGGCGATGCGGAAACCAAGTCCGCAGGCGGTGGCCAGCCCGGCCAGGACCGCTCCATGGACGGGCGGAAGCCGGGTGGCGTCCAGCGCGGCACGGACCCGCAGCATGGGTGCGAACGCGCAGTTCTCATCGACCGCCACCCATCGCTTGCCCCGCCAAGGACGGCCCCACCCATTCGACTGGACCAGGTACCCGGACGCCGCCAGGCGGCCCGCTACGCCCTCCGCCGCATTGCGCCCGACAAACAGCAGCCACTCGCGCACCGGGTGGACGTCACGCTCGCTGAGCAGCAGGTTGAGCAGGTCGCGTGTCACCGTGTCCTCGGGCATCATCGGCCTGGCCGGCGTGATCCCGGCGGAGTTGATGCTGATCAGGCCAGGCAGCATCAACTCGGCCAGCAACGCGCTGGCCAGCCCCAGGCCGAGGGCCCGCGACTGAACAAACGGCTTGCCGCTTACCTCGTCATGCGCCATGAGGTAGAGGTCATCGGCAAGCCGGCCGGTGCCGCTGAGATCCGCCACGGGATGACGCTATGGAATCTGGTCGCCGCAGGGCCAGGATCATTCCCGAACTCGCATAATTTCGCGGGCACGCCACTTATTAACGAAGGTCATCTGCCCATTCGGTAATCCTTTTCCGCGCCGTGTCGCCAAAAATCGCGGCTTGTTCGAAGCGAGTGAACAAGCCGAGATGAAGTGCTACATCATGCGGGTCGCGCATGACAACCACGCCGGCGAAAGTTTCAGCTGTGACAAGCCACTCGTCATAGACGGTAAACGTGTTCAGCGGCCCGCGCAGCTGGCGGGCCAGCACGGGAATAACGCCAAGCCGGAAGTTGGGCAGGCGGGACAGCGAGATCAGGTGATCGAGCTGAGCGGCCAGGGTCCCGGGATCACAGACCGGCCAGCGCACAGCCGACTCAGTCAACACGAAAGAGAACTTTTTCGATGTGTCATACAAGACCGACTGGCGTTCGAGTTTCTTGGCCATGGCCTTTTCTGTGGAGCCACGGACATGAGCCAGGCTGGCTCGGATGTAGTCGGGCGTGCTGATGAGCGAGCCCATCATGGCGGGCAGGAAGAACCTGAAGTCCGTCGTCGCCGTCTCCAGGCTGCTCAGCTCGTACTGCTTCTTCTCCAGCCCCTTCCGCAGCAGGGAACGGGTGTCCTGGAACTCGGTGTTGGCCAGCCGCGCGAGCGCCGTGACCTCGGCCGTCACCGTCGCCGGCGCGTCCAGGGCATGCAGGATGCGCTCCACATCCAGCACGGACGGAACTATCCGTCCGGTCTCGATCTTGGAGATCTTGCTCTGGCTCATGGCACACCGGGCACCCAGCCGTTCACCGGTCAGCCCCGCATGCTTGCGCAGCTTGCGTATGGCGACCGCCAGGCCGTCTTTGTGCCGGCTGAGCGCCTCGAGCTCCAGCATTATGCCAAGCCCTTACCAATGCTGTGGAGCCCGCGCCCCTTGCGCAGGCCATAACGGTTATTTGATATACGCTTCGATATCGCGCTGTGTACCCCCCGCCTCTAGGCATCACTCATATATGATTTATCTGCTTTCACCGACCAGGACTTGAGCCGCATCGATAATCAGCTGGGCCGGGATTCTGGCGATGGTCTCGCCGACTGGCGCCGAGATGCCGTTCGGGTAGTACCCCTGCACGTCTACCATGCCATTATCCGCGCAGGAGATGGTGGGGCAGTCGTTCTCGCCGCAGTTGCCGCCAGCGATGATCATGCCGGGCTCCATCGAGGTACCTCCTGATCGCGTGACATACCAGGAGATGACGGTAAGCGGATTGCCACGAAGGGTCAACGGCGACGGTAATATTCCTGTTCTTGAATATCGCGCCGGCGCATTCAGCGCAGGCCAGGGCGTTGGACATCGTCGTGCGGCGTCGGCCCGGCTCCACCACCGCACCGACGAGCAGTTGCCATCCGACGACCGGCACCTGAGTGGCCCCCGACATTGTGCCGGACGCCGCGGCGTGTAAGCCTGGGAGGCAGGACTCTCTTGGCGCGGAGAGGAGATGCTGACATGCAAGCGACCATTGGCGACCGGATCTGCGTTCACGGCAACATCGTCGGCCACCCGGACAAGAACGGCGAGATCGTCGAGGTACACGGCGAGCAGGGCAAACCGCCCTACCTGGTGAAATTCGATGACGGGCACACGCGGCTCGTCTTCCCCGGCCCCGACGCTGTTATTGTCCGGGGGGTATAAACCAACCCCCCGGGCCCCCGCCTGCGACGCTTCTCGCCGTTAGTGTCGCCCGGCCGGGAGGCCCTCCGGGCCCCCGCAGCCGGGCGACCGCGAAGCTCGCTCCGCTCACCGCGGGGCCCCCGCAGCCGGGCGACCGCGAAGCTCGCTCCGCTCGCCGCGGCTGGAGGGCCGGTCAAGTAGTGGCTGGACCCGCTGGACGTGCGGCTTTTGCCCCTTTCGCCCGATTCGCTGGGGCGAGTTTTGTGGTTGATTCGGGCCTCGCGGTGACTTTTGTGCACCATAGTGCACAAAAGTCACCGTAGGACCCCGATTTACCGCAGTAATCCGAGCGGGCCGCCGCGCGGGCTTCCGGCCGCGGTGCCGCTCGGGATTACGGCTCCCCCGGCCTAGGCTTTTCCTATGGAGAGCCAGATCGTGCGGGTACGGACCGGGGGACGCGAAGTCGTCCTGGATATCACGGAAGAGTGCGCGTCGTTCGCGGCCGACGCGGCCTCGGGCGGCGACGGGCTGCTGCACGTGTTCGTGCCGCACGCGACCGCTGGCATCGCGGTGCTCGAACTCGGTGCGGGCAGCGATGAGGACCTGCTCAGCGTGCTGTCGGAGGTGCTTCCCGCCGATGATCACTGGCGGCACAAGCACGGGTCACGAGGGCATGGCCGGAGCCATGTGCTGCCCGCCTTCGTCCCGCCGTTCGCCACGCTGCCGGTGATCGGCGGACGGCTGGCGCTGGGCACGTGGCAGTCGATCGCGCTGGTGGATCTCAACGTGGACAACCCGGATCGCCAGATCCGCCTGTCGTTCCTCGGCTGATGGAGATCCTCGTCACGGGGAGCGGCGGCGCGCTCGGGTGGCCGGAGCCGGGCTGCCGCTGCGCCTCCTGCCGACGCGTAGCGGCAGACAGGTACACGCGACAGAGGTCGACCATACTCGTGGATGGACGACTGACCATAGCTGCTGATGGTGTGGACGCTGATGGTGTGGACGGGGACGACGGATACGTCGTGCACAACATACCCGGGGGGTGGGACGTTACCGGTCCGGACGGGCAGCGGCTGCTGTACCCGGCCGGGCCGGGGGCCGCGCTGCGACCACCGGACGGGACGCGGCCATATGACTTCGCGTTCGTGGACGTGCTCGGGGATCCGTTCCAGCTCGGACTGCTGCGCGCCCGCGGGCTGGTGACCGAAGCCACCACGACCCTGGCCGCGTTCGCCGATCACCGGGTGAGCTCGATCGCGGAACTCCAGCGCCGCTGCGCGATATGGCGGGTGGGCGTGGCCGGGGACGGGGATCGTGTTACCACCGTTCGTTCGTTGAAAAGGGGGGTTTACCGGGTTTTGGTGATGGGCGGCGCACGATCTGGCAAATCAGAGCGGGCCGAGCTGCGGGTGGCCGCGGAGCCAGCGGTCACCTACGTCGCGACCGGGCCCGGCGGGACGGGAGACCCGGAGTGGGCGGCGCGGGTCGCGGCGCACCGGGCGCGGCGGCCGGCCTGGTGGCGGACGGTGGAGACAACCGACCTGGTCCGGGTCCTCGAAGCCGCGGAGGGTGCGGTGCTGATCGACGGGATCGGGACATGGCTGGCCGCGGTGCTGGACCAGGACGGGTGGGACACCGGAAGGCTGGAGGCGCGGATCGCGGAGCTGATCGCCGCCTGGCGGCAAGCCAGCGCCTATATCGTCGCGGTGAGTGACGAGACAGGGCTCGGAGTGATACCGGAGACGCCGGCCGGACGGGTGTTCCGGGACTGGCTGGGGCGGATCAACCAGGCACTGGCCGGCGAGTCCGAGGAGACCGAACTCGTCGTGGCCGGAAAAGCCTTGCCGCTGATACCGTAGAGATTCCGCTCACCAGCGATGCTTAGTGCCGGGTCAGCATGCGATGGGGTGATGACGAGAATGGCACGCGTGGTTGTCATCGGCGACCTGATGACCGACACGGTCGCCCACGCGAAACTGCCACTCGCCAGGGGTAGCGATACGCCTGCGAACGTGTCCATGCACGGCGGTGGTTCCGGAGCGAACGTCGCCGCGTGGATCGCCGCGGACGGCGGCGACGTCGCGTTCGTCGGGCGACGCGGGGCGGACATAGCCGGGCGAAACCGCGATATGGAACTTATGGGCTACGGCGTCGACGCGCGCCTGGTGATGGACCCGGAACGGCCCACCGGCACCTGCGTGGTGATGGTCACCCACAAGGGCGAGGGGACCATGCTGTCGGATCCGGGGGCGAACGCGGCGCTGTCGCCGGACGACCTGCCGCATGACCTGTTCGTGCCGGGCGCCCACCTGCACGTGTCGGGATACACGCTGCTGTCCGAGGGGGGCCGCGCCGCGGGGCTGGCCGCGCTGGAATACTCCCGGCGAGCGGGGATGACGGCATCGGTGGACGCCGCGTCGGCGGCGCCGCTGGAGCGAGTGGGGGCGGAGCCGTTCCTCGAGCTGTCGGGCGGCGCGATACTGCTGTTCGTGAACGCGGCCCAGGCCCGGGTGCTGACCGGCCGCGACGATCCGGAGGCCGCGGCGCGGGTGCTGACCGCGTGGTATCCGCAGGTCGTGGTGAAGCTGGGAGCGGACGGGGCGTTGTTCTACGCGAACGGGCGCCCGCCGGTGCGGGTGCCGGCTCCCCCGGTGGACCATGTGGTGGACGGGACGGGTGCGGGAGACGCGTTCGTCGCCGGGTTCATTCCAGCGTGGCTGGACAAGAAGCCGCCGGGTGAGGCGCTGGGGTCCGGATGCCGGCTGGCCGGGCACGCGCTGGGGCTGATCGGCGCCCGGCCCGTACTGTTATAGCGTCCGGTTCATCCCGAGCGCCGGCCGGCTCGTTCCCATTCGGCCTGCGCCTCTTCGCCGCCGGGTGGTACGGCCTCCGGCTGGACAGGCTGGGCAATCCCTGTCCTGGGAGCCCGTGCCGCCTGAACCAGGCAGATCAGCAGGGCGAGAGCCCCCACCGCCACCACCGCCGTAAACGCTGGACGGAACCCCGCCAGGCTGTAATGCGCGTTCGTGTGCGCGGTGTAGACGGACGCGACGATGCCCAGGATCACGCCGCTCCCGACCTGGAACGCGGCGAAGAACAGGCCAGACGCCAGCCCCTGCTCGTTCATCCGGGCGCCGGAGACCGCCGTGATGTTGGACGCCGGGTAGCTGATCGAGTACCCGGTACCGAGGATGACCTGCGCGAGGACGAACAGCAGCGCCGCGCTGACATGACCGAACGCTAGCAGCGTCCAGAGATAGCCGAGGCCGATGAGCAAGATCCCGACGCTGTTGAGCCGCCAGGCACCCACCTTCCCCACGTAGCCCGCCCAGCGACGGGCGGTGAACATCATGATGATCCCGCCGGGTGACATCACGAGTCCCACGTAGACCGGGGCCCAGTGCTGGAGGTTCTGCAGGTACAGGGTCGCGAGGAACTGCCAGGCGACATAGCTGCCCTGGAACAGGAACGCGACCGAGTTCGCCGGGGCCAGGCCGGGCCTGGCGAAGATCCCCAACGGCACCAGCGGCGACTTGACCAGCCGTTCGACCAGCAGGAACACGATCGTGAGCACGAAGGCAACGACCAGCGAGGCCACCACAAGACCGTCGCCCCAGCCACTGGTCGAGGCCCGGCTCACGCCGAAGACGAGCGCGAGCAGTGCCACGGTCACGGTAACGGCGCCGACGACGTCGACCGGTTGCCGGCCAGCCCCCGTCCGGTGATCTGCACCAGGAATGACGTAGGCGCCCATTATGGACACGAGCAGAGCGAGCGCGGCCGGAACGAACAAGACGAGGCGCCAGGTCACGCTGGAAAGCAGGCCGCCCAGCACCAGGCCGAAAACGAAGCCGATGGCCGCGATCGACCCGTACGTACCGAGAGCCTTGTTGCGTTCGTCCTCGTCGTCGTATGTGTGCAGCAGGACCGCCAGAGAAGCGGGTGCCGTGAACGCGGCGGTAATGCCCTTCGCCAGCCGCGCGCCGATCAGCATATCGCCTGTTGTGGCGACACCTCCGACGACGCTGGCGATCGTGAAGATCACAAGCGCGATAATGAGCAGGCGCTTGCGGTTGAACAGATCCGCAAGCCGGCCGCCGAGCAGCAGCAAACCCCCATATCCGAGAACGTAGGCGGTCACCACCCACTGGAGCGTATTGGGCGTCATGCCGAGGTCGTGCTGGATTTTCGGCAAAGCCGGCGCCATGGACGCGATGTCGAAAGAGTCGATAAATTGAACCGCGCAGAGGAGCACCAGGAGCAGGTGCGTATTCGCCACCGTGCGACGGGGACTCCCTGGTGATGCGGCCGAATATGGCATTTCAGTCACCGGACCTCCCTGAGAGACGGTTATCCGTACGGGGTCGCTGCCCAATTACCCAGGATTATTCCTAAGCGCGATGGGAATCCCGCTCCGGCGGATTCTTCGTTAACTCGGCCCGGTAGCGTTGGTGAACATGGATGACTATCTCACATCACTGTTCTCGCTGAGCGGGCGAGTAGCGGTCGTGACGGGCGGGAGCTCTGGGATCGGAGCGGCGATGGCCGGGGCGCTGGGCCGGGCGGGGGCACGGATGGTGCTCGTCGCGCGCGACGCCGGCCGTCTGGAGGCTCATGTCGCGGAGCTGATCAGGGCGGGAGCCGAGGCGGCAGCGGTGAGCGCGGACCTCTCCTCCCGTGCCGAGGTGTCGCGGGCGGCGGCCGCGGCGGCGGACGTGTTCGGGCCGCCGGACATCCTGGTCAACTGCGCCGGTGTCAACGTCCGGCCGCCGCTGGCGTCGCTGACCGTCTCCGACTGGGACTTGACGATGGCGGTGAACCTGACCGCGCCGTTCCTGCTCGGGCAGCGCTTCGGGCCGATCATGGCTTCGCGGGGCTGGGGGCGGATCATCAACGTGACGTCGCAGCAGGCGCAGCGGGCATTCGGCAACAGCGGCGGTTACGGTGCGTCCAAAGGCGGGCTGGCCGCGCTGACCCGCTCGCAGTCGGAGGCATGGGCCTCGTCCGGGGTGTGCTGCAACTCGGTGTGTCCCGGGTTCGTGGTGACGCCGCTGACCCGTGTCGCGGCGTCGGATCCGGCACGGCTGGCGGCACTCGCCGCGCGGACGATGATCGGGCGGAACGGAGAACCAAGCGACTTCGCCGGCGTCGCGGTGTTCTTGGCCTCCCGCGCCAGCGACTACATAACCGGCCAGACGATTTATGCCGACGGCGGCTTCTCCGCGACATGAGCTTCGCCACGACATGAGCTTCGCCACGACATATGCGGATAAAAGATCATTTTACCGAACGGCGGTGGCTCAACGATCATGAGGGTGCGAGCATCGGACGGGTCAGAGATTACTGAGTATCAGCGCGGACTCTACGGAGTATCGCTCACCTTCATGGTTGCCTTGCCTGCGGTTTAAGCACTTTTTTACGCTCTCGATATGGCCGTATTCGGCCACCTTCGGATAGTGATCAGCTGGCGCAAGCGCGACCGGCCGGCCCTGATTCCGCCTGATTTCGCCGCGAGCGAACAGCGATATCCGCTGCTAACCGTTTTCGGGGGTACGTGGCGGTGGGCTGCCGATCGCCTCGGGGCCGAAACTTCCCCGAGCAGCCCTGACAGCAAAGGATCGAGCTACGATGTCAGAATTTACCAAGGAGCGCTTCGCCATGGCGAGTGCCGCCCTGCTGTCCGGCGACCGCGATCGGGCGCTGGAGTTCTTCGTTCCCGAATTCAGGTTCCTGACCCCTGGGAATCATCCCTTCTCCGGCTGGCACGAGGGTCTGGAACGCGTCCAGGACTTTCTCAAGCTGTGGTATTCGGCTTCCGGTGGCACGCTCAAGTTCACCTCCGAGGCAGTGCTCGTCAACCAGGACGCAGGACAGCTCATCGATGTGATCCACGTGGAGGCCCGCCGCGCCAATGCCCCCGAAGGCAGTGAGTCACTCTATGACCGCCTGTGGTTCAACGCGGTCGACCACTTCAACTTCAACGCGGACAACATGATGGTGCAGGGGCAGGCGGCCATGTTCGGCGAAGGACTGCTCAACTTCAACCTCTGGTGGTCTCCGATCGATGAGCACGGGAACCAGCGGGACCGCCTATGACTTTCTATGACCGGAGTCGCTATGCGACAGATAACCCTGGAGCGGGTTAGGACCGGACCCGAACCCGCCGACGTGGGATTCGGCGGCCGCTTTATGTTCGCCACCTCGTTCGGCGCTGTCCTCAATCCCATCAACTCCTCCATAATCGCCATCGCGCTGGTCGCGATCGGGCACTCCATGCACGTCGGGACGGCCACCACGATCTGGCTCGTGTCGGCGCTGTACCTCGCCACCTCGGTCGGTCAGCCGACGATGGGCAAGCTGGCTGACCAGATGGGCGCCCGGCGTGTCTACCTCGGCGGCTTGGCGCTGGTGGCACTCGGCGGGGTGCTAGGCCTGCCGTGGGCGTCGCTGACCCCGCTGATAGCGGCGCGTATCATCATCGGCCTCGGCACCTCCGCCGCCTACCCGGCGGCAGTCGCCCTGATCCGCCGGCAATCCGAACGCCTCAGCCAGCGCACGCCGGGCCGGGTACTCGGCGCGCTGGCGACCGCGGGCCAGGTCACGATGGCCGTCGGACCGCTGCTTGGCGGCTTTTTGCTCACGGTAGGCGGCTGGCGATCGATCTTCTTGATCAACATCCCGCTCGCCGGGCTCGGCGCCGCGTTCGTGCTGGTGTGGCTTCCGCACGATGAGCCCATCGCTGTCGAGCGGGGGAACGGCACGCCGGACCAGCCTGCCGCCTGGCGCCGGATCGACCCGGTCGGCCTCGTGGTCTTCGCGGCGGGCCTGACGATGCTGCTGCTGTTCCTCATGAACCCGACCAGACCCAACTGGTATTACCTGGGCGCGGCCGTGGCGCTGCTGTTCGCACTGACCGCCTGGGAGCGTCGCTGGCCGACCCCGTTCATCGATGTCAGGATGCTGGTTGCCAACCGGGCCCTGACGTTCACGTATATCCGTTACGCGATGGCCTTCGTCGGCATCTACGGGATCATCTACGGCTGGACGCAGTGGCTGGAGCAGAGCGCGGGGCGGTCTGCCTCGGCCGCCGGACTGCTGCTCACACCCGCCTTCGTGGTGGCCGCGGTTCTGTCGATGCTCGGTTCACGCAACCGGGCAGTGTTCACACCACTTGTCGTCGGCACCGTCGCGATGATCCTCGGCGCTCTGTTCCTCCTGATACTGAACTCGAGGTCTGCGACCTGGGAGCTGCTGGTGGCGAACATCCTGTTCGGCGTGCCGACCGGGCTGAACGTGGTCGGCAACCAGTCCGCGATGTACGCGCAGACGCCCGCGGCGCACATCGGCACAGCATCAGGCTTGCTGCGGACAGCCGGCTATCTCGGCGCGATCTTGTCGACGTCTCTGATCAGCGCCACCTTCGGCCAGCGGGCGACCGACAGCGGCCTGCACGGGTTCGCGATCGTGCTGACGGTGCTGTCGGCCCTGATGCTGGTGCTCACCGTGGCCGACCCGAGCGTGCGGCCTCGGCGGCAGACCGATCCGAAGGGAGCCCCGGTAACCGTCGCCAACCGCGCCAGGGAACGTCAGTAACGATTGACCGGGTGCCGGGCCGGCGCTCGGTTCACCGCCGCCCGGCGCTAAGCCCGTAGGCTCAGCACCGGGGCTGGCGGTTACCGCCGTCGGCCCGCTGCGGCGCGGTCTTCGATGAGCTGCTCGGTCAGAGTCCACAGCCGGCCGGCCCGCTCGGGGTCAAGCAGGTAAGGGCGGTAGTAACCGAATCCGGACGGGTTGCCGTGTCCGGTCCAGGGCTCGGCGATGGCACAGTCATTCAGGTACAGGCCGCCGACCCCCTCGAGTTCAGGGGCCACGGCCGCCCACACGAAGGTGGCGGCACCCTGCTCGGGCGTCTTCCAGCCCGGTATCTCCGCCGTGCTGCCGTCGGGATTGAGCCAGCCCCGCGCGATCTTGTCGCTTGTGGAAAGGTGCCGCTGCAGGCCGGTCATCGCCGCGCCGGGGGTGGCCGCGTTGGCGAAGATACCTTGCCCGGCGAACCTGCGCGTCAGCTCGACTGCGAACAATCCGTTAGCGGTCTTTGACTGACCGTAGGCAACCCATGGGTCATACTCGCGACGTTCGAAGTTCGGATCGTCGAAGTCGATGTCCGACCGGCGGTGCGCACTGGACGAAACCGACACTACACGCGCTCCCCCGGCCGCCGTCAGCGCGGGCAGCAATCCCTTGGTCAGGGCGAAATGCCCGACGTGATTCGTGCCGAACTGCAGCTCAAACCCGTTTGCCGTCTGCCGGTACGGCGTCGCCATGACGCCGGCGTTGTTGACCAGTATGTGCAGCGGCCGGCCAGTCGCGAGGTACCGGTCGGCGAAGCTCTCAACCGACGTGAGCGAAGCCAGATCGAGGAGTTCGAAGGCAACCTGCCGATTCCCGGCATCACGGGCCACCGCGGCGGCCGCGCGTTCTCCGGCTATCGGATTGCGCCCGGCCAGGATCACCCGTGCCCCCGCCATGGCGAAGGCCTGTGCCGTGTGGCAGCCGAGACCGCTCGTTCCTCCGGTCACCACCACGTCGCGGCCGTGCAGATCGTGCCCGGCGATCACTTCCGCGGCTGTCGAATTCTCGTCGTAATGCCGCTCACTGCGTCCATTATCCGTAACGTCTCCTGCCATGACGCGTTGTATTCCCCATCCGCCGCCATTCATGCCGTTCAACTCGCGATCCCGCGTACTTCGTCAGGTCTGTTCACACCTCATCGTCCCGGTCTCCCCGCCGAGCAACTCAACGGGCAACTCAACGGGCAACTTAACGGAAAGAGGGGCCGGACATCACGATAATTCCCGCCGGTCGTCCCGTGAGCTTGACCCTGTCTTGGCAACGATCAAGACTTCATCGTACCGGCCAAATAATTCGTGCCAAGAGAAAGGGATATCCGTGTCTACTGCAGCGTTCTACGCGGGACGCGATTTTAAGGTCACGCATGACCAGACAGTCAAGGTCAACGACGATGAACTCCGTTACACCGTCGTCGGTCAGGGCGAGCCGGTTCTGTGCATTCACTGCACCACCGTCGCGGATGGCCTGATCACCCCACTGCTTACGTTCTGCCCGCAGCTTCTGGAAAAGTACCAGTTCATCTCCTATTACCGGGTCGGCTATAACGGCAGCACCCGGAACAGGGACAGCTACACGATGGAGGACATGGCCGACCACGCCAGGCAGGTGCTCGACCATGTGGGCGTGGAAAAGGCACACGTGCTGGCCTATTCCTTCGGCGGAGTCATCGGCTTCCAGTTCCTGATGGCCTATCCCGAGCGGGCCGCGTCCGGTCTGCTGCTCGAGCCGTACCTGATGCGCGAGGAGCCGGGAAACGTCACGCGGAACAACGAGGCGATACAGCGAGCATTCGACCGCTACGCCAAGGGCGACAAGTCGACCGCGGCAGTGAACTACATGGCCGACGTCTGCGGTCCGAGTTACCTGTCCTCCCTCGACCTGACCTGCCCGCTCGACGTCTGGGAATGGATCGACAAGACCGCCGATACCGTGTTCCAGGTCGACTTCCCTGCGCTGGCCAACTGGGGCTTCGCCATGTCCCGGGCGGACTCCCTGGCGCCCGCCAAGCCCACCATGCCGGTGCTAAGCCTGATGGGCGAGGACAGCGAGGCGTCGATGCCCGGATTCCGGGAGATTCACCACTTCCTGCTCGACTGGCTGCCGCAGGCCGAGCGGCTCGGGGTGAAGGGCGTTGGCCACGGTCTTCAGATCCAGGACCCGGTGGCCGTCGGCACGGGGATCGCCGAATTCCTCAGCCGGCACCCTATCGGAACTTAGGCGGCGGTCATGTCGGCGCGGAACTTCATCGATTTCCTGCGTGCGCTGCGCGACAGCGAGGACATGCTGGCGCGCTACCGGCGTCGCAACGTCGCGCAGCTCGTCTTCCATGCGCGGAACGACGGATTCGACTTTACCGTCGGCGATATCAGCGATGCGATGGGGCCGCTGGAAGCGAATGTGATCATGCACAAGGACGGCGAACCGATGAACGAAAGCAGTTCCTTGTGGCGGTCGATGTGGGGAAAGACGCACCTTGACTACTTCGTCGAAGACGTGGTGCGGCGGCACACCGATTCCGAGCTGGAAAGTGTGACCGCCGGCGCTGCCGAGGAGGAGCGATGAGCGCCGCGAACCTGCTCGACTTCCTAGGCGTACTCGCCAATCGCCGGGACATTCTGGAAGAACTCAACACCAAGGCCAAAGACGAGGTCATCGAAGCCGCCGCGAAGCTAGGATACGAGTTCTCGGCGGCCGAATACGACGGGCTGATCTGGCCTCTGGAGATCGAGCTCGCCAAGAAACGCGGAGAAGAATTCAACGAGCATTTTCCGCTGTGGCACCTCATGTGGGGCCGCTACTATCTGGAATTTGTCGCCGAGGACCTGCTTGGCAGTTTCACACCGGCCGAGCTCGATCAGCTGCGCACCGCCGACCGGGGCAGCGCCGACCAGGGCAGCGCCGCCCAGGGTAGGCCGGGATGAATGTGAGCTTCGACTACGTCATTGCCGGTGCGGGCACCGCCGGATGCGTGCTGGCCCGCCGCCTCCTGGAGCGGACCGATGCCACGGTCGCCCTCCTCGAGGTGGGCGGGCCCGCCGACCGGGACGAGGTCATCCGCGCGGACATCCCCGCAGTGACGTCGCTGTGGGGTAACCCGGAAGTGGCCTGGTTGCACCGTACGGTTCCGCAGCCAGGCCTGGGCGGACGGGAAGTCGACATCCCTCAGGGCAGAGTCGTCGGCGGCTCGGGATCGATCAACGCGCTCATGTATGTCCGTGGTAACCCGGGCGACTTCGACCACTGGCGGTCGCTCGGAAATCCGCGCTGGGGTTATGCGGACCTCCTGCCGTACTTCAAGGCGGCAGAGCGGTATGAGGGCGGCCCGTCCAGCTTGCGGGGCGGTACCGGGCCGCTGCACGTCGCCAGGTACCGCGAGCCTTCTCAGGCCACCAAGGCGTTCCTGTCCGCCGCGACCAAGCTCGGCTACGCCGACGGAGACTGGGACTACAACGGTGACCGTCAGGCGGGCGGTGCGTTCGTCTATCAATCGACCAGAGAGGGCGGCGAACGGCGATCGAGCACCGCGACCGCGTACCTCGAGCCGGTACTCACCGACCGGCGGCTGACGGTGGTCACCGGCACGCTGATCGACCGTGTCGAGCTGGCCGGGACCAAGGCGGTCGGCGTGCGGCTCGCGCCTGGCGGTGACCTCGTGCGAGCCAGCAGGGAGGTCATCGTCTCGTGCGGGACCCTCTCGTCTCCGGCGGTGCTGATGCGGTCGGGGATAGGCCCGCCCGCCCACCTGGCCGAGCACGGCATCGACCCTCGGGTGATCCTTCCCGGGGTCGGCCAGAACCTGCATGACCATCTGCTGGTGGGCGTGGGTTATGCCAGCCAGGTCGACCTGGCACCACCAGAGCTGATCGCCGAGGGCGGTCTCTTCACCGAGATTTCGCACGATGTACCGGAGCTGCAGTTCTTCTTCGGTCCGGTGCAGTTCATCGACGACGAGTACCGGACCGAAGGTCCCGGATTCACCTTCGCCCCCGTCCTGTTGCATCCGCGCAGCCGCGGCGAACTGCTGTTGCGGTCAGCCCACCCGGCCGAGCTTCCGCTGGTCAATCCGCGCTATCTGGAGCAGGAAGCCGACGTGCGGGTGCTGGTGCGAGGCATCTCGCTGGCCAGGGAGCTGGCCGCGACGCCGGCATTCACCGGCATCCGGGACCGGGAGCTGGCGCCAGGCCCGGACACCGACCTGGTGTCCTACGTGCGGCGATCGGCTACGACCGTGTGGCATCCCGTCGGCACCTGCGCGATGGGCTCTGGTGACGCCGCTGTCGTCGACGCGGAACTGCGCGTGCACGGGGTGACCGGGCTGCGTGTTGTGGACGCGTCGATCATGCCGGCCATCACATCAGGGAACACCAACGCGCCAACGATCATGATCGCCGAACGGGCCGCGGATCTGATCACAGCCAGCGGAGAGGGCCTGATCGCGGCCGGAGGAGAGCGGTGATCATGACTGAGAGCTATGACTACATCATCGTCGGCGGCGGCACGGCCGGGTCGGTCATCGCCAGCAGGCTGACCGACTCTCCGGATGTCCGGGTGCTGGTCCTCGAGGCAGGCCAGCGCGAGATCAATGATGCGGTGACCACGCCGTGGCGCTGGAACGAGGTGCTGCTGGGCGAGTTCGACTGGGCCTACCTGAGCGAGCCGCAACCGGGCCTGAACGACTCCGGCGTCTATTCGGCGGCCGGCCGCGGGCTGGGCGGCACGTCGAACATCTACCACATGATTCACACCCGCGGGCGGCCCGCCGACTACGACGCATGGGCCTACCAGGGCTGCGCCGGCTGGTCGCATGCCGACGTCCTGCCGTATTTCGCTCGTCTCGAGAGTCAGCGGGACGACACCAACCCAAGCGCGGGACGGAATGGACCGATCACGGTCGTCAACGCCCGGGACACCGGCAGCTTCGTCTCGCATGCCTTCCTGGAAGGCTGCGAGGAACTCGGCTATCCGCCGGTCGCCGACTTCAACGCGGAGTCATACGGCGCTGGCTGGCACCATGTCAACATCGACAGCGGAAGGCGCTGGGGAGCCCGGCCGGCCTACCTCGATCCCGCGCTGAGCAGGCCCAATCTGACTACCCGGACGAACGTGCTCGCCTCGCGCCTGCTCATCGAGGGCGACCGCTGCACGGGTGTGGAGTACATCGACGGCGGGGCGCCGTCTCACGCCTATGCCGAACGGGAAGTCGTGGTGAGCGCGGGGGCGATCCAGTCCCCCAAGCTCCTCATGCTCTCCGGCATCGGTCCGACGGACCATCTCGCCGAGCATGACCTGCCGGTACAGCGAGATCTGCCTGGTGTGGGACAGAACTTCCACGACCATCCCCTGGTGATCGGACCGGTTGGCTACCTACGCGAGCCGGGTGACGATCCGCGTGGCAACGTCACCGAGGTCGCGTTGTTCTGTACTTCGCAGGCCGGGCTTCCGGTGCCCGACCTGGAGATCTGCCTCGTGCACCGGGCGCCGTTCGGCGACCAGTTCTTCAGTCAGGTGATCGAGCGGGTGCGCACCGGCCAGCCGGTGAGCCGCGCGGGCGACCTGGTGGATCCGCACCTGATCCTGGCGCTTCCAGGCCTGGTCCGCCCCTACTCGCGCGGTACGGTCCGGCTCGCCGACGCCGACCCGGTCTCCTATCCCAAGATCAGCGCCAATTACTTTGCCGAACAGACCGACCTGGATCGCATGGTCCAGATGGTGACGATCACCCGCGACATCTATCAGACCAAGCCGTTCGCCGAACGACTCGGCCTCACCGAGGTGGTGCCCGGGCCGGAAACAGCCACGCGCCAAGAACTGACCGACTGGGTGCGGGCGAACACCGGCTCGTATTACCACTTCGTCGGCTCGTGCCGGATGGGGGTCGACTCGATGGCGGTGGTGGACCCACAGCTTCGGGTCCACGGCGTGCGGGGCCTGCGTGTAGCGGACGCATCGGTCATGCCGTCGATCGTCTCCGCGAATCCGCACACGACCGTTGTCATGATCGCGGAACGTGCCGCGGAATTCCTACGAACGGAGGTTTATCAATGATTCATCAGATCATTCTCGCAGCCCCGAAGCCGGGCATGACCGCTGAGCAGTTCCAGGATTATTGGGTCCGCACGCACGCGGTTCAGTATGCCAGCAAAATTCCGCAGATCCGCAAATACCTCGTGGATACCCGCATTCCCTCCGAGTTCGATATGGGTATCCCGCGATTGCCGCATGAGGGCATCGCCGAGATCTGGCTCGCCAACGACGAGGAACAGCTGGCGTCGTTGCAGACCCCCGAGTTTCTCGAGGGCGCCAGGCGGGACGAGCCGAACTGGGCCGCCTTCTGGCTGACGATCGTGCTGGACACCACGGCCCACGAGATCGTCTCCGGGCCGGAGAGCGGCCTCGGCCCGAAGGTTGTATTCCTCCTCAAGCGGCACCCGGGGCTGAAGCTGGCGGAATACCGGCAGCGCACCCTCGACGACTACGCGCCCGACGTCGCCAAGCTGCCCGGGCTGCGCCGGTATGTGCACGGACACACCCGGGATGGTTTCTACGTCTTCGGCGAGGCAGCCTTCGACAGCGTCGAGCAACTGTGGTTCGACGACGAAGCCGCACTCCGCGAAGCGCTCAGTTCGCCGCACTGGCGCGATCAGGTGACCGCCACGCGCGCCGCGCTCGTCGATCCGGCGTACGTCTTTTCCCTCACGGTCGCCGAACACTGGATCATCGGGCCGCAGCCGCGCTAGCGAGACGAGAGCAGCGACACAAGACAGCGAGCGAGCAAAGGTAACGGCACCATGCAATTCGGAATCGAAACGTTCATAGCTGACGAAACTATGATCCCGGGCGAGAAAGCGATCGATCCGATCGAATTCGCCCAGGCAGCGGAGGAGCGCGGATTCGAGTCACTGTTCATCGCCGAGCACACCCATGTTCCGGTTAACAGCGACGAATATCCATTCGATGACAGCGACTCCTTGCCGAACTACTATTACTCGATGCCGGATCTCATCGTCACCCTGACGGCGATGGCGATGCGAACCGAGCGTCTGCGGCTCGGAACCGGCGTGGCGCTGGTCGCCATGCACGACCCGATAATAATGGCCAAGGAGATAGCCACTCTCGATGTGGTCTCCGGTGGCCGGTTGGTTCTCGGGATAGGTGCCGGCTGGAATTCGGCCGAGGCACCCAATCACGGCATCGACCGCAAGAGCCGGTTCGGCGCGATGCGTGAAAAGGTCCAGGCGATGACGGCGATCTGGACCCAGGACATAGCCGAGTACCATGGAAAATACGTTAACTTCGATCCGCTGTATTCCCGGCCGAAGCCACTGCAAAAGCCGCACCCACCGATACTCATGGGCGGCTGGGCCGAATCGGTGCTCAAGCGCATCGCCGATTACTGCGACGGCTGGTTCGCGCCGAGTATGTGGAAGCCTTCGCAGGTGGCGCCCGCCTATAAACGGCTGTGCGGAATGATGGAAGAACGGGGTAAGCCCAGGCCGCGGCTGAACATCTTCTTTCCGACCGACGAAGACAAGGCCGAGATCGATGTCGTGCGGGAGCTGGAGCCGGATCGCGCCATGTTCTACACCCATCACCCGACCACGCGTGACACCACCCTGAGGATGCTGGACGAGTGGGCAGTCCTGATCGATAGATATCAATAAGTGCCTGCAAGCCAAAATCGACAATCAAGACCCATTAATCTCGACAGGAGATATCAATGCCTAGGCGGATGCTTATCGTCCTCTCCGAATACGGATACTGGGGTGAGGAGCTACTCGGGCCGCTGACCGCTTTTGACAAGCGCGGCTACGAGTCGATCTTCGCCACTCGCACCGGCAAGCGGGCGCCCGCCCTGCCCCCCAGCCTGGATCCCGGCTATGTCGACCCACCGCTGGGCCGGTCCGTGACAACCCCCGAGGTGGCGGTCGCGGCGCGGGAACTCGACGAGTCCAGTCGGCTCGACAACCCGGTCAGCCTCAGCGACTGGATACCTGAGCGGCCCTACTTCAGCGCGCACGATTACGTCCGCCAGATCGAGGCCTACTACCGCGAACTGGGGAAGCTGGACACCGATATCGCGGGGTACGACGCGATTACGCTGGTCGGCGGCAGTGGTCCCATCGTCGACATGGCGAATGAAGGGCGCCTGCATGAACTGATCCTGGCCTTCCTGCGTGCCGACAAGCCGATTCTGGCCTTGTGCTATGGCGTTACCTGCCTCGCCTTCGCCCGCGATTGGGAGGACCGTACCAGCATCATCAAGGGCAAGCACGTCACCGGGCACTGCAAGGAATACGACTACAAGGACGGCACCGGATTCGTGGGCGTCGACTTCAACATGGGGCCGCCTCCGTATCCGCTGGAGTACATCCTGCGTGACGCCACCGCGCCAGATGGGCGTTACCACGGCAATGTCGGCCGCGAAACTTCGGTCATCGTGGACTATCCGTTCATCACCGCCAGGTCCACGCCCGACTCGTTCCTGGGCGGCGAGAAGCTGGTAGAGGTGCTCGAATCCGGCCTGCGCAGGTATGGCTGGTAGAGGAGAGATAACCATGATGGCCAGGCCAGCGAAGACAGCCATCTTCGAGCAATTCGCGGCGGATGGCTTCACGAAGATGTTTGGCAACCCGGGAACCGTTGAACAAGGCTTCCTCGATGTCCTGGAGCAACGCGAGGACATCGAGTACGTGCTTACCCTGCAGGAAAGTGTCGCGATCGGCATCGCCGACGGATATGCCCGTGCGCTGAATCGCCCCGGTCTCATCCAGTTGCACGCGGGCGTCGGGCTCGGCAACGGGATCGGCATGCTCTACCAGGCGATGCGCGGGCATACTCCGCTGCTGGTCGTCGCGGGAGACGCCGGAGTGCGGTATGACGCGATGAACGCGCAGATGTCCGCCGATCTGGTGTCCATGGCGCAGCCGGTAACCAAGTGGGCGACCAGGGTGCTGCATCCCGGATCGGTCCTGCGGGTACTGCGGCGGGCGGTGAAGGTCGCCATGACCGTGCCACGCGGACCGGTGTTTGTCGGACTGCCGATGGACGTGCTCGACGCCGACACCTCGGAGCCGGCGGTGCCGACCGTCATTCCCAGCCAGGACGTGGTGCCGTCGGCCGCCGACCTGGACCGGGCGGCCTCCGCGCTCCAGGCGGCGCGGGACCCGATCGTCCTGATCGGCGACGGGGTATCCGACACCGGGGCTCAGGCCGAGCTCACCCGCGTGGCCGAACTGCTCGGCGCACCGGTCTGGGGCGCGGACTCGGCCGAGATGAACATGGATACCACTCACCCGCTCTACCGCGGGCAGCTCGGCCACATGTTCGGCGCCTCCAGCCAGGCCCGTGTGCAAGACGCCGACGTGGTGCTGATCGTCGGCACCTACGTGTTCCCCGAGGTGTTCCCGCTGCTGGACAGCCCCTTCCGGAAGGACGTACGGCTGATCCACATCGACCTGGACGTCAATGAGATCGCCAAGAACTTCCCGGTGGACATCCCGCTGGCCGCGAATCCCAAGCCGACGCTGGCGGCACTGGCGGAGCGGCTGTCCGATCATGGCCGGCTGATGGCTGCCGAACTTCACTCGATCAGGAGCCAGCGCAACCAGCAACCCCCCGACGGCACGCTGATCGAGCTGTTCACAGCCGAACTGGCCAAGCAGGCACCGGCCGACCTGGTGGTGTTCGACGAGGCGCTGACCGCGTCCCCAGCGGTCACCCGGTTCCTTCCGGCCCGCGTGCCGGGCAGCTATCACGCCACGCGGGGCGGGTCGATGGGGGTTGGTATTCCCGGCGCGATCGGTATCAAGCTCGCCAGGCCCGAGGCCGAAGTGGTGGGCTTTACCGGCGACGGCGGAATCATGTACACCGAGCAGGCGCTGTGGACCGCGGCCCGGCTGGGTGTGGCGGCCAAGTTCGTGGTCTGCAACAACCACCGTTACCGCTTGCTCGACCAGAACATCGACCAGTACTGGCGGGAACGCGGGATCCCGGGACACGGCTATCCCAGCGGGTTCGACCTGTCCAAGCCGGAGATCGATTTCGCGGCGCTGGCCGCGGCGCATGGCGTCCCCGGGCTCCGGGTCGACAAGACAGATCAGATCGAATCCGCCATCGAGCAGATGCTGGCGGCTGACGGCCCCTTCCTCATCGACCTCAATACCGAGTGAGACCCATGACTGAAATCGCACTCCGCAGCGAAGGATTGCTGGCCGGACGTACGATCGCGATCCTCATGGAAAGCGACTACGTCGAGCCAGAAGTAAGTTATTACGAGCGCAGATTCGCCGAAGAGGGCGCTCGGACGGTGCTGCTGACCCGGCTGTGGGGACAGCCGTCGCTCACATTCCAAGGTCACGAATACCAGGTCCCGATTACCGTGGATGGCGACCTCGAGGCGGTGGACGAGCAGCGGCTGCGTGATTTCGACGCGCTCATCGTGCCGGGGGGCATGGTGTCCGATCGGCTGCGATACGCGGAAAAGCCGGGGGATCTGTCACCCGCCGCCAAGATGCTGCGCGCGTCGTTCGACGAGCCGTCCGTGCTCAAGGGCATTATCTGCCACGGCATGTGGCTGGTCTCGCTGATGCCCGAGCTGATCCGCGGCCGGCGGGTTACCTGCCACAACAACCTGGTTGGCGACATTCTCAACATGGGGGGCCTGTATACCGACCAGGATGTGGTCGTCGACGGCGACTTGGTCACCGGGCGGAGTTCCGGCCATTGTCATCTGTTCGCACGGATGATCATCGACCTGATCGCCGCCCGTCATGGCCGTAGGCCGGCGGTGGCGAGCCGCCCTTTCCCGGCCGCTAGTCCGGTCGCCGATCGGGCCGCGGATCCGGTCGCCGATCCAAAACAGAGCCTGGTGAGGGAGACGCCGGCTATTTCCGGCGGGGAGTCAGCCGCGCGCTCTCGCTCCCGTCTCGACTTCCCCTTCTCCGATCTCGTGGCGGGTTATGTCACGCGATACGATCCGGACGAGCAGGTTATTGACCTTCAGACCAGCGACGGGCGCGGGGCTTCGGTCCGGCTCACGGATACCACGTACGCTGAATTCGCCCGGAACCTCGGCGATCCTTATCGGGATGCCACCGCCCACGTAACGGACCTGCTCACTCCCGGGCACCATGTCTTCGCTCATGGGATCTACTATCCCGAGGACGGCGAATACACCTTCGAGGCGAAGCGGCTGGTCTTCAGCGGCCGACGGACCGACGAATACAGTTTTGAAGCGCCTGACTGGTGGGTGCGGCAGATTCAGGACCTCGGCAATTTCTACCGTCGCGCTCAGTTCGGTGAGTCCGGTGTTCCTGACTTCGCTATGTACCGCACGGTCCTGGGATTGGGCGGCGAGAAGACCGATCAATACGTTCAGGAAACTGACACGATCTCGCGGCTCGTTTACGGCATGTCCTCCGCCTACATGTTGACTGGCGATGATCAGTTCCTAGAGGTAGCTGAGCGCGGCACCGATTACCTTCGCCAGCATATGCGCTTCGTTGATCGCGATGAGGACGTCACCTACTGGTACCACGGGATCGATGTACGCGGCGGCGCCGAAAGGAAGTTGTTCACGTCGGAATTCGGTGATGACTACGATGCCATTCCGATGTATGAGCAACTCTACGCACTTGGCGGACTGACGCAGCTTTACCGCGTAACCGGCGACCCGAGCATCGCCACTGACATCGAAGGCACTCTGCGCCTCTTCCGGAAATTCTATTACGACACGGAGCACGGCGGTTATTTCTCCCACCTCGACCCGGTTCAGCTCAGCCCGCATCATGAGTCACTCGGGCCGAACCGGGCGCGGAAGAACTGGAACTCGATCGGCGATCATGCGCCGGCCTACCTGATCAATCTTTATCTCGCTACCGGAGAAGAGCGCCACGCGCAGATGCTCGAGGACACTTACGACCTGGTCGCCGAGCACATGCCCGACGCCGGGAGTCCTTTCGTCCAGGAGCGCTTCCACGCCGATTGGTCGCCCGACCGCAACTGGCTCTGGCAGCAGGACCGCGCCGTGGTCGGTCACAACCTCAAGATCGCCTGGAACCTGATGCGCATCATGGCCGTCAAGCCGAAGGAGCGGTACCGCGAACTAGCCGAGCGGATCGCGCGGAGCATGCCTGCGTTCGGCAACGACCGGCAACGCGGCGGCTGGTACGACGTCATGGAGCGCACGCTGGCGCCGGGACAAAGCGCGCACCGGTTCACCTGGCACGACCGCAAGGCGTGGTGGCAGCAGGAACAGGCCATCCTCGCCTATCAGATCCTGGCCGGCCTCACCGAAGACAGCGAATTCCTCCGGCAAGCCCGCGAGGCCGCCGCGTTCTACAACGCCTTCTTCCTCGATCACGACGGCGGCGGCGTGTACTTCAACGTCCTCGCCGACGGGACCCCGTACCTGCTGGGCAACGAACGGCTCAAGGGCAGCCACTCGATGAGCATGTGCCATGCCGCCGAACTGTGCTACCTGGCCACCGTCTATCAGCGCCTCCTGGTCAGCCGCGAGCCGCTCACCCTGTGGTTCCGTCCGCGCCCCGACGGCTTCGCCGACCGGATCCTGCGCACCGCTCCGGACGCGCTGCCCGCGGGCCGGGTCCGGCTGGACTGGGTCGAAGTCGACGGTAGCCCATATCCGGCATTCGACCCGAATGCGCTGACCGTGAAGCTGCCTGACAGTAACTCTGCCGTGACCGTGCGCGCCCACCTGTCACCGGCCGGCGGATAGGAGATCAGCGCATGGAACTCTCGCGGCATACCCAAGGAGGTGTGACGGTCATCGCACTGGACGGCAGCCTGGATAGCGGTACCGCGCCGGGCGCCCAGGAAGACCTGGAGCGGCTGATGGCAGACGGGCAGGCCATCGTCCTCGACATGAGCCGGATGTCGTACATGTCCAGCGCTGGCCTCCGTATCCTGCTGCTCGTTCACCGGCGAACGGAGGAAGACGGCACAAAGGTCGCGCTCGCGAGCGTACCCGCTGAAATACGAGCCGTTATGGAGGCCACGGGTTTCCTCGACTTCTTCGAGGTGTGTGACACGGTTGACGACGGCGTCGAGGTGCTGACGTGACCGGCGGCCCGCAGACCCGGCTGCTTGACGAACGAATCGACTCGTACGCCACACATCAGATCAGCGGTTTCCCGGTCCGGCCGGGCCGTCCGTTGCCGTTCGGCGCGGCGAGGGTGCAGGGCGGCGTCAATTTCTCGGTGTACTCCACTCATGCGACGGGCGTCACCCTGGTGCTCTTCCAGCGAGGCGAGGGGCAGCCGATGGCAGAGTTGCCGTTCCCGCCGTCGTTCAGGATCGGAGGCGTCTATGCGATGACGGTATTCGGGCTCGACCCTGAGGCAATCGAATACGCCTACCGGATCGACGGGCCGTTCGACCCGGCAGCAGGCCATCGATTCGATCCGCACAAGGTCCTTCTTGATCCTTACGCGCGGCTGATGTACGGGCGCGAATCCTGGGGAACCGCGTCCCGGTACCCGGACTCCGCGCCGTACCGGGCCGGGATCGCATACGACGATTTCGACTGGGAGGGTGACCGGCCGTTGTGCCTGCCGAGCCGGGACCTGATCATTTATGAGGCTCATGTGCGCGGCTTCACCAGGCATCCCTCCTCGGGGGTCCGGCATCCAGGCACGTACGCCGGCCTGGTGGAGAAGATTCCGTACTTGCGAGATCTGGGCATCAACTGTATTGAGCTGATGCCGGTGTTCGAATTCGACGAGCTCGATAATCCGCGACGCGACAGCGTTCACGGTCAGCACCTGTATAACTACTGGGGATACAATACGCTTGCATTTTTCGCGCCGAAAGCTGGTTATGCTGCCACCGGCCTACATGGGATGCAGGTTGATGAATTCAAGAACATGGTCAAACAGCTGCACCGGGCGGGTATCGAGGTGGTGCTCGATGTCGTTTTCAATCACAGCGCCGAGGGTGACGAACGCGGGCCGACGCTGTCGTTCCGCGGCCTGGACAACTGCACGTACTACATGCTCACCCCGGATGGGCGGTATTATAATTTCAGCGGTACTGGAAATACCCTGAACTGCAATCATCCGGTCGTCCGCGGTTTCATCCTCGACTGCCTGCGCTATTGGGCCGCGGAATTCCACATCGATGGATTCCGGTTCGATCTAGCTGCGATTCTCGGCCGGTCGCCCGACGGCACCGTGCTGCCAAACCCGCCGGTGATCGAACAATTGGCCCATGATCCGGTGCTCCGTGACTGCAAACTCATCGCCGAAGCCTGGGATGCCGTTGGCCTCTATCAGGTTGGCCACTTCCCTGACTATCGTCGCTGGTCGGAGTGGAATGGACGGTATCGCGAAGGCGTTCGCAGGTTCCTCAAATCAGACATGGGCATTACTGGCGAGCTCGCCATGCGAATGAGTGGTTCTGCCGATCTTTACCGGACGCGCGGTCCGGCCGCATCGGTTAATTTCATCACTTCACACGATGGGTTCACGCTCCGCGACCTGGTGAGCTACAACGAGAAACACAACGACGCGAATGGTGAAGGTAACCTCGACGGAGACTACTCGAACTATTCCTGGAACTGCGGCGTCGAGGGTCCGGCCGACGACCCGGTTGTACGTGCCCTACGGGACCGGCAGGTCCGCAACGCGTTCCTCATTCTGCTCACCAGCTGGGGAATTCCCATGCTGGTGGCCGGCGACGAGGTCGGGCGCAGCCAGCTGGGCAACAACAACGCCTACTGTCACGACGGGGAGCTCTCCTGGCTGGACTGGAACCTTGTACGGGAGAACTCCGATCTTTTCCGTTTCGTCCGCTGTGCCATCGCATTCCGCCTCGCGCATCCCGCGCTGCGGCAGATCAAGCACCATGACGCCGAAGACCTGCCGGAGCGCTGGTTCCCCGCCGTGAGCTGGCACGGCACCATGGCATGGGAGCCCGACTGGGCATCCCATAACCGGCTGGTGGCCGCGATGTTCTACGCCTTTGACGGCACGTCGCACGACTGTGTGTACGTCGCCGCCAACTCCTACTGGGAAGAACTCGACGTAGAGCTCCCCCGCCTTCCGGCGGACGCGGCGTGGCGCCAATTCGCCGACACGTCAGCGATGCCCCCGCTGGATGTGCACGAACCCGGCCGCGAGCCGATGCTGACCGGCCAGTCCCATGCCAGCGTGGCGCCGCGCAGTGCGCTCGCCCTTGTCGCGGGCCACGTTCGTTCAAGTAACACGTTTCACCCGGAAGAGAGAGAATTATGGCCTTCAATGCCACGTTGCGGGTAAGTGAGGAAACCGCCACCGTTCGGCTCGTCGGCGAGCTGGACGTCAGCTCGGCGCCACGCTTCAATGACCTGATCGCCGAAGCCGCCGGATATAAACTCAGCCGGCTTGTGATGCTCGCCGATGAGCTGACTTATATGTCCTCGGCCGGCCTGCGCTGTCTCGTTTTCGCGCATCAGAAGATGCCCCCTGGTGTGGAGATCATGTTCCTCGGTGCCCAGCCGGACGTAGCGGAGACAATAAAGCTCACCGGGTTCGACCGGAGCATCGTGCTGCAGGAAGCCAGCGAACGCTGATGGCCGTTTGCGGTCTCACCCTCGATTGCGGCACGGGTATCACCCAGGAGGTGGCCGACTTCGTCGGCGTGCTGGCGAAGAAGGCAGGGCTGCGTTCCGAACAGGCTTACTGGCTACGCCTGGCCGCCGAAGAGATCACTACCAACATCGCCCAGCATGGCTACCACGGCGGCGCCGGGCTCGTGCAGTTGACCGCGGGCATGGAGGGCGACCGGGTCTGGATCCGGATCGAGGACGAGGCTCCCGAGTTCGACCCGACGAAATACCGCCAGGATTGCCCCCGCGAGACGGAACTCGCCGAGCGGGCCGCCGGAGGTCATGGCCTCCTGCTCGCCTTCCACAAGCTGGACGAATTCGGATACGAACGGGCTGGGAGCCGGAATCGCTGCACTCTCATCATGTTCCGCGAACCTGCGGTCTTAGCCGCCAACGAGCAGCCTCGAACGAAGGATCCCATCATGTCTTCAACGACAGCGCTCGTCATCGCCGAGCCGAGCGCGGTGACACAAGAACTTGGTCGAGGCCTGACCCTGGGCGGGTTCGATGTGCGTCACGCGACGCCGGACGACGTTGAGCTACAGGCCGAAGCGGGCATTCCGCCCGACATGCTGCTCATCTCGGCCGCGCTGGGCATACGGCGCGTGGCCCTGTTGAGCCGGCAGTTCCTGACGGAAGATCGCGCACCGACCACCGTGGTGTTCCCTGAGGATGACGTCACCGAACTGGAACCGTGCGTACGGTTCGGATTCGACTACGTCGTCCCGCCTTTTCTCCCCACCCTGCTGCGGACCCGCCTGACTACATGCTGGGAGCGGGCCCAGCTGAACACCAGCGTAGAAGAGATGGCCACCGTGGCCAGCCTCCGCTCGTACGAGCGGGAACTGAGCGTCGCCCGCGAGATCCAGGCCGGGTTCCTGCCAGAAGAGATCCCGTGCCCGGAGGGCTGGCAGATCGACGTGCAGTTCCGGCCCGCCCGCCGCGTGGGGGGAGACTTCTATGACGTGTTCCGGGTGATGGACGGTCGGATGCTGGGGCTCGTCATAGCGGACGTGTGCGACAAAGGAGTGGGCGCTGCCCTGTTCATGGCGCTGATCCGAACCGTATTGCGTCATGCGACCGATCAGGCGAGCAAGCTGAACCTGCTCTCCATCGAGCCGCTCGAGGAAGCGGAGGCCTCCGGGCCGGCCCTGCCAGCCTCCGTCCCAGCCGCGGGCGCGGGACCGCTGCTGGCCGCCGTGACCGGCACCAACAGCTACATGGCGCGCCATCACCGGCGCCAGGGATATTTCTGCACGCTCTTCTTTGCCATCCTCGACCCCGGTTCGGGCATGCTGCTCTATATCAACGGCGGACATCAGCCGCAGGCACTGATCCGCGCCGACGGTCACTACACGCTGCTTGCTCCCACCGGGCCGGCTGTTGGCATGTTCGCTCACAGCAGCTACGTGGTCCAGCGCGAGAGCCTGCAACCCGGTGACTCCTTGTTCATGTACACCGACGGCGTGACCGAGGCCCGGGCACCGGACGGTGGCCTGTTCGGCCTGGAGCGGACCCTTGATGCGGCAATCCGCCACCGGGAATCAGCCAGCGACCTGATTGGCGGGGTTGGCGCCGCCACGTACCGGTATGCGGCAGCCATCGATCAGTCCGACGATCTGACCATGCTGGCCATCCGGCGGGCCGAGGCCGCGGCCCGATGATGGCCCGGACCTGCCACCGCACGGTAACCCCTCGCCCGCGGTAACCGCCCGTTCGCGATAATCCCTGGCTCGCGGCGGCGTCGCGCCGGGCTTGCCGATCCCGGAAACTGCCGATCATTATGCCGAGAGCTATTGCCACCTCCCAGCCGGAGCCGTCCACCCCCGCGTGGAATTCCGCGGCGGCGGACGTGGCCTCCTTGGCCCGTCCCGACTGCAGCAGAGCGTCGATCAGGGATGCCGTGAGGTAGGGCCGCAGCCACGGGCACGAATGACTGCCAGGTTCGGCCGTGACGAGTGCGCGGCGAAGGTGGAAGACCGTTTCGGCGTAGTTGTTCTTGGAGCGCGTGATTGCCGCGCGAGCCGAATGGATGAAGATCGACGTCTCCATGTTCCCCCGGTCGATGCCGCGTAGTGCCCGCACCGCGACATCCGTCTGGCCGATTTCCGCGAGAATCCAGGCACGGTAGGAATGGACCAGGCCAGGCGGTCCGACGCCCCGCCCAGCCAGTTCGAGCAGGAAGTCACTCATCGCTCCCGGGCCGTCCTCGTCCAGCGCGAGGGTCAGCGCCTTGATCAGTCCCAGTTGCGGCGCCTCGCCCAGCGATCGCACCGGCAGCAAGTCTATGAAGCGCGCGCAGGCCGCCAAGCGGCCCCGGAACAGCAGGAGCGCGGCCCAGACCGGAGCGATCCACTCGGCGGCGTCACACCATATCGCCAGCCTCGATAGCTGATCGGCTCGTTCAACGGCCATCCCCTCCCAGGCCTCCCGCGTCGCATCGGCAATCCGCGCCACATCGAACCCGAAGCTGGCCGACACCGGCTGTGCCACCGCGGCCAGGCTCCAGAAGCTGCCTCGCACCGCCATGCAATCCCTCAGCCTGCCGTCGAACACCAGGTCGCGCAGTTCCCGGGGGCTGCCGCCCGTCGCGGCCTGTACAGCCTCGGCCGTGACGACGTGCACCGCACCGCCAAGCACTTCGCCGAGCACCGCGGCTACCTCTTCGATAGCCAGCGGCGGCAGGTTCACCTGCTCGATGTTCCGCTCGTAAGCAAGACAGTCGCTCGGATCAGGCCGCGGCCGTCCCGCGGCGGCCAGCCGGGTGACCAGAAGGAAAGCGACGCCCATGCGACTGACCTCCCGTAGCGCCAGCAAGCTGGCATCATCCATCAGATGCGCGTCATCCGCCGTCACTATCAGCCGACGCCCGCCCGCGTGGTCAGCCAGCACGCGGGCGGCATCCGAGATGGTGCTGTCCGACGGCAGGGCGGAAGGAAGGCTTGCTCGCAAAGCGGCGAGCGGAGTGTCTCCGGCCGGACGGATCTGGACGACGATGTCGTGTTCCGCGTCGGCGAACTCGAGGATGCGGGAGAGGGTGGCCGTACGGCCCATGCCATGTTCTCCGCAGATTATGAAGGGCGCGGGCTCACTGCGCTTCATCGCGCGCCGGCCTCGTTCGATTTGATCCGCTCTGCCTACGAAAGGCCATGACATTAAACTCACCAACCATCCTTGTATGGATGACGTTCTGTTAAGCGTCCAGCCGTGTCGCTGGACGCAGAAATTCGCATATGCCGCCAAGTCTGTATGGAACTGCGAAGAAAGTCCATGTGAAAGTAACGGACCCCGTCAGCAATCTTGAATTCGTGTCGATTTCATGATGTCGCGCCCGTCTTCTCCTGACGCCCAGTGGATAACGGACACCGGTGTGATGGCAGGTAAAAATGAGACGGTAGGTGCGGCCGCCGTTCATGGGCCTGCTGGCAACAGTCCGGCTTCCGCGGCGCCGCGATACATGCAGCCGTGCTTTTTGATCATCGTTTCCATGCGCCGTCTTGATCTTCGCTACCCAAGATTGATCTTTACCGCCCGAGCTTGATCTTTACGGCCCGAGCTTGATCTTTACCGCCCAAGGCGTGACCTGTCACTTCTTGGTGATTTATGTTGCTTATGCAAGATCATAGATTCGGGAACCGGCAAGACCCATCCACACCCTCGCGAACTTCGTTAGCTCTTTTGGTTTATCGCCGTAAGCCCGGGCAGAGGTCCACTGAGCGTTATTTCCGAGCCAGCGCAGGACCACGGTCCGCCCTCGGAACTGGCCGGGTGGTGACTCACGGGGCTCCGTCCGAGACGGTCTAGGGCGGAAGCGTGAAGCATCGGGAACAGGTGCTGCCCGGCGCCGGGCATCGTGGCCACGATGCCCGAATGACTAGATCCTGAATGTCGCATACTCATAAAGGAGGGCATGGAATAGCGTAAATCTAAGAGCGGGCACCGGCTCATATATGAGCGAAGCCAGGGGGGTCATGCGGAGGTTAAATATGCCATGGCTGCTGGCGTAAACGGGAAATCAGCCGATCGCCTGACGGAAATGCTGCGCCACTGCCGGAATATCTTCTCGTCGTTGCCCCGCGCTGACCAGCGGCATTGGGCGGAAGTATTTGTCCGTGGCCTACTCACAGTGGACGGCAGGAAGACGATAAGAAAGATATCTGACCATGTTGCCGGCGGTGGTGCTGAACAGTGCCTCCAGCAGTTCGTCAATCAGAGCACCTGGCAATGGCACATGGTCCGCCGTGATCTTGCTCTGCTGATCGCCGAAGCCATGGAACCGAAGACATGGGTGATCGCCGATATCGTGATACCGAAAAATGGCAGCAATTCAGTCGGCGTAGGACGACAATTCGTATACTCAGAGGGACGCGTGGTGAACTGCCAGTTCGGTATCGCTGTCTTCCTGGTTGGCGACAAATGGAGTTGCCCGGTCAACTGGCGGCTGCCGCTGCCGCCGTCCTGGGACGGTGACAAAGACCTCAGGGCGAAGGCTCGCCTTCCTGATGATGAGTACTCTGGTCCGCGCTGGCAGCACATGCTGGATGCCATCGATGAGATGACGACCGACTGGGGGCTGGTGCCCGCTCCGGTCCTGGTGGACGTGCGCAGCGGCCTCGAGCGCGAACTGAACTCGTTGGTGCGCGGTCTGGAAGAGCGCTATCTGGAATATGCGTTGCGCGTCGGTGCGAACCGGCCGGCCGCCACGCTCGCATCTGCCCGCGCGAGACCGCAGACGCTGTCTTTCGCGGAATTCATCAATGAGTCGATCACCCGCAACACGGCGGCGCACAGCCGGTGGGGCCCGCCGACCAGCGGGGGCGGCAGGTCCCAGCTGGTAGCGGCTCGCCTGCCCACGGAGCGTTCGCCAGCGCCGACATCTCGGCACCGGACAGGCAATTCGCGGCGCCATGCACCCCGGTCGGCGGTCCAGGCCAATCAGACGCCCCGGTCGGCGGCCCACCGCCACGTCGTCGGCGAATGGTCCCCGTTCCGTAACTACCTGCGGTCGATATGGCTGACATCCTTCGACCAGTCTCAGCTGCCGAGCCTGCCCGAGACAGTGGCCAGACTCGACCTGGTGGCCGCCGACCTGGCCACGCTCTATGATGACCTCGGGCTCCGGCATTTCGAGGGGCGATCGTATCCGGGCTGGCATCACTATGTGACGCTGATCTCCGTCGCCGCCGCGTGTAAACAGCTCTCTAGTAACTGAGCGACAACCGTCGTAGGCCCGCGACACGACCCGCATCGCGCAGAACACTCCGGACACGCGGCACAATGGCGTCATGCCAGCGCGACGTAGCAGCACACCACCCCCTGAGGATTTCGAAGAGAACATCGTCGACATCGACGTCGCGGAGGAGATGCGCAGCAGCTATCTCGAGTACGCGTACAGCGTCATCTACCAGCGGGCGCTGCCTGACGCACGGGACGGACTGAAGCCTGTCCAGCGACGGATCCTGTACCAGATGAACGAAATGGGCCTGCGCCCGGACCGCCCGCACGTCAAGTGCGCCCGCGTGGTCGGAGAGGTCATGGGCCGCCTGCACCCGCACGGCGACTCAGCCATCTACGACGCGCTCGCCCGGCTCGCCCAGCCGTGGGTCATGCGGCTGCCGCTGGTGGACGGCCACGGCAACTTCGGCTCCATCGGCGGCGATGACCAGCCTGCCGCGATGCGGTACACCGAGTGCCGCCTCACCAACGCCGCCATGGAGATGGTGGCCAGCATCGACGAAGACACCGTCGACTTCGTCCCCAACTACGACGGCTCGGAGACCCAGCCCGACGTCCTCCCGGCCGGTATCCCGAACCTGCTGGTCAACGGCGCCTCCGGCATCGCGGTCGGGATGGCGACGAACATGGCGCCGCACAACCTCACCGAGGTCGTCCAGGCCGCGCGGCATCTCATCAAGCATCCGGCCGCGACCCTCGACACGCTGATGCGCTTCGTCCCCGGCCCGGACCTGCCCACCGGCGGCCAGATCGCCGGCCTGGACGGCATCCGGGAGGCGTACGAGACCGGCCGCGGCATCTTCCGGACCCGCGCCAAGGCGACCATAGAACAGCTCCCGCGCGGCAAGACCGGCATCATCGTCACCGAGTTGCCGTACACCGTCGGCCCGGAGAAGGTCATCACCCGCATCAAGGACCTGGTGCAGGCCAAGAAGATCAACGGCATCTCCGACCTCAAGGATCTCACCGACCGGCACCGCGGCCTGCACCTGCTCATCGAGGTCCGCAGCGGCTTCAACCCCGAGGCCGTCCTGGCCGAGCTGTACCGGCTCACCCCGATGGAAGAGACGTTCGGCATCAACAACGTCGCGCTGGTCGACGGACAGCCGCGGGTGCTGGGCCTGAAAGAGCTGCTGCAGATCTTCGTCGATCACCGCATCGATGTCACCCGCAGGCGCACCGAGTACCGCCGCCGCAAGCGCCAGGAACGCATGCACCTGGTGGACGGCCTGATCATCGCGCTGCTGAACATCGACGAAGTCATCCAGATCATCCGCTCCTCGGATGACGCCGCGGCCGCGAAGCAGCGGTTGATGAGCATCTTCGAGCTGTCCGACATCCAGGCGCAGTACATCCTCGACACGCCGCTGCGCCGGCTGACCCGGTACGACCGGCTCGAGCTCGAGCGCGAGCAGGAGACGCTGCGCGCCGAGATCGCCGAGCTCACGTCGATCCTGGAATCCGAGGACAAGCTGCGCGAGCTGGTGTCCGACGAGCTGGCCGACGTGGCCAAGCGCTTTGGCACCCCGCGGCGCACGGTGCTGCTGGAGGGGGGCGGCGCGGCCGTGACCGCCGCTGTCCCGCTGGAGGTGGCCGACGACCCCTGCCACGTGCTGCTGTCGGCGACCGGTCTGCTGGCTCGAGTAGATTTGCCCGAACGTACTGCCGTTCAACCTCCGGGAACCGCCTCTCGTGCCGCGCATGACGCGGTGACCTCGGTGGTACCGGCCACGGCCCGCGGCTCGGTCGGGGCGGTGACCTCGGCGGGCCGGATGGTCAAGATGAACGTGCTGGAGATCCCCGCGCTGGCGGTGAGCGCCGCGGCCGAAGGCCGAGGCCAGTCAGACACCGTCGCGCCCAGCATGGCCGGCGGGGCGCCCGCCGCGGAGTTCGTGGCGCTGGAGAGCGGTGAGACGATCGTGGCGCTGGCATCCGTCGATTCGCCGGGCGCGGGGCTCGCGCTCGGTACCGCGGACGGCGTGGTGAAACGGGTCGTGCCCGAATATCCGCAGAACCGGGACGAGTTCGAGCTGATCACGTTGAAGGAAGGCGACCGGGTGGTGGGCGCCGCCACCGTGCCCGCCGAGGACGCTGAGCTGGTCTTCGTCACCAGCGACGCGCAGCTGCTGCATTTCCCGGCCTCGTCGGTACGCCCGCAGGGACGGCCGGCCGGGGGGATGGCCGGCGTCAAGCTGTCGACGGGCGCGTCGGTGATCTGGTTCGGTGTGGTGGAGGCCTCGTCGGCGGCGGGGACGCGCGCTCCGGCCGTCGTAGTGACGGTGGCGGGCAGCAGCCGGGCACTGCCCGGCGGCGCGGCCGGGCGAAGCGTGAAGGTCACCCCGATGCACGAATACCCCGGCAAGGGCCGGGCGACCGGCGGCGTGCGCTGCCATCGGTTCCTCAAGGGCGAGGACACGCTGGTGCTGGCCTGGGTCGGCCCCTCCCCCGCGCTCGGCTTGACTGACTCGGGTGCGCCGTTGGAGCTGCCCGACCCGGTCGGCAAGCGGGACGGGTCAGGGATTGTCCTCTTGAGGCCGCTGGCGGTCCTCGGCGGCTGACGCCCAGTGTCGCAATTTGACATTCAGCCGTGACGGATCGCGATGGTGTATGGTTGGTGTGTGCTGTACAAGCGGACCAATATCGAGATCAATGAGGAACTCGTCGGCCGGGTGATGGAGCGGTACCACCTCACTACCAAGAAGGAAGCCGTCGACCTGGCGCTGCGTTACACCGCCGGGACGCCGCTGACTCAGGAATTCCTCGACAGTGTGCACGGTATGGGCTGGGGTGGCGACCTGGCGGAGATGCGCAACGACCCGCCGCCGCCCGGCTGGTGACTCGCAGTGCCGACCCGGGGGGCGACCCCCGGACCCCCCACTATCTCGTCGACAGCTCAGCGTGGATGGAATACCTCCGCAGGACCGGAAGCCGGGCCGACGCAGAGGTCACCAGCATGGTGGAACGCCAGCCGCCGACGGCGGGCGTCACCGAGCCGGTGATCATGGAGCTGCTGTCTGGCGCGCGGAACAGCGACGAGTTCCGCGCGATTGACCGGCTGGTGAAGGCCATGCCGCTGTATCAGGTCCATCCGGAGGGCGACTTCATGGAGGCCGCCGCTCTGTACGGCGTGCTGCGCGACAAGGGCATCACGATCCGGTCCAGGATCGACTGCCTGATCGCGGCGATCGCCTGGCGTCGCGAAGCTACGCTCGTGCATGCGGACGCGGATTTCGACCGGATCGCCTCCGGGTATCCGGTACGGGTCATGTCCCTGACCCCGCGCTTAGCGGGCTGGATCGTGATTTCGTCTAGGGGCTGCGTTCGCCCAACCCCATGATTGTCACAGCCATGGGGTCAGGTGCCCATGAATGTGACATGGGTGCGGCTCCCTTAAAGGGACAGTCAGGTGCTGCTCCCTGGCCAGCGGCACCGATGGCACCATCGGGCACGCTCTAATAGCGCTGCTGATCGGTTTGAGCGACACCGATGGCGCCATCGGCATGCTGCTCACTCTGGAGGAGCCGCACCCATGTGACATTCAAGGGGTTCGGAGCGGACCACTTGGCCACGGAAGGTAATGTTATTCTTGCAATCAGTAGTTGGCACAGGACTCGCCGCTTCACAAACGGGGATGGTGATGTCACGATGAATACCGCGCAGCGCAGATCGGCGGTGGCCGGGGTGCTACGGGGGTCCGGCATGCTGTTGCTGGGTGGCGGCCTGTTGATGCTGAGAGCCGCCCCGGCGTACGCCGTCGTCTCGCCTGACCTGGGGCCGGGCGTGACGGTCAACGGGACCGGCAGCGCCTCCGGAACACCGGACGAGCTCCTGCTTTCCCTCGACGTTGACACCCAGGCCAGCTCCGTCGCCACCGCACTGAACACGGCCAACCAGGACATGAACCGGGTCCGTAACGCGCTCCACGCGAACGGGGTCGCGGCCTCCGACGTGCAGACCTCCGGCCTGTCCGTCCAGGCCGACTACGGGCAGCAGGGAAACATCACCGGCTATCAGGTCACCGAGTCGCTCACCGCCGTGCTGCACAACCTGCCAGGCGCGGGCGGAACCATCACCGCCGCCGTCAACGCGGGCGGCAATGCCGTACGGATCGACGCGGTGTCCCTCGACATCAGCGACAAGAGCGCCCTGCTGGCCAAGGCCCGCGCGAACGCCATGGCAGACGCCAAGCTCAGGGCGTCGCAGTACGCGGCCGGAGCGGGCCGCAAGCTGGGCCCGGTCATCACCATCAGCGAAGTCAGCAGCAATCCGTTGCCGATCCCGCTGCCCGGAGCCATGTTCAACGGGGCCGGGGCGCGATCGCCTGTGCCGGTCGCCGCGGGCACCCTGAAGGTCACGGTCACCGTCACCGTCACCTACGCCCTCGCCTGACACGCCGCGGCGCCAGGAGCACCACGGGGGCTGGGGCCCACAGCCCCCGTTCTATCGGGGGCAGTAGGCGCGCGGCGAGGATCGCGGAGCGTCAGGTGTCGATGCGGGAGGGGTCCAGTTCGGCGGCCGCGGCCGCGATGAAGTCCCGCCGGGGGCCGACCTCGGTTCCCATCAGGAGGCCGAAAATCCCGGCCGCCGCGGCGGCGTCCTCGATCCGGATCCGGCGCAGCGTGCGGTGCCGCGGATCCATCGTGGTCTCGGCGAGCTGCGACGCGTCCATCTCGCCGAGCCCCTTGTACCGCTGAACCGGATCTTCCCAGCGCAGGCCCTGCCGCTCGAACTCGAGCAACCGCCGGTGCAGCTCCGAGTCGGAGTAGCAGTAGTGGTACTTCTGCTGGCCCTTGCGTACGTTCTTCAGCGCGATCCGGTGCAGCGGCGGTACGGCGGAGAACACCCGGCCAGCCTCGAGCATCGGACGCAGGTAGCGGTGGAACAGAGTCAGCAGCAGGGTCCTGATGTGAGCGCCATCAACGTCAGCGTCGGCCATAAAAATAACACGTTGATAACGGGCGGAGTCCAGGTCGAAGGAGCTGCCTGAGCCGGCCCCGATGACCTGGATGATCGCCGCGCACTCGGCGTTCTTGAGCATGTCGGCCAGCGAGGACTTCTGCACGTTGAGGATCTTGCCGCGGATCGGCAGCAGCGCCTGGAACTCCGAGTTCCTGGCCAGCTTGGCGGTGCCGAGGGCCGAGTCTCCCTCGACGATGAACAGCTCGCTGCGGTCATCGGCGCTGCGGCAGTCCACCAGCTTGGCCGGCAGCGACGAACTGGCCAGCGCGGATTTACGCCGCTGGTTGTCGCGGTGCTCGCGGGCGGCGATGCGCGCCTTGGCCGCCGACACCACCTTGTCGAGCACCGACCGGGCCTGCTGCTTGGCGCCGCGCGGCGGGTTCTCGAAATACGACTTGAGCTGGGAGCTCACCACCTGGGCCACGATCCGGGAGGCCGCCGGGGTGCCGAGCACCTCCTTGGTCTGACCCTCGAACTGCGGCTCGGGCAGCCGGACGGACACCACCGCGACCATGCCCTCGGTCACGTCCTCCTTGATGACCGCCTCGTCGCCGTTCTTCAGCAGGCGCGCGGCCCGGAGCTGTTCGTTCAGGGTCCGGACGATGGCGCGCTCGAACCCGGTGACGTGCGTGCCGCCGTGCGGCGTCGCGATGACGTTCACGAACGAGCGGATGACCGTGTCGTAGCCCGAGCTCCACTGGACCGCGACGTCGACGGCCAGCTCCCGGGCCACCTCGGTCGGGGTCATGTGACCCTTGTCGTCCAGCACCGGGATCGTCTCGGTGAAGTTGCCGCTCCCGGTCAGCCGCAGCACGTCGCTGACCACCTCGCCGCTGCCCAGGTGGGCGCAGAACTCACTGATGCCGCCGTCGAACCGGTACTCATCGTCTCGTGGCTCAGGATGCCGGTCGTCGGGCTCGGCGCACACGCTGATAGCCAGGCCCGGCACCAGGTAGGCGGTCTGGCGGGCACGCTCGGCCAGCGCGTCGTAGCTGAACTCGGCGTCCTTGATGAAGATCTGACGGTCCGGCCAGAACCGGATCCTGGTGCCGGTCGCCCGCTTCCCCGCCCGGCCGAGCTGACGCAGGCCGGACCGCTTGGCGAACTCCGCGTCTGGCCCGGGCCCGGCGAACTCCCCGGTGACGCCGCGCCGGAAGCTGGCCGCGTACGTGTGCCCGTCGCGATCCACCTCCACGTCCAGCCGCGCGGACAGCGCGTTGACCACCGAGGCGCCCACGCCGTGCAGGCCGCCGGAGGCGGTGTACGAGCCGCCGCCGAACTTGCCGCCGGCGTGCAGCCGGGTCATCACGACCTCCACGCCGCTGAGCTTGGTCTTGCGCTCCGCGTCGACCGGTATGCCGCGGCCGGTGTCCCGCACCTCGGCGGAGCCGTCCGCGTGCAGGATCACCTCGATCCGCGAGCCGAACCCGGCCAGGGCCTCGTCCACGGCATTGTCGAAGATCTCCCACAGGCAGTGCTGCAGGCCGCGGCCGTCGGTGGATCCCACGTACATGCCCGGGCGCTTGCGCACCGCCTCCAGGCCCTCGAGGACCGACAGGTGCCGCGCGGTGTAAGAGTCATCCGAAGTTGTCCGGGTGGCGGTCAAGGCGGGCACGTGGGAGGTTCTCCTTTCAGCAGGTTCAAACGAAGAGTAGTGCACCCCACCGACAAAACCGGGTAATCAGCAGGTCCGACACAGCTTGCATGCGCCCCTCACGCTCGTGTGGCCGGTGAATTTGTTAGTGGCCAGCGCATCCTCTACCGGAATTAGGGTATATATCCAGATGTCGGGGGGTGTGATGACTCAAAGGAACTGGCTGATTACCCAAAGTCGGGTAGGTTTCGCTTGTGGCGTACACCACTCGCCGTGGGGAACGCTGACGGCGGGGTAAGTGTTGTGCTGTGCTGTAAGGCGTAGGCAGCAAACCGAAAGGACGGCGACATTGACCGGAGCAATAGCCCCCACCAAGCCGCTGACCGCACTGGACCTCTGCGATCGCTGTGGCGCCCAGGCCTATGTCCGGGTGCTGCTGACCAACGGAGGCGAACTGCTGTTCTGCGCGCACCACGGCCGGCAGCATGCCACCGCACTGGCCAAGGTAGCCGTCGACATCCAGGACGAGAGCAACCGGCTGTCGGAGCCAAACCCAGGGGTGAACTGAGCCCCACTCGAGGCGCACCCCGGAGGGACGCGAGTCCGCTCGGGGGAGCACCCGGCCTCACACGTCAATGAAGCCGTGCCCGCTGCCGGGCACGGCTTCATTTATGTTCCTGATGCGGATGCTCCGCTGCCGTAGCGGGATGACGGCAGGGGGCACCACAGCCGTTCCCCGGAAAGCTAGTCGAGGTAGTCCCGGAGCACCTGAGAACGGGACGGGTGACGAAGTTTGGACATCGTCTTCGACTCGATCTGACGGATCCGCTCACGGGTCACGCCATAGACCTTCCCGATCTCGTCCAGCGTCTTGGGCTGGCCGTCGGTCAGCCCGAAGCGCATGGAGACGACGCCGGCCTCGCGCTCGGACAGCGTGTCGAGGACCGAGTGCAGCTGCTCCTGGAGGAGCGTGAAGCTGACCGCCTCGCCGGGCTGGATCGCCTCGGAGTCCTCGATCAGGTCGCCGAACTCGCTGTCGCCGTCCTCGCCGAGCGGGGTGTGCAGGGAGATAGGCTCTCGCCCGTACTTCTGCACCTCGATGACCTTTTCCGGGGTCATGTCGAGTTCCACCGCGAGCTCATCTGGAGTCGGCTCGCGGCCGAGGTCCTGGAGCATCTGGCGCTGCACGCGGGCCAGCTTGTTGATGACCTCGACCATGTGCACCGGAATGCGGATCGTCCGGGCCTGGTCGGCCATCGCGCGGGTGATCGCCTGCCGGATCCACCAGGTCGCGTACGTGGAGAACTTGTAGCCCTTGGTGTAGTCGAATTTCTCCACCGCGCGGATCAGGCCCAGGTTGCCCTCCTGGATCAGATCCAGGAACAGCATGCCGCGGCCGGTATACCGCTTGGCCAGGCTCACCACCAGGCGCAGGTTGGCTTCGAGCAGGTGGTTCTTCGCCCGGGTGCCGTCGTCGGCGATCCACTCCAGGTCGATCCGCTGTTCGGTGGTCAGCTTGCCGCCGAGTTCGGCGAGCTTCTCCTCGGCGAACAAGCCGGCCTCGATGCGCTTGGCCAGCTCCACCTCCTGCTCGGCGTTGAGCAGGGGGACCTTGCCGATCTGCTTGAGGTAGTCCTTGACCGGGTCGGCGGTCGCGCCCGCCACCGCCACCTGGGCGGCCGGCAGGTCGTCGTCATCGTCGCCGAGAACGAGGATCTCCTCTTCCTCCTCGACGCCTTCGGTGTTCAGCTTGACGACCTGCGCGCCCTCGGGACCGGGAGCGGCCGCGCCGTTCGGCTGCGCCGCCACGGCCTCCGGCTCCTCCGGCTCGTCGGACTCGTCAGCCTCCTCCGATTCCTCGACCTCGGCGCCTATATCGGCGTCCAGGTCCTCATCGGTGAGCGCGTTCTCGACGTCCTCGTCGTCCAGGTCATCGAGGTTCTCCAGGTCGACCGCGCCGTCCTCGTCATCGAGCTCTGGCATGTCGCCAATATCGGGATCCGCATCCACCAGGGCGGTGTCTGCTGTCTGTGGCATATCAGGCTCCTCGGGCTCCGGGTCGTCCTGTTCGGCGCGGGTCACCGGTCTCGGGGGTACGGCCTGGAGATCGGCTGGGTCGCCGACATTCCGCGGACTGCGATCCGTCCTTGAGCGCTTCCGCGCTGCGGAGTTAGCAGCGCTCACGGCCACGGTCACCCCTTCCTTTCGGGACTGATTCCAACCCGCCTGCCTCCACCTCATCACCACGATAGGCCGGGCCCGGGAGTGAGTTGTCCATTCGGGACGCTCCGTCCCCCGGGGCGTACTCCAGCCTACGGCCGGTGCATGACTAGCACGGTCACGTCGTCGTCTTGTTCATGGCCTGCGAGCATACGGTCTACCAGATACTGCAGCAGCCGTTCTGGCTGGTCACGCACATCCTGTTCGGCGCGTGCCGCGACTGCCGCCAATTCATCGAGACCCGCGTCCAGGCCGCGGCTCCGGTTTTCCACCAGGCCATCAGAATAGAAAACCGCGCTGCTTCCCGGCCGCAAGCTGAACGGATGCTGCTTGCGCGGGCTGGCCCAGCCGAGCGGGGTCCCCGCCTCGACTTCGTCAAACCGCGGTTCGGCGCCCGGTTCCAGGACGAGCGCGGGCAGATGACCCGCGTTGCCGAGCACGCCCTCACCGCCTTCCGGGTCGATTACCAGATATGCGACGGTGGTGACCTGCTCCTCCAGCTCTGTCGCCTGGAACAGCCGGTCCAGGCCGCCGAGGACCGCCGCGGGCCTGGGGTCGGTCAGGGCCAGCGCGCGGAGAGCGTTCCTGACCCGGCCCATGCCGGCCGCGGCGATGAGCCCCTTGCCCATGACGTCGCCGACCGCGACCGCCAGCCTCCGGTCGGCCAGCCAGAACGCGTCGTACCAGTCACCGCCGATCTCCATGTTGCGGGCCACCGGCAGGTAGCGAGCCGCCATCTGCACGCCGGGGACGCTGGGCAGCTTGTCCGGCAGCAGGCTGCGCTGCAGCGTCTCCGCCGTGGTGTGCTCCCGCTCGTACATCGCGGCGCGCTCGACGGCGAGCGCGCACTGGCCCGCCAGCGCCTCGAGGAAGACACGTTCCTCCTCGGTAATCCGCCGCGGCCTGCCGAAGGAGAACCGCAGGGCGCCGAGCGGCGCGCCGGCGGCCAGCAGCGGCAGCCCGACCCAGGAACGCTCGTCCGAGGTCTGCTGAAGCTGCTGCGGGTCGATTTCGAGCTCGCCCTCGAACTGCCGGTGCAGGTCCTCGGGATCCTCGACCAGGACAGGCCGACGGGCCGCGATGGCCTTGGTCATCACGCTCGGGGACTCGAGCGTGAGCAGCCCTTCGGCGGTGTCCGGCGCGTTACGGAGGTCATCGTTGACCACGCGAAGCGTGCTGTTGTCCGGCCCGAGCAGGGCGACCGCCGACCGCAGCGCGCCGATCGCGGTGCGGCCGACCTCGGTGATGACCTCGACGACCTGCTCGACGGTGAGCGCCTCGGCGAGCATGCTCGTGGCCTGCTGGAGGCGGGCGGTCCTCAGGGCCGCGGCGGAGAGTTGCTCGGTGAGGCGCCCTCGCATCTCCTCTGCCTCGCGCTGGCTCGTGACGTCGGTGCTCGCGCCGACCCACTCGACGATCTTCCCGTCGCGCTCGATCGGGACCGCTCGCACGTCGTAATGGCGGTAGGAACCGGTCTTGGTGCGTATCCGGTAGCGGTCGTCGAACGTCTTCCCGGTGCGGACGCAATCACGCCAGCCGCGCTCGACCCGGTCCCGATCCTCACGATGGATGGAATCGAGCCAGCCGTCGCCGAGGAACTCCTCGATCGTCTGGCCGGTGATCCACCGCCACTCGGGCGCGTCCTCCTTCATAGCTCCGTCCGGTGCGGCCACCCAGACCACCTGGGCGCCGCCCTGGACCAGGCTCCGGTACCGCTCCTCGCTGCGACGCAGCGCCTCCTCCGCGGGACTGCTGGCCGCCACCTGCAGGAGCAGCAGGCCAACGGCGACGACCTGGCTCTCGTGGACGTCGTGGACGTCGTGGACGTCGTGGACGTCGTCGGCGTCCAGGTGGCTTGGACCGGCCGCGTTGACCAGGCCGGGTTCGCCGATCGGGTCCGGCTGGCTAAGGAGGCCCGCTGGGTCGCGTGGATCGCGTGGGTCTCGCGGATCGCTTGAGTCGCGCGGACCACGTGGATCGCGTGGGTCTCGCGGATCGCGTGGGTCGGCGTCGCGGATCGGGAACCAGAAGGCGGTCGTGCCAGCCGGATAGGCCGGCTCGGCGAGCTTCACGCCGCCGGCCAGCACGCGGCGCAGCGCGGCCTCGGCCAGGCTGCCAAGCGGCTCGGGCCAGATCTGGGTCGGAAGCAGGCCGACGTACGCCGCCGGGTCGGGTGTGTCCGCGGCTGGCGCGGGCCGGCCGTGGCTCACGCTGTCGTGACTCGCGCTGCCGTGGCTAGCGCTGTCGTGACTCGCGCTGCCGTGGCTAGCGCTCGGGCTCGCCCCGAGCACGCTGGGATCGCGTACTCCGGTGTCGCGAGGGGGTACCGCTCGCGCCACGGCGGCCGTGGCGGCGAAGGCGGCGTTCACCTTCCTGACGCGCAGATCAGCGCCGAAGACCGCGAAACCGACGGGCGCCTGGAGCATCAGGAGATCCGCCAGCGCGGAATCGGACGCGTCGCGCTGCCTGGGCACGGAGGTGTCCGTGCTCATGGTGAACTCCCACGTCCCGCTCCGGGGGCTGCCATCGGCGGCTCCTTCCCCGGGATCGTCTCCCGTGGCCATCTCATTAAGCGTGCCACAGTCCGGCAATTGGTGTAGCCAGGGCGAGCAGGTTAGTGGCAAGCAATTGCCGGATCGTGGATAGCTACGGTGGGCATGGCGTCGTAGCATAGCGTCGGCATGTCCAGATCTGAGAGGCTATCAGGGTGAGCCCGCAGAGCCGACGCAGCCAGCCCCCAGGCGATGAAGCCCGGGTTCCCGCTGACCCCGCCGCTGCAGCCGCTCCCCCGCCGAACGCGCTGTTCGCTGAGATGCTGCGCGCTGCCCGAGAGCTTCTGGCCGTGAGAAGTCCGCTGGACGCCGAACTCATGGTCAGCGAGCTTCTCGGCACGTGGTGGGGTCAGCGTGGCGTGGGCGGCACCAGCGTGGAGCAGTTGATCGGCGAGGGGCTGGTGGATTACGCGGCCGGGCAGCGAAGCCCGGCGGCGCTCGCACTGCTGTCCGGAATCGCCTGCCTCGGCACGCCACGGCAGGCGGTCAAGGCCGAGCGGGCGGCCATTTCGCTCATGGATGGCGGCGTGCCGTGCCCCGACTGGGCTTCCCATCTGGGCGAGGTGACGCCGGCCGAGTGTTACGTCAACCCGGATGACTTCGGCGACCAGGACGAAATCATCTGCGTGTTCTCCTACGCCGGCGAAGAGCCGCATGCGCTGGTCTCCGTCGTGGACTACAACGCGGGCGGGATGATCAGGGACGGCTGGGTCACGTCCCGGGTGAACAAGCTACTCGATCACTGCCGGGAAGTGTCGGCGCAGCGGGGCGCCTCGGGCCGGCACGCGTTCCGCGAGGTCGACGCGCCGCAGGCGCGGCGGATGCTCGAGACCGCGCTGCGGGTGACGGACTCCACCGTCGCCGATGCTACGGGCCGCACCAGGGTTTCTCGCGCCGCCGCGGTATCTGTGGTATCGGTGAGCGAATCATTCCCCTCTTATCACGCATTCATCAGGTCCAGGGTCCGGGCGCTGCCGCCGTACCGTGGCCGTTCGCATGGTTCCCTGGCCACCGGACCGCTGGCGGTGGTGTCGGCGGCTGGGCTCTCGGGCTCGTGGTCAGGATCAGGCTCGGGGTCGGGCTCGGGTTCGGGGTCGGGCTCGGGGTCGGGCTCGGGGTCTCGGCGGCAGGCGTGGAGCAGGGATAAGCGGGCGATGCTGGCCGCCGAGTTCCTGGCCTCCGACGAGGCCGAGGACCTGTCCGACCGCAGTTCGGCTTCGCATTGCGCGGACCGGATCATCGATTACGGGTGCGACCATGACTTCGGCCGCCCGCTGCGGATGAGCCCGACCAAGGTGGAGACGTTCCTGCTCGCCTGGCTGCCGCGCAAGGTGATGCTGTCCTTCGCCGAGCAGGACGCCATGCCGCACGTGCTGGCCGCCTGGGTCCGGTGGAGCGGGCGGCGGCGTGAGCTGTCCGAACCGCTGATCGCCGAGACGCTCGAGACCGTGTTCAACTCGATCAGCGCGTTCGCCGATGCATACCGGGACCCAGCCGAATTCGGGCTGGAGTACGCGCTGGTCCGGCGCCTGCTGCCGGACGGCGACCTGGAAGCGCTGCCGCGCCGGGCGTTCGCGTTCCCGGTGCTGGAGGGGTGGCACGAGGGCGTCGACCTGAGCGCGCTCGACCCGGCCGATCCCGCCGATCGGCGCGCCCTGCTTGCCGCCGACCACGCCACGCCGGCGCCCGGCGGCGTCGGCCGCCACATCGAACGGCACCTCGTGCTGGCCGATCACCTGTGGCGGGGAGATCCGCCCGAGCTGTGGGAGACCGCGCAGCGGCTGCTCGACTCCGGCCAGGAGCGGCACCTGGTGCTGCACGCCCTGATGGCGGTCCTGGAGGCCGTCGGTCCCGACCGTGCCGCGCTGATCGCCGCCCTGGACGAACTGGACCTGGAGTAAGGCTGTTACTGTACGCACACGGCTTTCACTACCGTACGCACGCCGTTTAACAGCAACCCGGCATCGCCGGTCCCCATTCGTCACTCGGCTTACCCGTGTGCTGACAACTCGCACACCATCGAGATCGAAGTCGCGGCTTCCCGCCGCTGCTGCCGGCGCCTCTCCCCCGCCGGATTGCCCTGTATGTCTGATAAATATCGAACAGAATTTGGATTAGGATGGAATATCCGTGCTTCACGGAAATAAAGTGGTCGAATACGGCCGGTAAACTTCCACGCAGCCGTATGTCCCCGGGGTGGGCGTCGCGCGAGCGCGAAATTCTGGCTGGGTGGTGCGGCGGGGCGGGTGGCTGGGGTTGCTGCCGCGTGGTGGTGCTGGCGGGTGGTTTGCGCTGATCGGGGTGCGGGACGGGTATGC
>JAFARZ010000150.1 GCA_019245115.1 Streptosporangiaceae bacterium | reverse complement strand
GCGTGCAGGCCCTCGAAGCCGACATCCGCGACTGGATCAACAGCTGGAACCAGAATCCACGGCCCTTCACCTGGACTAAGACGGCCGAACAGATCCTGGACTCACTGGCAAAATATATAGCGAAGATTTCAGGCGCGGCATACTAGTGCCGCGACCGATTATGTTTGCCCCCGTCCGCCGCGTAGATCCGGTGCGGGGCCAGCCGGATACGATGCCGTTTCTTTGAAGCCAGTTTCCTGAGCCGAAAATATTTTCGGCTCAGGAAATCGTAGTCAGCCGGATGGCACCAGGCCGGCCGCCGGCGGGCTGGCCGCACGCGAGGCCTGTGCTGCCGGTATCAGCCCCTGCGGTCCAGCAGGCTCACCGCACACCAACGGGGCAAACGTAGACAGACGCGGCACTAGCAGGTGCGTGAGCTCGGTGACGTCCTTGTCGTCCTCGGCCCTGCCGTCCTGGCAGATGCCGGGCTTCCACGCGTCGGCGGGGACGGCTGCGATGGCGGCCTCGTCGGCGGCGGTGATCATCCAGCCGCTGGTGAACAGCAGGATCTTCCGCGGCGAGGACAGCGTCAGCATGTACTTGACCAGGTCGTGGCTGGCTCCGGCGCCGTCGACCCGGACGATGACGTTGCGCCGGAACCGGGCCGGGACCTGTTTCAGCGCGCCGGCCAGCACCTCCTTGTGGTCAGTGAAGGTGTTCGAGCCGGCGTTGCCGGGGCGCAGCAGCATGTCCAGGCACTCGCGCGTGTTCGCGCACCACGCTCCCAGCGGGTGGGACTGCCGAAGCCCTTCTTCCAGGTCGGGGCCGCTCCCTCCTTGTCGGAGTAAGCGTTGATCAAGGTGCCGTCCATGTCCAGGAACAGCCACCCGGCGAGGGACTTGCCGGCGATCTCCAGCCAGGGGAACCCGCCCGCGTCCTGGATCTGCTGCCACACGTGAGCGCGGATCCTGGCCCTGGCCTGCGCGATCCGTGTCAGCGTCTGCGCGGTGGCGCCCATCGCGATCGCGATCGCCGTCGACACCAGCACTAGGCCCCGGCCGATCTGCGGGAACGTCCCCCTCTGCGCCATCGCGGCGTCCAGCGCCGCAGTCAGCCCGCACCGGTCGGCGAGCTTGCGCAGCAAGATCCCGCCAGCATGCCCGACCAGCCCGTTGCCGTCCGCAGTGACCGCCAGGGCATGATCCCACCCGTTATGCTGCATGACGAAGAGCGCTCCAGTTCCCGGAACTTACTAGGTGTGGTAACCCGTAATCTCCCAGAACCAGGGCGCTCTTCGCGCTTAAATCCCGCTGTCCCGCGACCGCAGCGGACCGGAACGGCCCCGCACCCATCAGGTGTGCCGCCTCAGCACCCGACACCAGGCACGACACCGTAAAACCCCAGGTCACTATGCCGCCCAGATCAGGCAGCGCCTAATCCGCCATTAGTGCTGAATGCCGGAGGTTAGACCGCTGTAACCTGGATCTCCAGTCCCGGCCAGCCCCAAGGAGGCGGTTCCATGCCGAACAACTCCCGGCGGCATACCGCATCGAGCAGCACGGTCACCGCCCCCGTGGCACGCGGCGACGGGCGGATCGAGGCGAGGAATCTCTACAAGTGGTTCCCCGGTGGCATCGTCCTCGAGGATGTCAGCCTCACCGTCCGGTCCGGGGAGTTCCTCTGCATAGTTGGTCCGTCCGGATGTGGTAAGACCACGTTGCTGCGGCTCATGGCGGGGCTGGCCGAGATCGACCATGGCACCATGTCGGTCGGTGGCATCCCCGTCATCGGGCCCAGTCCGAAGGTCGCGGTGGTGTTCCAGCACTTCGGCCTGTTCCCGTGGAAGACCGTGCACCGGAACGTGGCCCTGCCGCTCCAGCTCGCCCGGGCGGGCGGGGCGGAAACCGAGCGGCGCGTCAGCGAGGTGCTCGAGACGGTCGGGCTCACCGGCCACGAGAGCAAGTATCCCGCCCAGCTGTCCGGGGGCATGAAACAGCGGGCCGGGCTGGCCCGCGCGCTCGCCGCGTCGCCGGACGTGCTGCTGATGGACGAGCCGTTCGCAGCGGTGGACGCGCAGACCCGCGAGGTGCTCCAGGAAGACCTGCTGCGCTTGCGGGACCAGCTCCGGCAGACCATCGTGTTCATCACGCACAGCATCGACGAGGCGATCACTCTCGGCGACCGGATCATCGTCATGGCCGGCCGGCCGGGCCGGATCACCCGGGAGTTCCCGGTGGAGATTGACCGGCCACGCACCATCGCCCAGGTCCGCCGTCATCCCGGCTATGAGGGATTGCGTGAGCAGGTCTGGGCGGAGCTACGGCAGCCCCCGGCGGGATCCGGCCGGAGCGGCAGCGGAACGGGAGACGCCGCGTGAGCGGGGAGCACAGCGTGAGCGAACCGCTGATCGAGCCCGGTTCCCTGGGTACCAGGGCGGAGATCGAGGCGGCGATCGCGGACCGGCGCCGCCGCCGCAGGCGGCGCGACCGCCGTGTGTTCCTCGCGATCAGGCTGATCTCGCTGGCCGTTGTCGTGGCCGCCTGGCAGTACTACGGCATGCACACGGCGGCGGTGATCTTCGAGCCGCTGACCACGGTTTTCCGCGCCCTGGGCACCGAGTTCCACAGTCTGGGCCTGGCCAGCGCCATCTGGTACAGCCTGTGGACCTTCGCCATCGGCTACGCGATCGGCCTGGCGGCCGGCGTGGTGATCGGCATGTGCGTCGGCCTGTACCGGGTTGCCGAAGCCGGCCTCGGCCTGTACCTGCAGGCGCTGTACGCCACGCCGATGGTGGCGATCGTGCCGCTGCTGAGCATCTGGATGGGCTTCGGCGTGCTCACCCAGGAAGTCATCATCGCCATGTTCGTCGTGTTCCCGTGCGTGGTGTCGGTCTCCGTGGGCGTCCGGAACCTCGACTCTGACCTGCTCGAGGTGGCCCGGTCGCTGCGGATGAGCCGGCCCGCGCTCTGGCGGCATGTGCTGCTGCCCGGCACGGTGCCTTACATCGCGGCAGGCGCGGCGCAAGGCGTCGCCATGGGACTGGTCGGCATGTTCATCGCCGAGATATTCACCCAGCTCAGCGGACTGGGTAATCAGCTCGAGTCCGCCGCGCAGACGTACCACACCGACCGCGCCCTCGCTGTCCTGCTCGTTATCATGACCCTCGGCGTCGTCCTGCGCACGCTAATCACCTTGATCCAGCGCAAATTCGCACCGTGGGCGAAGTAACCGGCGCTATCATGACCCTCGGCGTCGTGCCGCGCACGCTAATCATCTTCTCCCGCGCAAGTCCATCCCCTGGGTAGAGTCTTCTCGCGCAGATTGGATTTATGGTGAAATTTCGTTATCTAGGCGCTGCGATCGCCGTCGGCGCGCTGGCGCTGACGGCCTGCTCGTCCAGCTCAAGCGTGTCCGGTAAGGCGGGCACGAGCCCGAGCACGAGCACGAGCACGGCTAGCTGGGACTCGGTGAACGTGGGCGTCGCGCTGTCGCCGCCGAAGGCCATCTTCCTCGGCGCGTACGTGGCGCAGCAGGAGGGCTACTTCGCGAAGGAGCACCTGCACGTCAACTTCATCAGCATGCCCAACGGGCTGCAGACCGAGCTCGGCACGACCGCGGGGAGCATCGACTTCGGGTTCAGCTCGGGATCGGACTCCGTCGAGGCGGCCGCGCAGGGTGCGCCGATCCACGCGATCTGGTCCTACGGCACCAAGCTCGACACCCAGTGCATCGCCGCGCCGGGCATCGCCTCGGCCAAGGGCCTGGTGGGCAAGCCGGTCGCCTCCACCGGTTCCGATGGCTTCTCCATCACACTGCTGCAGGCCTGCCTCGAGCCGGCCGGGGTGCACCTGTCCCAGGTCACGCAGGTGAACATGACCCGGTCGCAGTTCGTCGGCGCGATGACCGCCGGGCGGATCAAGGCCGCGGTGTTCCACGCGGACGACGCCTACGTGATTACCCACTCGCTGAAGGGCACCACGGTTCTCGCGTCCGAGTACCAGTCCATCCCGCAGTGGTGGTACGGCGGGGTGAGCATGCTCGACTCCTACGGCAAGGCGCATCCGGACGTGGTGGTGCGCTTCCTGACCGCGATGATGCAGGCCGACCGGTGGATGAACAACCCGGCCAATAACGCCGCGCTCGACGCCATCGGCGTCAAGGAGACCCAGGAGGACCCGGCCGCGGTCGCCTATGCGGTGAGCTTCCTGCGCAGCTCGGGCACCTGGCCGGACGGCACCGGGCTGAGCCAGGCCCAGGTCGACTACACCGCGGGCATCCTGTTCAAGTACAAGGACATCTCGACGCAGCCGTCCTACACCAAGATCGTCGACGACTCCTACGCGAACCAGGCGCTGGCCAAGCTCGGCTCATGACGGCCAGACCGAGGAAGGAGGAACCGGGCGTGAGAGCAACCCTCCCCTGGTTCTCCAGGGACGCCATCGCCATGGGCGCCGTAGCGCTCTCTGTTGGCGTTCTTGCAGCTTGCACCAGCGGCAATTCCAGCACGAGCACCAGTTCCGGCGGTTCGGCGCAGACGTCGCCGATCACAATCGGCGCGTCGCTGTCCCTGACCGGGAGCCGCTCCGCTGACGGGCAGGCCTTCCAGAAGGGCTACGATCTCTGGGTCAAGGACGTGAACGCGGCAGGCGGCATCCTGGGCCGCCAGGTCAAGCTGACCATCCTGGACGACGCCAGCTCGCCGAACCAGGTCGTCACGAACTACCAGACGCTGATCAACACCGATCACGTCGACCTCACCTTCGGGCCGTTCTCCTCGCTGCTGACCGGTCCGGCGTCGGTGGTGGCGGCCCGTCACGGCTACGCCTTCATCGAGGGCGCGGGCGGCGCGCCGGCCGTCTTCCAGACGCCGCAGAACGAGGCCGACCACAACGTGTTCGACGTGTCCCTGCCGTCGGCGGACTCCCTGATCCCGCTCGTGAGCTACATCAAGAGCCTGCCAGCCAGCGAAAGACCGAAGACCGCCGCGTTCCCGATGGCCGTCAACCCGTTTGCCGACGCCGCGGTGCAGACCGCCGAGCGGACGCTGTTCCAGATCGGCGTCAGGATCGTGTACCAGAAGGTGTTCCCGGAGGAGCCGTCCGCGTACAAGCAGCCGGCCGACCAGGTGGCGAACAAGGATCCCGACCTGGTGGTCCTCGGCTCCACCTTGCCCACGATGGTGGGGTTCATGAAGGCATTCGAGGCCGACCACTACACCCCGAGGATGTTCATCGGGGTCTCCGGCCCGGACCAGGGCCAGGCGTTCACCTCCGCGGTGGGCGCGGCGAACACGACCGGGATCATGGTGCCCGACCCCTGGTACCCCGGTTTCCAGAACGCGGCCAGCGAGAAGATGGTCAGCGAGTACGTCCACCAGTACGGCGGCACCGCGGACGGCGTGAATGCGGACGTGGCCGAGGCCTATTCGGTGGGTCAGGTGGCGGAGCAGGCGATCGTCGCCACCGGCGGCACCGACAACTCCAAGATCATCCAGTATCTGCACAGCGGCGTCACGCTGAACAGCGTGCAGGGCTCGGTGAAGTTCGACTCGCTCGGCGAGAACGCCTCGGCGGCGGCGTTCATCTTCCAGTGGCAG